>JBEIGU010000216.1:0-4777 GCA_040381765.1 Leptolyngbya sp.
CAAAAGACGGTATTCTGTGCTTCATTTCACATGTCTCATATAACCCAAAATGCAGTATCAGTATGAGATTAGTCGTGATCACGGATGAAGAACCAGTAAATCTGCTCTTGCTTCAGAAAGTGAGCAATCTGTCTGTATCGTGATTAGCCAATTAAGATGCGATTACCCTGGCACTGCATCCATCAGATCAAAGACGGCATCTCTGGCGTTGCCCCGGGTGTTGTACAGGGTTTGGCGAAATTGCTGAAGTTGGTTGAAAATCATAGGGTCAATCGAATTTCTACTTCATTGACCTTACGGCAGTCAGTGCCACTCATTAGACTGCCTTCCTTTACAGAATTAGTCCAAACTCAAGTTAATTAAGGCTGGCCGAGAAAGTCTCGCTTGCCCAGCTCTACCCCATTGTGGCGCAGGATGGCGTAGGCGGTGGTGACGTGGAAAAGCACGTTGGGCAGGACGAAAAAGGAGAGAAAGGGCCACCCGGCCATGGTCATGGACTGACCGCCGCCGATGGGAACGGTGATGGATTTTTCCTCCGTGCCGTTGATCTGATCGGGGGTAAAGTCCTTGAGGTAGGCGATCGCCCCCTGCAGGCGCTGGATCAATTCTGGGAAGCTGGTTTCCCTGTCCTCCACCGCTGGCGCCTCCACCCCGGCTAGCCGGGCCACCCCCCGACGGCTCAGATCGGTGGCAATCTGCACCTGGCGCACCAGGGGAAACATGTCGGGGTAAAGGCGGCTCTGGATCAAGACGGTGGGGTCAATACCCCGGGTTTCGGCATGGGCGGCGGCCTTCTCTAAAACCCCTACCAGGTTGCTGAGGGCCCGGGACAGGCAAGGCACACTGGCGTCATACATAGAAATAGACATGGTGGTTCTCCGACAGAATCAGCAACTAGCCCGTGGCCGGGTCAGGAAGATGGAATAATAACAACGGAGAGAGAGGGATTCGAACCCTCGTTAGAGTCACCCCTAAACAGCATTTCCAGTGCTGCGCCTTCAACCGCTCGGCCATCTCTCCAGGGGACGGTAGTCTTACACCACCAAAATGTTATCCTACCAAAAAACGATGACATCCCGCTATCCCCGTTATCTTCCTTTATTGGCCCCATGCCATGGCCCCAACCCATACCGTTACCATTCACCACCGCCGCACTCAGCAAACCTATACCCTGCAGGTGCCGGAGGACCGCTATATTCTCCAAACCGCTGAGGGCCAGGGGGCAGACCTGCCCTTTGCCTGCCGCAACGGAGCCTGTACCAGTTGTGCGGTGCGGGTCCTGGCGGGGGAGGTAGCCCAACCGGAGGCCATGGGCCTCTCCCTGGACCTGCGTCAACAGGGCTATGCCCTGCTCTGTGTCAGTTATCCCCGCAGTGACCTGGAGGTGGAAACCCAGGCCGAGGATGAGGTTTACGAACTCCAGTTTGGCCGTTACTTTGGCAGAGGCCGGGTTCGGTTTGGTTTACCCCTTGAGGATGATTAGATGGAATGTTCTCAGCAGGATCTACAGGGCTGGTTGGATAGCGCTACGGAAGCCGCCCTGGCGGGTGGCGCCGTGCTGCGGCACTACTGGGGTAACTTGAGTAGTGTGCGCGAAAAGGGGCGATCAGGAGACCTGGTCACCGAGGCCGACCAGGCCGCTGAACAAAGGATCATGGAGGTGCTGAGCCACCACTTACCCGGCAACCATGGGTTTTTAGCGGAGGAATCTGGCCCCCAAGGCAACCTGGAGGGAGACTTCCTCTGGGCCATTGATCCCCTGGATGGCACCACCAACTACACCCATCAGTATCCCTTTTGCGCGGTTTCCATTGGTCTGCTTTTGGCTGGCGAACCGGTGCTGGGGGTAATCTACAACCCAATTCACGAAGAACTGTTTCGAGCGGCCCGGGGCCTGGGGGCCACCTGTAACCGTCAGCCGATCCAGGTCTCAACCGTAGACCAGTTAGCCCACAGTTTATTGGTGACCGGCTTCGCCTACGATCGCCGGGAAACCGTCGATAATAACTATGCGGAGTTCTGCCACTTTACCCACTTGACTCAAGGGGTCCGGCGGGGGGGGTCCGCCGCCATGGATCTGGCCTACGTGGCCTGTGGGCGGCTTGACGGTTATTGGGAACGAGGGCTCTCTGCCTGGGATATTACCGCTGGTATTGTTCTGGTCAGGGAGGCGGGGGGTTGGGTCACCGCCTACGATGGTTCTCCCCTGGCCGTCGCCAGTGGCCGGCTACTGGCGACTAACGGGCTGATCCACGAGGCCATGGTAAAGCAGCTGGGGCGGGTCAGCCCCCTGTCCGGGTTTACCCCTGATAGGGGTTCCCAGGCCATGGCTGAGGGCTAGCCGCCGCCCTTTGTCAGTCAGCGATGGGGTCTGCTTAACGGACGATGACATTCGATCTATCTATGGAATTTAATCAAGGACTTTTTAAGTTGGATTTTAGCGATCACCATGCTGTCCTGGGCTTACCGGTTACGGCTGATAGCCGAGCGGTACGAAAGCGGTATCTGACCATCGCCCGCCGCCTCCATCCCGATAGTCAAGCCACTAGTCAGGATAGCGACGCCCAACGGGCCAGCGACTGGTTGTCTCGTTGGGTTAACCCTGCCTACGAAGTACTTAGCCAGGAAAAGCTGGCGACGGAACACCAGCTGATGCTGAAACTGAAGGGCCAGGCCCTGGGCCGGGGGAGTAGTCCACCGGTGTTGGTGAGCCAGGTAGCCCAGACCCTGCTCCAAGCCCCCCAGTTGGATATGGCCTACCGTCAAGCGGTCAATACCATAGCGGTGACCCAATACGACCAGTTAGACCAGGTGGCGGAACGGGTGGCGGAGCTGAGTGAGCTGAATCTGGTTTATCTCTACCGCACCAGCGATCGCGACAATGGGGCGGCCACCGTTACTCCAGTTACTTCAGTGACTCCCTCCGTTTCTGGGACCACCACTGCCCCCCCAGCTACCCCCGCGGGCCCGGCGCCACCGCCCCCCCATCGGCAGACCCAGGCCAACATTCTGGTTAGCTACCTGAAGCGAGCCCAGGAGTTTGAACGGGATGGGGACTATCGACGGGCCATTGTGGAACTGCGGGAGGTGCTGAAAACCTACCCCAATAATGCCCAGTGCCACGGTTACCTGGCCAGCCTTTACCTCAAGGCTGGTCAGACCACCATGGCCCGCATCCACACGAAACGGGCTTTGGAGATTGATCCTGATGACACCACGGCCAGGACGGTGAATAGTCAATTGACCGGCCAGGGTGCCGCTTCCCGGCCCGGCCCCCCTGGAGCCCAGCAGGGTAAACCAGGATCCCCCGGATTGTTTGGCCTCTTTGGAAGAAAGCAGCAATAGTATGGTCTATCAGCCACCCACCGGCGCCCGTGACCTCCTACCCCTCGAGGTTGCCCAGAAGCAATGGATTGAAGACCGCCTAGAGCAGGTGTTTCGACGCTGGGGATACCACCCGATTATCACCTCCACCGTCGAGCATCTAGATACCCTGATGGCGGGGGGGGCGATCGACCAAAACGCGGTGATCGAGCTAAACCATCCCAGCGGTGAACGTCTCGGCCTCCGGCCAGAGCTCACTGCTTCCATTGCCCGAATTGCGGTCAGCCGCCTGGCCCAGGTTACCTACCCCCAACGGCTGTACTACCATGCCAACGTCTTTCGACAGAAGGGCACCGGTCACCAGGAACTTTATCAGTCTGGGGTAGAACTTCTGGGGGCCGCTGCGCCCCTAGCTGACATGGAAATTCTTCTGCTCTTGAACGACTGCCTGGCCAATCTTAACCTGCCGCCATGGTCTCTGGTTCTGGGCCATGCCCAGCTCACCAGGATGTTGCTAGAGCCCTTTCCCAAATCCCTCCGTACCCCAGTGCGGCGAGCCCTGGCCCAGCTGGATCGGGTTGCCCTAGGGGAGTTAGACCTTCCTCCCCATCTCTACGATCGGGCCCTCTTTCTCTTGGACCTGCGGGGCGAACCAGAAACCATTCTGGCCACTCTGGCTCAACCTGATTTAGACCTGGTGCCGCTGGCTGCTCTTAGGCCGGTACAACAACTGGTGGATTTACTACGACAGGACATCTTTTCTGTTAACTCAGAAACCGCTGTCCAGCCGCAATTAATCCTTGACTTGAGTCTGATCCAAACCTTTGACTACTACACTGGTCTGGTCTTTGAGGTGGTCAGCAGCCCTGAACTAGGTTGTCAGGTCCTGGGGCAGGGGGGACGCTACGACAATCTCCTAGGGCTATTCCATAGCGAAGGTAAAAGCTTTCCTGGCATTGGCTTCGTCCTTAACAGCGAAGTGCTGCACAAGTGTCTAGGGAGAAAAGGCGGTTTACCCCAACGGGCCCCCGCCAGTGACTGGCTGGTAGTCCCCACTGACCCTCAAGCTGTGGCCGCCGCCTTTAGCTATGCCCAGAAACTTCGCCAGTCCGCCAGCCTAGTCCGGGCAGAGGTGCATCTTGGTGAATTCAGTTCTCGCCCAGCCCTTCGCACTGTCGCCGAGAAGCGGGGTATTACCCGAATTGCCTGGATCGATGCCTATGGATTACCGGATATTGAAATTAGAAACTAGTAGGCTAGGGCGTAAGTTATCATCTTATCAGAACAGAAGTATGAATGGAGAGAGTGCCTCGCCCCAACTTGCCCCACCCCCCGTGAAGTTAGAAGCAGACGAACGTGAGCAATTGGAACGTCTCATCAAGGGTCATAATACTGCTCAACAACTGGCGTTGAGAGCCCGAATTATCCTGCTTGCCGATGCGGGCAAGAATCA
>JBEIGU010000217.1:0-4772 GCA_040381765.1 Leptolyngbya sp.
GACTTGATACTGAACCTTATGCTGAGCGAAATACACCCCCACCTGATCACCGAACAGGTGATTAGCCAGCTTTTGTTTGAGCAAGCTCGCCCTGATACCGCGCTCCCAGTCTTCAGGAGTCAACAGTTGGTCCTTTAGCCAGGCAAGGGTCTGGGTGGCACTCTCTAATTTTTGGCCATAGCGGAATTGATCCGATGCGGCTTGTATCTCTTCAGCCGCCACCTTAACATTTTGCTCGTCGCTAACCCTATCAATAATTTGATCGATCAAAATTTCACGATACAAATCCTTTAACTTTCGATTGCACCTCAGGTAATCAATAACCTGATCCTGAGTTACGGATAACCCTTCTAAGCCATCTACAAACTCTTGCATCAAACTCTTGCATCGCAAACAAAACTTATACCTGAAACCAAGCCTTAGTAGGCTAGGGCGTAAGTTATCATCTTATCAGAATAGGAGTATGAATGGAGAGAGTGCCTTGCCCCGACTTGCCCCACCCCCCGTGAAGTTAGAAGCAGACGAACGTGAGCAATTGGAACGTCTCATCAAGGGTCATAATACTGCTCGACAACTGGCGTTGAGAGCCCGAATTATCCTGCTTGCCGATGCGGGCAAGAATCATCGCGAGATAGCTCGACAGTTGCAGGTGAGCCACCAAACTGCCCGGTTGTGGCGACAACGCTGGTTGGCAGGGCACTCTGGGGGCCGGGAGGTGCTTGAACGCTTCGAGGATGAAGCACGCAGTGGTGCGCCTGAGACCTTTGAACCAGAGCAAGTGCTGCAGTTGTTCAAGCTTGCCTGTGATGCACCGAGTGAGTATGGTCGCCCGATTAGTCAGTGGACGAATCGAGAACTGGCCGATGAACTGATCAAGCAGGGCATTGTCGAGACGATCTCGACGCGTCATGTCGGGCGATTACTGGCAGAAGCAGACCTCAAACCGCACCAGTCAGGCTACTGGCTCAATCCCCCCCCGACCCTGACTTCGATGACAAGGTGAAAGACATCTGTGCGATTTACCTAAGGGCAACGGAGGCCGATGCCCAAGGGGAGCGTATCATCTGTCTGGATGAGATGACAGGCATTCAAGCCAATGTGGGGCAGACCCGGACGGAAGCAGACTATCTGGCCCATGTGCAACAAACGTAATGATTCACTTCTCCCCCCGGCTAAAGCGCTGCAATCCTGGATTCCTCGTTCAAATGAGGGGGATGTAAACGGTTACCTTTAAACGGTTTGTGAGACGAGAACCCCAGTCTCTATCAAGCCATCTTGAAAACTGCCAGATCTGAACATAGACGAGGTTTAAGTTAAACTTTTAATAGTAGATTGAAGTTTGCTTTCATGTCAGTACCACCAGTCAATTCCCTAGAACTCTCCCCCATTCAACAAATGCTGTCCAATATATGGGTGGCGTCAGGGATCAAGGCGGATTCCTTAACCTTCGTCGATAAATTTGAAAGGTTAGATTTAAGCCTGGGGAAGTCCCTCATCCCCTCGGGGAGAGCGCCATCTACTAGCTATGGGGTTGAGGATTTTTATATTATCGGTGAAGGCCAGGTCCGCCTTCTGGTTAATGATCCCTCCAGGGGGCGCGAGGTTACGGTTCGCGTCATGGGCCCCGGGGAATGGTTTGGAGCAGACGATTTACTTTGTCCCCAGGCCCAGGTGCCCTATCGAGCTCTGGGTATAACCAATGGCCACGTCTATTGTCTGCCGCGAAATATTCTATCCCTTTGGTTAGGTCAATACCCCCAACTCCAGGTCTACCTATCTGCCGTGACCTGCGAATATCAGCGAACGGCATTTCTCCGCACAGCCCAGGGGCTTCAAGCTATCTCAGGAACCGATCTCAGAGCCTTAGCCCACCAGGTCCAGGATTGCCTGGTCCCAGCCAAAACCCAAATTGCGGATTTTCTCCCTGATCAGGCTGGAATATTCTGGTTACGTTCAGGAAGGATCCTTAGCTACCAGGGTACTCCCCCCTATATTGGTGAATATTGGATAAGACAAGCTACCGCTTTACCGTTAGACTGGCAAGCTGATACGGATCTATTTGTTTCCTTCTTAGCCACTCAAGTTAGAGAAGATCTTGATGGTCGGGGCTCACCATTGGAGTCTGCCCTGAATGACTTAGGGCTATCAAACTCCTATGAAAATAGCAGAAACCCCCGAGGCGCTAGTTCTGTTCACCAAACTAACAACAGGGTCAAGCTCCTAGCGCCCTTAAAAGTCAATCAAGTTGACCCAGCGCCCTTCGTAGAAAGTCGGGGGGAAAACGGAGCTAACGGAACTAATAGTAACCAGGACCTCGCCAGCGCCTTTCCCAGGCTAGGGTATCGTCGCTCAATCTTAAGTCGATTTCGCCGGTTTCCCTGGATTGAGCAGCAAAATTCCTCCGATTGTGGAGTGGCCTGTTTGGCTATGATCTGCCGTTATTGGGGTAAATCCGTATCCTTAAGTACCGTGAGGGAACAGGCGAACGTTAGACGATCTGGGGCTACCCTACAGGGTTTGAGTAAGGCGGCGGAACTGATTGGTTTTCAAGCTAGACCGGTCAGGGCTAGTTTAGATCGGATCGCTAAACAACCAACTCCATGGATTGCCCACTGGCAGGGAGATCACTACATCGTAGTTTACAAGATCGCTAGAAACGCTATTATAATTGCCGACCCTGCTGAAGGTAAGCGAAGTATCTCAAGGGAGAGGTTTCAACAGGGCTGGACCGGCTACGCCTTACTTTTACAGCCAACTGCAAACTTGAGATCAACAGGTGGTGAAAAAGCTTCTCTAGGGCGATATGCCAGATTAATAATTCCCTACTTTCCCCTAGCATTTCAAATCTTAGTAATTTCTATTTTAGTTCAAGTTTTTAGTTTAATAACACCATTATTTACCCAAATTATTTTAGATAAGGTAGTTGTCCAGAAGAGCTTATCGACACTAAACGTCTTTGCCGTAGGTCTTTTTGTCTTTGGTTTCTGGGCAATAGCTATGGAAGCCGTGAGAAACTACCTGGTAGCTCACGTCTCAACCCGATTAGATTTAGCCATGGTAACTGGCTTTGTTAAGCATGCTATTTCCTTACCCCTAAAGTTTTACGATACTCGTCGAGTTGGTGATATTATCACTCGGGTTCAAGAGAATCAAAAAATTCAACGCTTTCTAGTAAGTCAACTGATGGCAACTTTCTTGAGTGTGCTTACTGGATTTGTTTATCTGGTTTTGATGTCTTATTATAATATTGGGTTAACTCTGCTGATTTTACTCTTTATTCCTCCCATTGCCATAATCACCTTGATTTCCACCCCTTTTCTGAGGGATATCTCTAGGAAGGTGTTTAAAGAGGCAGCCAATCAAAATTCTATTTTAGTTGAATTAATCAATGGAATTGCCGCTATTAAATCAGCCAGTGTAGAACAGGAGGTTCGGTGGCAGTGGGAAGGTGCTGTTACCCAATTCCAAAATGTTACTTTTAAGGGTTATAAATTTGGCATTGGCTTAGAAACAATAAACCGTACAGTCAACGTTATTGCTACTGCCTCCTTGCTCTGGTTAGGGGCAAGAATGGTAATTCTAAATGAATTGACTGTTGGTCAGTTCGTTGCTTTTAATATGATGATTGGATACATTTTGAACCCAGTAGTGGCCTTAGCTAACCTTTGGGATCAGTTACAGGAGGTGTTAATTTCCGTTGAACGCTTAAATGATGTATTCGAAGCCGAACCAGAGCAGACTTCAGAGCAGTCAGCCCTAACTTTGCCTGAAATCTATGGTCAGGTTACCTTTGAGAAAGTTACTTTCTCCTATGATTCGGAAACCGATCAGAATGTCCTAGAAAATATCTCCTTTACTGTTCAACCTGGTCAAACCATAGCAATTGTAGGTCGCAGTGGTTCAGGTAAAACCACCCTGGTTAAGCTTCTAGAAAGGTTGTACAATCCCACCCAAGGACGAATTTTAGTAGATGGACATGATATTCGGAATGTATCAACCTACTCCTTGAGAATCCAGATTGGTATAGTTCCTCAGGAGTGTTTTCTATTCTCAGGTACGATATTAGATAATATTGTTTTGTATCGCCAGGGGATAACATTAGAAGCTGCCATAGAGGCAGCCAAGTTAGCTGAGGCCCATGCTTTTATCCAGAGATTACCCCTGGGCTACAGTACAAAGGTAGGCGAAAGGGGGTCTACCCTCTCTGGAGGTCAACGTCAGCGCATTGCCATTGCTAGGGCATTGCTAGGTAATCCTCGAATTCTTATTCTTGATGAGGCTACTAGTTCATTAGATACTGAATCAGAAAGGCGATTTCAGAGTAATCTAGCTCAAATTAGTCGAAATCGTACAACTTTTATTATTGCCCATCGCTTATCCACTGTTCGTAACGCTGATTATATTTTGGTTTTAGATAGGGGGGTCCTGGTAGAGCAAGGCAGCCACCAACAATTAATGGATGAACAAGGTCTGTATTACACCTTAATTAGTCAGCAACTGAATACCTGATAGACTTGGTTGACTGAAAAAACTCTCAACGCTGGCGGCTAGAAGCCGCGCCTAGACAGGCAAAACCCGCCTACGCGGGTTATGGGTCAGTCTGCGAAGGCCGACTGACCCTGGATAGCAGCGGTTTGAACCGCCGTAAGAGATTGTTTGAAAAGCCAAAGAGAGTCTCAAACTATACCTATGGAGTAGGATAATCACCGCAAAATTCAGTATTTTAGCTGCCCCCTGGCGGCGAACTATACCTGGCACAGCCCTTTTCAAAC
>JBEIGU010000218.1:0-4756 GCA_040381765.1 Leptolyngbya sp.
AACCCTATCATACCAATGCTTACAAGCCTTAAGTCCTGCAAAAAGAACTCTAAAGACTTATTTTTTCGCTAAAAGCCTTGCATAGCAGTACTTTTAGGTCGTCCTAGGGCAATTAAGCATACTTAAGCCGGAAGAGCCAAAATTTCCCTCTAATAAAGAGTTAGCCGCGCGACTCGAAGTCGTTCGGGGGAGTTGGAAGGACTCCTGAAAGTCCTTCCCTGCCAGTGTTCAGGCAGATGTCCGCCTCGGAATATTCAACCAGTAATGGGAGGGTAGCATCAGCAGACGAGGTTAAGTGTCCAACAAGCTGAGAGCCAAACTCGGTAAGAGGGCTAGGGCAAGATTGCTAGGGATAACGTGAGTGAATCCTTGATGAGGCTTCGTTAATTTAGGTGCTCGAAATTTTAAGAGTTGGAGCACGAGCAAGCTTGTCAGCTCCAACTCTTAAAAAATGGCTGATACGAGCATTTTGGGGCAAATGAGGGTCGGTAGCGTCTAAATATCGACTGAGAACACCTCGCCCCCGGAGTAAAGAGGAGTCCTAAGGCAACCACATCTCCACCCCGTGCGAAACGAGGAAACCCCGATAGAGTCCTGGAAATGCCGTCATTTCCAGGTAAGTGATGGGCAACCAAAGCTGAAGCCTCTAGAGGGTACAGGATGTCCCAAGACGCGAATGCTGCCAACTGAAAGGTAACCGGAATTCATAACGGGGCAGATAGGGCTAGTGCCTAACCCGAAAGGGTGCAGACGTGGGACAGGTGATGGTCTTGATTGCAGGTGAGATGAGACTTAACTGGCGGGAAAAGTTAGGTACAGGCTTCGGTCTGTAAACGTAACCGTCAGGACAAGCCGTAAGGGTTGTTAAGAATCGGAGACACTGAATCTCAAGACATTGCTTGAGCCGTATACAGTGAAAGTTGTACGTACGGTTCTGAGGGGAGAGAGCGGGATATATCTAAAACTCGCTCTTTTACCCGACCTCTGAGTCGTCGGTGAAAACGCAAGCAGATAATCTCGATAGGATGCGTAGAAAACTTTACTTTTCGCTCTTGACGATCAGAATCGCCTATGCTTTGATTCAATTATGCAGATGAATATCAACACCTAGATGTTCGTCTCATGGGCACTATCTCTGATTCCCAGATTAATGCATGTCCAGTATTCTGGTTCAGCGTTCATCTGAGACGGATGGTTCTATTTTAGGTAAACGCCGGTTCAGCATACTGGATATGCGCTGGTGTGGGGCTTAGAGATAGTGCGCTTGAGACGTTTACCAGTAGGTAGCAAGTTAGTAAGTTCCCCTATAGAAGGGAGCATTCTTGCTTATGTTTGATATTCCGATGCTAATAAAAATCTAGCAACGAAATTCAACATATGTCCAAACAAAGACCGTCTAAGAAAACTCAATTGAGCCGCAAGTTGGGTTCGGCAGATAAAGTAACACCAGTGGTGGATAATCCAATCGACCTAGCCATTCTGAATACCCTTTCTCCCCACCATCGCCGCGTCGTCGAGCAAGCTATGAAGCTCTTCTGTTTCTGTGAAAACGAAGAGGGCATGAATTATGCATCAGTCTTCACACCCTTGCTAGGTGCTATCGATGAAGTGGCAAAAGACTTCATCGTGCAACGTCTTCAGCCAGAGTTGCCCACTACCGTAGATGCTAAAAAAGCCTGGTTTGAGCCAGATCTGGATGGGGTCGATCGTAAATCAAAGCAAAGGTATCGTGAACTGGCAAAAAACCTGAAGCGGACACTGGTGTCTAATGACGGGCGATCTCTGGTTGGATTATTACGATCGTGCCTAGACTATGCCTTGAATTGCACTACAAAAATTGACGGCGTTTTTGCAGTCCTGCGTACCCAATTTCAGGTTCAAGGAGGACACAAACTTCTGGAAACTATCAAGCGAATTAACAACTTTCGGAATACTTACATTGCTCACCAGAAAAAGGAATTAATCGATAGACACAAGGCTAAACAAGAATTAAACGTTTGGATTGAGGCATTGCAAAAACTCTCGTGGGAACAACCTCTATCCACCTCAACAGTTTCGCACACAAATCAGCTTTAGTTAATTAGGAAGAGGAAAATGCATAAGCTTTTGATGTTTAATGATGAGAAACTTCTACGCCGAGCACTCACTCATCGCTCGTATATCAATGAAAACCCTGGAGAAGTTGGAGATAATGAACGTCTAGAGTTTCTTGGTGATGCAATTCTTAACTTCATTAGTGGTGAATACCTATATCGGGTTAATCCTGAGATGGGAGAAGATGAGATGACACGACGGCGAGCAGCACTTGTAGACGAAAAACAGCTTGCTAGATTTGCTGTTGAAGTTGGCTTGGATTTCAGAATGCGCTTGGGACAAGGTGCAATTCGCGATGGTGGTTATCAGAATCCCAATCTTCTTAGCAGCACCTTTGAAGCGGTGATTGGTGCTTACTATTTAGATAATAGTCGAAACATTGAGGCGCTACGCCCTTTAGTAGAGCAACTATTTGACTCTGTGCCAAAAGATGTGATGGCAGTTCGCTCAAACATTGACTCCAAAAACAAGTTCCAGGAACTAATGCAGGCAAATGGAGCAACAACTCCTCCAAAGTATGCCACAGAAAAATTAGGTGGGGCAGATCATGCTCCAGAGTTTATTTCTAGGGTTTATGTGGATGGCAAACTCTACGGCGAGGGTAAAGGTCGCAGTAAGAAAGATGCAGAAAAACAGGCTGCCGAAGATGCGCTGTCAAAGTTGAGAAAACGAGGACTGCTATAAATCTACAAATGCCAGTAGCAGGGGATCGAGGAATCCTGCCATAATGCAAGATATGCACCTGGAGGTGAGATGGTGGAACAACGAACTCTTGAAGGAACGTGGGAAGAGATTCTACTTTACGCACCTGAACTGATTGGACGGAGGGTAAAGCTGACTGTACTATCCTCCGACGATTCCAACTCTCAACAGCCAGTTACTCTAGATCAGATCTTGAAAGGGAGGGTAGGACGGGTTCGGTTTCAGCCATCCAGCCTGTCCGCACGTACTAAAGAAGCCTTTGCAGATATTCTGGCAGATAAGTACAAGTTACCGAGATTGGGTCAGTGATACTCTGTGACGCTTCTGCTCTGATTGCCCTGATTAATCAGGACGATGATAACCATGATCGCTGTGTTAGTGTTCTACTAGTTCTTCCCGCGCCTTTAGTCACCACTTGGTCATGTTTTACCGAAGCCATGTATTTATTAGGTCGGTATGGTGGGTGGCCAGCACAGATGGAGTTATGGAGCTACGTCGTTGATCAGATCCTTGTGTTCCATTTCTCTGACAAGCCAGAACAGACGCGAATGCAGGTATTGATGGAACAGTATCGGGATATTCCGATGGATCTGGCAGATGCATCTCTAGTGGCTACTGCCGAATCCCTCAATCAGAAACAAATTTTTACTCTTGACAGAGATTTTCATATTTATCGCCTTCCAGGAAATCAACCGTTTGACGTTGTTCCCTGAAATAGCGATGGGATATGCCGAGGGCTAACACTGCGTTGGTGCGGACGGTACAGTAGTTATCGGTGGGTAGCTAAGGTGACTTGCCGCCGCACAATTCCAACGTTAGCTGGCCACCAACATCACCCAAGAGGAGAGAAGGAAATGAAAGAGATTGTCGAGACACGCGAGGTAACGCAGCAGACTTACTGCCGAGCTGAAACGGACCGAACCTTTTACAACGCATCGCAGCTAACTGGCGGCGTAAACAACCTGTTCAGCTTCCGTAACGTCACGCCGCTGGACAGACAAACAGTCGTCCGGATGAACAAGGACACGCTTTACACGGTGGCCTTGGTGGATACGTCCAAGGGGGCCACCATCACGGTTCCGGAAATGCCAGCGGGCCGCTATTTTTCCGTGCTGTTGATCGATAACGATCACTATTGTCCGGGCGTAATCTATAGCTCCGGAACGCACAAACTGCCCCAGGACACCAAGTATCTCGCCATTAATGTTCGTATCCAACTGTTGCGCCCGGACGATCCGGCGGACATCCTGCTGGTCAACCAACTGCAGGATCAGTTTGTCATCAAGGCCAACAGCGCCGACCCGTTCCCGGAACCAAATTGGGACAAGACGTCTTTGAACGCACTGACTGCAGAATACAACAAGGAGTTCGCGAAGTTCGATCTGTATCCAGACGGCTGGATGGGTAAGCGCGGAGAAGCCGATGACACCACCCGTCACATCGGCTGTGCCGGGGCGTGGGGACTTTTCCCGAACGAGGACGCGGTTTACATCAATTACAACGGTCATCTGCCCGCTGACAAGTGCCATACCGCTACCTACCAGGTGCCCGAGAACAACGCGTTCTGGTCCATCACCGTTTACGGCGCGGATGGCTACATGAAAAGCGTGAATAACATTCTCAACGCCTCGAACACGAAAATGAATGTGGACGGCACGTTCACGGTTCATTTCGGGTCGAAGGAAGCCTGCGGCGATGTGCCCAACCGACTGGATGTGAGCGAAGGTTGGAATTTCCTCATGCGCGTTTATCGCCCCGGCCAATCCGTTCTGAATGGCAGCTACAAACTGCCGGATGCCGTCCCCTGCAACTGATCGATCTCTACACGCACAACTTCGACATTCCCGGCAGTCGCACGACAGGCAACGATGGCGGCTGTCTTCTCATCGCCGGACCGAACTGGCACGGGGAAGAGCCTCAAGGCATCACGAAGGTGATCCGGTGCGAGACTGAAATCGCT
>JBEIGU010000219.1:0-4624 GCA_040381765.1 Leptolyngbya sp.
AGGAGTGAAACTGACCCAACAGGCAATGGCTCAATTGGAACAACAGATTAAGCGACTGCCTAATTTGCCAAAGTGGTTTGTGGAAATCACGGGTAAACCATCTTAGCTATTGGATCATATTTTCTATGGAGTTCTCTAAGACCGAACCAAGGATAATCCTGTGGGGGTCTGGTGATATTAAGCCGCAAGGCAGCTAATCAGGTGTCCGATTCCTACTCAAGAATGACTTATCCATGGGTAAACCCGCACCATCGCCAAAGAAACCTTGAGTTATGGGACAGCCAGGGCATGGGGTATTTACACTCAAACTTTCCGCCTAAGATCCTCTATACGGGTATTAGACAAAAAATCTCTCTATTTAGTAGTCACGCGCTTAATTCTCGGTTGGAGCACAGCCGAAAGGTTATCTGTTTGTGCTCAAGGGGTGTTCAGAAAAAAGCTGGATAGCCAAAATGCAGAAGCACCCTACTCTTTCCGGTGAAGCTATAATCTCTTTAAGGACAGAGAGGTACAACTGGCCATGTCGAACCTTGAGCAAATTGAAATAGCAATTCTTTCATTGCCATCCAGCGAGTTTGATCAGTTAAGGCTGTGGTTCCTTGATTTAGACTACGAACGCTGGGATAAACAGATAGATCAAGATATTGAAGATGGTAAATTAGAGGAATTAGCTCAGGAAGCGATCGCTGAGTTTGAAGCGGGTCATTGCCGAGAAATTTGATTCACTATACAACCCGGAAGTTTTGGCAATACTACGATGAATTACCTGAAAGTGTTCAACGAACGGCGGATGAGTGTTACGAGTTGCTCAAAGTTGACCCATCTCATCCATCCTTACACTTCAAGAGGTTGGGAAAGAAGTATTGGTCAGTTCGAGCGGGATTAAGTTATCGAGCTTTGGGTGTTGAAGTCGAGAATGGTATTTCCTGGTTCTGGATTGGAACACATGCAGAATATGACAAGTTAATTGGCAAGTTATAGCATGACATAAAAGAAATCTTGAGTTATGGGGCAGCCAGAGCATGGGGTATTTATACTGAAGATCTATCTACGCCTAAGATCCCCTATTCGGATATTAGACGGAAAAATTCTCTATAATAAGGAGTTAGCCAATTGAGAGTGCATCGAATGGAAGTTATCTTTGAAGGCCCAAGGTTTTCTTCACAAGAAGATGAAGATGAATTTTTTGAGTCTCTTTATAGTCTCCCCCAATATACCAAGGTTGTTTGAAAGGGTACGAAGCTTTATCTTGAATTAAAATCACCAATAGAAAAAGAAACTGTTATTAGCTTGCTTAAAACATTTAAACGCTGGAAAATGGAAACCAATCCATTGTTACCGTTGAAACCGCCGTTTCCAGAAAGTGAACTTTGGAATATGTAAATTATCGGTTTTACTCGCTATGAAATTTTTACAGCTCAAGTCATAAGCGCATACTTTCGTGAAATGCTTGATTAAAATTGAAAATCCTATATTTTGGCTTGGTACGTTATAAAAAATGGCTAACATAGTCCCTGAGGCAGACGGGCAAAGGCGACCTGTGATGTCTCAAACCTCCCCCTGGGGCTTCTCCTCCAAGAGCAGCCAGCCATAGCCGCAACCTGGCCACCCCATCGCGGCACCAGGTTCACGCCCCCATGGCCGACCAAGGTTCTCCTGACGTGATGGGGAGACAGTCCCGCGATCGCCCGCCAAACAGGGTTATGGACCGCCTTCACTGGGATATTGCCCCAGGATCCGCGATCGCTCCACCACTACGGCTCCTGGGGCTAGGGCTCCTGCTAAGGCTGAGCCCCACCGCACCGGCGACTAAGGCGGCGCTAAGGATAATAGAATAGTACGAAGGAGGGCAATATGAATATTTCTATCATCGACGAGGTAGTTGAGCAATTAAAGATCATGCCTCAGCATTTGCAATGGCAAGTGCTTGAATTTATTCGGGTGTTGGTAAAAGCCGATCTACGAGGTACTCCAGGACAAC
Source organism: Leptolyngbya sp. (assembly GCA_040381765.1). Lineage (GTDB taxonomy): Bacteria > Cyanobacteriota > Cyanobacteriia > Phormidesmidales > Phormidesmidaceae > Nodosilinea. Next base: position 1,982 of record JBEIGU010000219.1, read on the forward strand.
AATTGCTGCGTTTTGCAGGTTCAATTTCTCTTGACGATCTTAAATTAATGGGTGAAGCGATCGAGCGAGATTGTGAGCGGGTAGATGTTGATGAGTGGTAGATATTTGCTTGATACCAACATCATCATTGCTCTCTTTGCAGATGAGGCGATTGTCAAAGATAATCTTGCTCAAGCCGGCGAAGTTTTCATTCCAAGTTTTGTTATTGGAGAGTTATGCTATGGAGCCAGGAAATCAGGGCGAGTTGGGGCAAATTTAGCAAAAGTTGATGAATTAGTAGCTGGTAGCGTAATACTGGTGTGTGATGCTGAAACCGCTCGGCAATATGGTGAAGTTAAGAATAAACTGAGGTTCAAAGGTCGTCCGTTGCCTGAAAATGATGTCTGGATTGCAGCCGTTGCCTTACAACATGATCTGATTCTGGTGACACGGGATGCCCATTTTCAAGAAGTAGAACGTTTGCAAACAGTGGCGTGGTGAGTAAAGCCGCTGCATTAACATAGTCCCTGGGGCCGACGACTAACCGCTGCTGCTGGTTTGACCCCCTCAGGCCGCCTATGCCATCGTGCCGCCGCGTCCACCCCGCAGCCGACCAAGGTTGTGCTGAGGTCATGGGGAGACAGGCCCGCGATCGCCCACCGAAGGGGGTTATGGACCGCCCTAGCTGTGAAATTGCCCCAGGAGCCGCGATCGCTCCACCACTCCTCCTCCTTGGGCTAGGGCTCCTGCCAGGGCTGAGCCCCACCGCACCGGCGATCGCCCAAAGCTGCCAGGAATCCATGGGCCAGGCCATAACCGGAGCCCCAGTACAGCTCGATGCCTGTTCCTTTAATCGGGTCAGCCTCAACAGCGTCAACTTCACCTACTATCTTGGCAGTCAGAAAATTAACGCCCAGGCCCACTGCCAAAACCGCACCTGGACAACCTTCCACGACCAGGTAACCCACCAACCCCAATCAACCGCCACCGCCAACATGTTGGCCCGGGTCTGTAACAGCGGCGAATTAGCCGTTGTCTTTGATCCACCCTCCAACATCCGGGTTAGCCCTAACGGCGCGATTCTGTGTACCGTGCAATCTCGGGTGAACATAAAGATCTACGGTAGCCAGGGGGAATGGTATTACACCGATTTCTGCGGCTCCATGGGCATGATCCATACAAGCCAAATCCATTTCTAGCTGTGACAGCAACGGGGTACACTTTACTAGGTAGTCTCAGTCAGGTATCAACCATGTTGCGAGACACTCTGAAGCAAGAAATCGATCAACTCAGCGAGAGCCAACTGAGAAAACTCGCTGAGTTTGTTGCCTCAATCAAAAGTCAGGCTCAACAGCTAGTTAAGAGCGTCCCATTCTGGCAGCGTGCGACTCCTAGGGAGAGGGCTGAAGAGTTTCGATTATGGGTTGCACAACTCCCTGAAACCCGACTAAGCCTTCCAGATGAGGCTTTCGATCGTGGCAACATATACGAGTAATGACCAAGTACTTGCTGGATACTAATATTGTCTTGCGATTTAGTAATCCGTCAGATGAGCATCACGGTTTAGTAACTGAGTCAGTTGCCATTCTACTAATGCGGGCTGATGAATGCTATCTGACAGCGCAGGTGCTGATTGAGCTTTGGGTGGTTGCCACACGCCCGATTAATGTTAATGGTTTAGGTTGGTCAGTTGAGCAAACGTGCAACGTCATCGATCAACTGATTGAACGTTTTCCAGTTGCTGAGGAAATACCGCAGATTTTCTCAACTTGGCTCACTTTAGTCACAGAGAATCAAATTCAAGGAAAACGGGCTCATGATGCCCGTATCGTAGCAGTTATGTTAGCTTCTGGTATCAGCCATGTCCTGACGTTGAATCCAACTGATTTTTCAGGTATTCCGGGTATTGCAGTGGTGCACCCCCAGGAAGTTATTGATTCTAGCACGGAGATAACCAACGCTAAATAGGCCCGGTCTACCAGTCGTTGGAGCCCCCAGAGCCAGCTCCCCAACCGGGGGATCGTCCAACTGGTAGCCCAGCCATGCCGCCGCCGCTACTGGGTTGACCACCTCAGGCCGCCTATGCCATCGCGTCGCCAGGTCCACGCCCCCATGGCCGACCAAGGTTCTGCTGAGGTCATGGGGAGACAGGCCCGCGATCGCCCGCCGAAGGGGGTTATCGATTGCCTTAACGGTGATATTGCCCTAGGAGCCGCGATCGCTCCACGATTACTGCACCTAGGGCTAGGTCTACCGCCGGGGATTAGCCCCACCGCACCCGCGATCGCCCAAAGCTGGCAGGAATCCATGGGCCAGGCCGTAACCGGAGCCCCAGTACAGCTCGACGCCTGTTCCTTTAATCGAGTATGTGGCCCGGGTCTGTAACAGCGGCAGCATTACCCTTTGCCGTGCTCCCGCCCGCTACCCTAACTGTCTAGACAACGAGGTACACTTTAAAGCACCGACGAGATGAAGTGCGAGATGGTTCTGTTCAACCAATTCCAGGTGAAGATGCTCTAGCTCGAATATCGTGAACATGAAGAACGCCATGAATCCAGACACCTTCATCCAACTTACCGATAGTCTCAAATCCTTATACATGAAAACAGCTGAGAAGCTCAAAGGCAGTGACCGACGACAATTCATGGCAGAAGTAGTGAAAGG
>JBEIGU010000220.1:0-4609 GCA_040381765.1 Leptolyngbya sp.
ATCCTTAGAAGCGAGTGACCATACCAGTTTGCTCAGCAGGCAACGTCTCTGTCGCAACCAAAAGTCCCTGAATCGCTGAAAACCCTGGTTCAGGGGATTAAAAAATTATTGGCTGTCCCTCCCAACCTGCTGAATGTGCGGCGCAAAGAGATCTGCATTATATTTTTCCCACCAGGTAGCAAGTTCTGCAACACTTATTTGTCCATAAAATGATTGGTAAGGCTCCCTAGTTTGACCCCATTCGTAAAGCATCAATTCAACGTCAATAGGTATTGATTTAGTGCCTTTAGCTACCGCGTAGTATATCGACTTTTGATCAAGTGTTTTTGCAAAAACTACATCTGTTGCATCATTATATTCTTTGAGAAAGTCGTCTAAGTCTTGTTTTACGTCAGTACTTATCGCATCTTGTCCTGTATAACTTAAGACAAGTAATATTTTTGTTTCTGAATTGTAGAGAGCTTCTTCTACTTCATCGCTTTTATCTTGAACTTTTTTATTAAAGCGTTCAAATTTAGCACTAATCAGATCTTTGACGCCTTGTAAGAATTTCTGCAGATCACCTCTGGAAAAGCTGCCAGAACCACTTTGCTTCCACTTGGCTTGTACTAGATAAAGGATTCCAGAGCTTTTATGGTAGTAAATCGCATCGATTCCATTATCTTTTCCCCCATCTACAACAGCATTAGCTGCATCTTCAACAGAAATACCTGTTAGATGCATAACTGAGAATGCTGCTAGACTTCTTGATAGAAAAGTTGCTTGTTGGGTTTCTTCCGACTTCTTGCTCCAGTCTTTCATGTTGATTTCACCATCAAAGACTTGCTCAAGAAAAGCAGTGATTTGACGAATGTGGATTATGCTCATCTATATTTTATATGATAGTTCGGTTAATCATATTGTAGAATATCCCCATCTATTTCTATGCCATCTTAGAGCATGAAGACTTGGTAAAAACTCTTCTAGCTGTGGCAGGTCAATCCGTTCCCCCCTAAAGGCCATCATCCCCCGGCTTTCCTGGGGGGCTTCTTCGGTAAACCGATCGCGGGGAATCACTATCCGGTAATCGTCATCTACCCCAAACCAGCCCCGGTCAAAGGCCCAGTGGTGGTTTTTGCAGAGGGCGAGGCCGTTGACGAAGCGGTCATCGCGAAATTGGGCGAAGGGTTGGATGTGGGCGCCGTCCACCAGGTTGCCCCCATCCCAGCTGATTACCCGGAGTTTGCAAAAGGCGCAGCGTTGGTCGTAGAGTTTCACCACATTGCGGCGAAAGGCGGCGTTGCGGACGAAGATCTGGTCCTGGTCTTTGAGGTCGTCGGTGTTGTAGGTAGCGCCGCCGGAGTCGAAGAGGGTTTGCTGGATGGTTTCGAATTCGTCGTATTTGAAGGACTCGGTGATCTGGTCGCGCTTTTCGGGGAACCAGGCCTGGATCAGCAGGGTGGTGAGGTGCTGGCGGCTGGGGGCGGCCTGCAGGAGGGCGAACAGTTCCCCATCCAGGTAGGCGTACTGCACCGCCGATCGCAGCGCCGGTAGGGTGCGAAGCTTCACCCGGGCCTGGATGGCGGCTTCGAAGCCGGGGTTGGGCATCAGGTGCCAGAATTGGTCACCGGTGAGGTGGAAGAAGGGCAGGGCGATGTTGGAGTGGTGATCGCTGGCGGCGAACTGGTGCCAAAACTTGAGGAAGTTGGCGGTGAGCTCGGGGGAGAGGTAGATCTCGTTGCGGTGGATCTGCCCCTTCTCAAACAGGTCCAGCACCGTCAACAGCAGAATGGGCTTGTGGGGAGCGGTACCCCGGGCCTTGTCAACCCGCAGGTTGGCAAACTTTTTAGCATAGTAGGGCAGATCTCTAGCCACCGTTACCCTCCGGGGCAGGCCTGTTGCAGTCCATAGCTGGCGTAGGTTTCTATAAGGTAGCTTGGTGGGTCTTGAACGGCATCGGTTTTTGAGATTTCCTTAACCTTCGCCAGTTGCCCCGGAAACCACCGGGCCACCAGCACCGCCTGCAGGCAGTCGCGATACTGGGGCACCTGCCAGAAGTCAAACAGGTCCTCATCGACGTAGGCGTAGGCAATGGCCTCGCGCACCTCCCCCGGGGTTTTGAGTTTCACCTTGGCCGCCAGGATGGTTTCAAAGCCGGGCCTGGGCACCAGGTGCCAGAACTTGCCACTTTTCATATGGAAGTAGGGCCGGGAGAGGTCGGGGCGATGGTTAGCAGACCCCAGGTAGCTCCAGTACTTGAGAAAGGTGTGGGTTAACGGGGGGGAGAGGTCGATGCGGTTGTGGCAAATCAGCTGGCGCTCCACCTGCTCCATCACCGCCAGCAGCAGGATGGGTTTGTGGGGAGCCAGGCCGTGGGCGCGGTCTACCCGCAGGCGCTGAAAGCGTTGGCTGTAGTAGGCTAGGGCTTCTAGCCGGTGTCGCTCCATGGGGGGTGGCGGTGGGGTAAGTAAGGGTAGGGTAGCAAATCTCCAGAAAAGTGGAACAGCGCCGCCCCGGGGTCGGGGTCAGCGGCAGGGGGTCAGGTGACTAACCCAAAAAAATATCCGATAATGGTAACCATAACGGGGTGCCATGGATAACCCGCGATCGCAGCGGTGTCAGTTAACCGACTGGCCCCAGCCGGCCGCAGTTAAATTACTATCTATCTATAGTGTCTGCATATAGTCAAGGGTTGAAGCCATGCAGCCAGTCAACTCAGGAACCGCCTACCTGCTCTGGTGCCTCTGTTTCTTTGGGGTATGCGGCGGTCAGCGGTTTTACACCGGCAAGGTCACCAGCGGCCTGATCTATCTATTTACCTTCGGCGTGTTTGGCATTGGTCAACTGGTAGACCTGGCCCTGATTCCCGGCATGGTTGATCGGCGCAACACCTACCTGCGGGGGCTGCGGGGCAGCGACCAGGGCACCGGGCTCAATCCCCCCATTACCCTGAACCTGGGGGACCTGGCCCAATTACAGGGGCGATCTGTGCCGCCCATGCAAAAACTGCTCAAGGCCGCCCAAGACCACGGCGGCGCCCTATCCATGGCCCAGGCGGTCTTGCATGTGGAGTTAGCACCCGAGGAGGTGAAGAAGCTGCTGCAGGAAGCCCAGAGCCATGGCTTCGCCGAAATCGGCAACGACCCTAACACCGGGGCTATTCGGTATTATTTTGATGTTTAGGATTCAGCAGCGAGATTTATTTTTTCCATTCCGCCAGCGCAGTTGTCTTTAGTTTCCCCCCGGGTCTCCCGCGCTACGGTTGTGGGGGATGGGTAAGGGTAGGGTAGGGTAGTAAATCTCCAAAGCAGTGGAGCCTTTGACAGGCTCAGGCATCCAGGTTTGTGGAGAAATAGAGAACTTGGGCCGCTATCACCCCAAGACACAACCTTATCTGCCATCATGAATAACGGTTAACCGACACCACAACGAGGTAAGGACTAATCCTCGATGGCAGTACCCGATTATCAAAGCTTGATGTTACCTCTGCTCAACTATGCAGGAACCTGTAACGCTGAGGTGACAACCAATGAAGCTGTAGAAATCCTGGCTCAACAACTCCATCTCTCAGAGGAAGACTTGAGAGATATGCTGCCCAGTGGAGCACAATCTACCTTTGGTAATCGGGTTGGTTGGGCTGCAACCTATATGAAAAAGGCCGGATTGTTAGAGTCCACCCGAAGAGGGTACTACCAAATTACGGCACGAGGGCGTGAGCTTCTGAGTAAGCATCCCAAGCTTATCAACGTGAAACTACTTGAGAGGTATCCTGAGTTTCTTGAGTTTAGAAAGCAAAAAGGCACAAGGGGGAAAAATGATGATAAAAATAGCGAACCCCTATCAGTCCCTGATATTTCCACTGTCACTCCCTCCGAAGCTCTAGAAGCGGCCTACGGAAACCTCCGGGATGAATTGGCAGATGAGCTACTGTCTAAACTGAAAAGAATCTCACCTGCTTTCTTCGAGCGCGTAGTCGTTGAACTCCTGGTAAAAATGGGATATGGCGGTTCCCGATCCGATGCTGGTCGTGCCATTGGTAAGAGTGGCGATGGGGGTATTGATGGCATTATCAAAGAGGATAAGCTAGGACTCGATGTTGTTTATATTCAGGCAAAACGTTGGGATAATACAGCAGTTGGCAGACCTGATGTAATGCAATTCGCAGGGGCTTTACAGGCACAGAGAGCCAACAAAGGGATATTCATTACCACCTCTCGATTTACTGACGAGGCTAGAAACTATGTATCTCAAATCGGCAGTAAGATTGTGTTGATTGATGGTGAACAGTTAACTAATTTGATGATAGATAATGATGTAGGTGTTTCAACCATTTCGCTATATCCCGTCAAGAAGATTGATAGTGATTACTTCGATGAAGGCGTCTAGTCTGGGACTTTAGAGGTTATGGGCAAAGGATTTGGAACAATCACCTACATTGATATAGCGGATTTCACTTGGGTGAAGTGCGATGTGATCACCCCCCCTTGCCAAGGCTACGGTGTACACACAAGTGATCAAATCTAACCCAATCAGCGACAAACTGCCCCCCAGCCCCCAATTCCGGGGGAACCGAACCCTTCAAAATCCACCAGAATTGGGGGATTTTGGGGACGCAAAGGACTCAAACGAA
>JBEIGU010000221.1:0-4567 GCA_040381765.1 Leptolyngbya sp.
GCCCACCAAGGTCTCCATCTGCCGCGACTGAAATCCTTTCGACTGTAGCCGACTCCCGCAGTGGGGGCAGTGGGGCCACACCTGAGGGGCCGCTGCCCGGCGCGCTAACTCGTTCTCCAACACCCAGCGAGCTATCATCAGGCCCACTTCTAACGCCACTAGCACCATCCCAGCCAGACTCTGGGCCGTTGTTAGGGGCAAGAGTCGCGCCTGTACTTCCGGTTGATCTAGCTTTTCGCTCAGTCGATGCGCTATGCTCATAGGACATTTTTTATTTGGGTACAAGGACTATTGTCCATGTACCTTCTTTTTTACGCTAGTCCCCCAACCGCTAGATACGCCCGGCATAAACCAATGCAATCACCGTAATACCTAACAAAATGCCGAGCAGGCTGCCCGCCATGGTTTCGCGAAAAATGACCCAAATCGGTTTACGGGTTTTTAGTTCATCGGTGCTCAGACCCCGGATCACCACCGTGGAGGATTGCGCCCCGACGTTGCCCCCGGTATCAATCAACAGAGGGGTAAAGAAGGCCAGGGCCACCACCTGATCGAGAATCTCCTCAAAGTTGCTCATGACAAAAATGGTCAGAGTGTTAGTCAGCAGCAACAACGAGAGCCAGGGGAGGCGTTTGCGGGTGACCGATAGCAGGTTGGCTTGAAAATAGTTGTCGCTGCCCTCGGAGCGAACCGCCCCCATGGTGTAAATATCTTCGGTGGCTTCGAGTTGCAGAATATCCATGGCATCGTCTACGGTCATCACCCCCAGCAGAACCTTTTCTCGATCAACAATGGGGAGGGCCGTGAGGTCATAGCGTTGAAGCAGTTGGGCGGCGTCTTCCTGGTCGGTGTCGGCGTAAATGACCTCCCGATTCATCACATCCCGCAGGTAGGAGTTCGGGTCGGCCAGGAGCAAATCTCGCAGCGACATCACCCCGGTTAAACCATGGCGGCTGTCTATCATGTAGAGATAGTAGCTGACTTCGCGATCACGGGCCAGTTCTCGCACCTTGTCGGCAGCCTCGGCCACGGTCAAGTCTTCGGCCAGATAAATATACTCTGGCGTCATCAGTCGTCCGGCGGTTTGGGGCTGATAGCCCAACAGTTGGGAGGTGGCCTGCCGTTCCTCGGGGGTCAGTTGGGGCAAAATGCGCCGCACAACCTGGGGGGGCAACTCGTCAAACAAGCTGGCCCGGTCGTCGGGGGCCATGCCGTTGACAATATCAAGAATGTCCTGGTCCTGAAACTCGCCAATTAAAGACTCTTGCGCCTCGGTGGTGCAATATTCATACACCTCGATCGCCTTGCCTCTGGGCAACAACCGAAAGGCGACCAGTTGCATGGTTTTGGGTAAGCTCTCCAGCGCTTCAGCCACATCCACCGACGGCACCGGCACTAGCAAACTCTTGGCGCCTTCGTAGTTGCATTGCTCAATCAGTAATCGGAGCTGCTCGGCTACCACCTGACGGAGTTCCGCCGGTGAACGGGAGTCTGTGAGTAGGGAAGAAACATTCATGGGCGATTCACCGATTACTTTAAATGAGAAGGGCAAATGAGCAAGGCAGCCTCACTCTTGCTGGTAATGTCTGTCGGTCGGGTCGACCATTCTCCCTTTAGGATAAAGGCAAGGCAACCTGCTAAGGTATTCCCGAGATTAAGGCGGGGTCCCCTTCCCCCCTGGGCGCTAGTTGAGACTGCCCTATCAGGGGGGAGACTGGCCCAGACAGAGGGTGATGGGGATGGGCCGGGGCTAGATCCTGAGAAGTTGTTTGAAGAGGGTTGTCCCAGGTATAGTTCGCCGCCAAAATACGGAATTTTCAGTGATTATCCTACTCCATAGGTATAATTTGAAACTCTCTTTAGCTTTTCAACCAACCTCTGAGGTTGGTTTGAGGCCAAAAACACCTTAAAGGCTAGAAATTGGTCGACAAACTGGATATGAACTTCCCTAGGGGAGGCAAGCCTGTGTTAAACCACTGAGCCAGGGCTTGGCCAAACCAGCCAAGGCGAGCCTTTGAGCAACGGCTCTAATGACGGCCCTGGTTGGCTTTGTCAATAGCGGCTCTTGCTTTGACAAAGTACAAGTGTATTGCCCAAGATTATGGATTGAAAGATTCTTCACAATTCATATACATCCCTTACGATCAGGAACCGCTACAATAAAAGTTGCTGATAAATGAAGTTACAAATTGTTTGCATAGATGGGCTCTACAACAAGTTACTGGCTAACTTGTTGTAAACATTACTTAACTTAGAATCTAACCTTTATAATCATGGCTCACAAGGCGCTTTTATGTGGCATCAATGCCTACACCAGCATACCTCTGCGCGGGTGTGTAAACGATGTCCACAATCTTCAACAGGTTTTGCTGGAGCACTATGGCTTCCTCTCGGGTGACGTGCGATTGTTGCTTGATGAGGCCTGTATCAAGAGTCGACTTCTGGACAGCTGGCGCTGGCTGACTGATGGGGCTGCGGCAGGAGATGTGTTGGTGTTTCACATTTCGGCGCATGGATCCTATGTGCCTGACCAGGACGGAGAAGAAGAGGATCTTCGGGATGAGATTACCTGTCTTCAGAATTTTGACTTTGATAATCCGGACAGTTACATCACGGATGATGAGTGGTATCAGCTAATACAGGCTGTTGATCCTGCTGTCCATTTGTTGCTAGTGAAAGATACTTGTCATTCTGGTGGTAGTTCCCGTTTTATCAGCGTTCGACAGGTGAGCGGCATCGACAAAATTATTCTCGCCAATACGCGTCATCTAAGTGAGTATCAAGCTGGGGATGTGATTGCTGAGGAATCCCTTAGCAATGCCCGCTTTATCGTGCCTCCTAATCTGCCTGCTGAGGCCTGGCAGCATCGTGGCTCAACCGGTCGCTCAACAAGCCGTTCCAGTATCATTCACACTAACCTGATGGCCTGTAGCGAAGCTCAGACAGCAGCCGATGCTTACATCGAAGGCGAGTATCAAGGTGCTTTTACCCAAGCTCTTTGTGCCGCACTGCGCCAAAATGCAGTCGCCAGCACTGACGCATTGATTCAGGAGGTGGCAATGCGGTTACGGAACAAATATGAGCAGGTTCCCCAGCACGAAGGCCGCCCTTTCGCGCTGGCGCTCCTCGCCAGCTCTAGCCCAGTGGAGCGACCATGGCGAGAGCCCATGCTGCCGGTGGCTGACGCGCCGCTGTCACCGCAGCAAATGGTGTACTCCGCCCATATGCACTTTTTGGACACGATGTGCGTGCTCCAGGGGCCAGGGGCTGCTCATCTGAGGGAGTCCCCGGTGCGTTCACGCGTGCTTGTGGCCGTACATGGCATCGGCAACCATCCCAAGAACTATTCCGACGACTGGTGGCGTTCGCTTCAACCCCATGTGGGAGACATTTTCAACCCGGCCACCCTTGGCCAGGGTCGTGCTGAGGTGCGCTGGAGTGACCTGGTGAACCAGCAGCGCAGCGTTGCTGGTGAGTCTCTAGATGCCGAGGCTCAACAACTTCGGCAGGCAATTCTTGACGTAATAGACGATCGCCGCCTGCAGCAGAGTCCTGATCCGGCTCGGACCCTTACCGAGTCCGTCAGCTCCCGCGGAATACCCCTATCGATCGATGATTTCCTGGTCTACATGCTCAACGCCGATATGCGTCGGCGTATCCTGGCTCGCTTCACGGATGTGGTCCGGCCACTGTTGGCGATGGGCGCTCAGCTCGAGCTGGTATCCCACAGCTGGGGTACGGTGGTGGCTTATGAGGGGTTGCGGGAACTGGATCTGGAGTCAGGTCTCAGTGGAAGGGTGAACAACTGGTTCACGGTGGGCAGTGCCTTGTCGATTCCCCCCGTGCAGTCCAATCTACGCCCTGGGAATCGGCCCTCCAGCTCACGTTTGGCTCCTAAGCCTGCCCTAGTGAACACCTGGATCAACCTGGATGCTAAGGGTGACCTAGTGGGTGGAGCTCTCGGGCACCGCTTCGCGGTGAGCAGAGAGTACCTCAATCTAGTTCCTACCGGCTGTTCTGTTAAATGGACGGGCTATGACCTGGGCTGCGCTCATGGTTCCTACTTTCAGCCTGGCAACAGTCAAGTAAACCGTGACATTTTCGCAGCTCACATTCTTGACCGGGTCTGAGGCAGGAGCTATTTCGAGCTACCCAGATGCCTTGCGTGTGAGAATGACTTGGGCTTATTGAGATAATCATCTGGCCCCAGTGGTGGATAGGGCCAAACGCGATCGCCTGATGGCCACCTTCGACCACCTCAACCGTTGCCGCCGCCCCGATGCGGTAAAGTTTGGCGCCCTGGGCCTCAACCCCACCTGGCCCCCCCGGGCGGAGTACTTCTGCCAGCGTTACACCACCCACTGGCAGGAGTTACCCACGGTGACACCCTGGGGACCACCGGCATTGAGCTGACTACTCGATCTATTGGGCGTATCTAAAGGTTAGGGGAGGGGTCGGTTAGGGGGTTAGGAACGGAAGGAAAGAGGTCATCAAACCGATGATTAGCCCAAGCTAACCTGAGCAAGAGAAGATGGTTAAAGCCATCCTCACTCCAGCGCATACCGAC
>JBEIGU010000222.1:0-4557 GCA_040381765.1 Leptolyngbya sp.
GCCATCCCGCTGCACAGGCTCATCCCAGCAGTAGAAATAGCTTGTCGTGGGCTTCTTCCCGCTCTTTTAGCCACCCAACGGCCTGTCCCTTGGGGCTGTGGCGGCGTTGACCGCCCTGGGCGAGTACAGACGTTCGGGGGCGTTTCCGGCAGTTCTAGGGCCATCTGAGCGGGGCGGGGCGATCGCACCTCATCTCCCCCAGAACGCACCGGCGCTGGGCTTGGTCGCCCTGGGTTCTCCAGCCAGTAGGGTTGTACCTCCGGCAGCAGCCCTCACGGCACCAGTTGACCTCGACCTTTATCCCACTGGCGATCGCATTCCAGTTAGGCGGATAAAGCTTGCGATCCATCGGCATGGCTCTCTAGCTCCATCCGATTAGCGCAGAGTGCAACAACACCAGGTCGTCCTCAGTGGTCAGGTCGTCGAAGGCCCTGGGTTCCCAGCCAAAGGTTTGCCCCAGGCGCTGGGTGGCCGCATCGCGGGTGAGGCCCAGGCGGGTGCATTCCTGATCAATGGCCACCAGCAAATCGCTGAGGTCGTATGTCTGTAGGCAACACTTTTCCACAGCCTTCCTGTTGCGTGGGGGCAACACTTCTCCACAGCTAGCCTGCTGAGAATGGAGCTTCACCCTGGCGCTGGTGATCTCCATGTCGATCCACTCTTTGCGATCGAGTTCCTTCAGGGCGCGGCTGACGGTGCTAGGGCTCATCCCCAGTGCCCGCGCCATCTCCCTTACGCCTATGTCTAAGTCCTTCTCGCCAAACGGGTCGAGCGTTCGCAGGTAGTAGAGTACGTCCTTCTCGCTAGGCTTCAGCTCCTTACAGGCTCTCAGCCATTCCTCTGAGGTGAGCTGGTAGTAAAGTGATGCATTATCTTTCCGCCGTGCACCAGCGGCGTCCATAAGGCTCATTTAATGCCTTAGTTACAGCACTCTGGAGCCTCTGGATTTCTGTAGGCTCACTGGGTTTGCCTCGTAAATCAAGCACTCTCCGGGTCAGCTCGTACTTGGTATCGAGCTTTGGCCTGGGCAAAGAGTAAGGGCGGAGCGAGAGCACGGCCCGTGGCTCTCCAGCGAGAGTATTTTGTAGGAAATGAGCTATGAGGATCAGAGGCCAGCCCTGGTGCGCTTCTCCGTCGGAGAGGTTTCGCCAACGCTTAAGCTACCTCAGCAGAATAGCCAAACCTATGGTTTTTCCGATAAGCATAGATAGCAACAATAAAAAATACCCTCTGGCAATGGCACCAGAGGGTTTGAGTCGAAGAACCCACATTCATATCTAAAAAATTAGAATGCCCAAGAATCGACAGGTTGAGCTATGAAAGCGAGTGTTGCCTAAACGATCCTACTAGGCTGCATCTTCATTACCATCCTCGTCTAGCTTGACCAGGTGAATGTGCTTGTAGCCCAGCTTAATCGTGAACTCATCCCCAGCCTTAAGGCCCATTTCTTGGGTGTAGGCAGCGCCAATCACGATCTGACCATTCTTGTGTACGGTTAGGCTGTATGACGCTTCCCGACCTCTACCATCTGCACTCTTCTGGGGTTCAAGCTGAATTCCCTTAGCCGATAGCAGAGCATCATAAAACTCAGCCAGGTTCACACGGGTCTGACCTTCTTTCCCAACCGTGTAGTAACCGCATTCCTTAGCGAGTTCCCGTTTAGTCAAGCCATCGTTCTCTTTGACCTTGGCCAGGAGATCCTTTCCTGTCAGGGCTTCCTTATTTTTCACTGCCATAATTTAACCTGTTTCTAGGGTATACATCAAAATCCAAGATGACTGCTAGAAAGATTCTCTAGAGTCATTTAGTTCTCTATTCCTTCAGCTCTCACCCACGACTTGAACGAAGAATAAGAGACAACTTAGTTTATCCTACTCTGATTATAGTTTCCAGTAGTTCCAGTGACTCACATATTCACGGCTGATATTCAATGAAAAGCACCATTGGCCAGGATTACGCTATCCAGTCTGCCAACCTAACCACTTAGCGAGTCGTTGTAGGGCAAGCACGATTACTCTAGAAGCTGCCAACGTAATCGTCGAGACTGCCAATAATACCGAGGATGCTTGGTTCTATGAAATGGTGGCTTGCTCTGATTAGAGAGAGTCGCTTACTGGAAATGATGATGAGCGAAAAGGCACGGAGTGGGCAGGCAAATTTTGATTTATTGATAAAGTGTTCTGGGGATGATTGAGTAACGCTAAGAATGTTGGCTGGCCTGACCACTCGGCGGGGCATGGGGCGGGGCCGTGACTAGAGCACAATGGCAAAGAGTAAGGGCGGCGCGAGAGCACGGCCCATGTTGCGCCAGCGAGGGTGTGTTCTGGGGGAGATGGGGGCGATCGCCCTTTTGGACCATTTTGAGATCGCACTGTTTTTCGACTACTGCAAGCGCTTTTTATTATTAAGATTTGTAAATATTTGCCTCAGAAAATCGCCAGAGGGCAAGAGGGAAAAAGGGTAAAGGGTTATGTCCACCCTGCGGGAAGCCGCTTCGCGTCTACGCGCCGCCGCACACCACCCGAAAACCAACGACGTAGTAGATGTAGTCGGGCGCGTTCCTGAGGCGGAGCGCCGACCGGCAGCCCGCGGGAATGTCGTACCACGACCCGCCCCGCAGTCGGGGTGCCTGCCCCGTCTTCACCGTCTCGCAAAAACGAGATCGGCAAATAGCTGTTTGCGCAATTGCCAGGTATCACCATGGCTTAGGTGGGCCAGCCAACCTTGAATCGACCGATAACGATCTGATTTCCCTAACACGCGACCACCACCGCACCCTAACCCCGTCAGCACACCTAGCCAGCTCGCCGCTACCGTCGCCACAGCACCACAGCGCAGGCAATGCCCACCACCCAGAGCAGGTCTAACCCCAGCCCGGTGTTATTCCCGACATACATCGCCCAATCAGCAGGCCATTCCCCAGAGTCCATACCCGCACCCATCGCAACCTGCCTATGGTGTTCAAAACAAAACCTCTAGAGCCAGTGGTGTGCGAGCACGGCCTGTGTTGCCCCAGGGAGGATGTGTTCTAGGGAAGATCATCACCATCCTTCAGAGGCGTAAGTACTCCCGCACAGAAACCACAGCCCACAGCCGCTTCAACATCTTCCTTAAAGTTGTTTACAAAACGCAACAGTACGGGTAATGTAGTAGGCATACATACCTTTTCATCCCTTGCGGATGTGTCCAAATTAACCCTGCACTTATTCAAACCATGACTACGACCCTTCAACAACAACAGAGCGCTTCCCTGTGGGAGCAGTTCTGTCAGTGGGTGACCAGCACCGAAAACCGCCTCTATATTGGCTGGTTCGGCGTGCTGATGATCCCCACCCTGCTAGCTGCTACCGCTTGCTTCGTGATTGCCTTCATCGCCGCTCCCCCCGTCGACATCGACGGCATTCGTGAGCCCGTCGCTGGCTCCCTGATGTACGGCAACAACATCATCTCTGGTGCGGTTGTGCCCTCCTCCAACGCCATCGGCCTGCACTTCTACCCCATCTGGGAAGCCGCTTCCCTTGATGAGTGGCTGTACAACGGTGGTCCTTACCAGTTGGTGATTTTCCACTTCCTCATCGGCGTCTTCTGCTACATGGGTCGTGAGTGGGAACTGAGCTACCGCCTCGGCATGCGTCCTTGGATCTGCGTGGCCTACAGCGCACCTGTGGCCGCTGCGACCGCTGTGTTCTTGATCTACCCCATTGGTCAAGGCTCTTTCTCTGACGGCATGCCCTTGGGTATTTCCGGTACCTTCAACTTCATGCTGGTGTTCCAGGCTGAGCACAACATTCTGATGCACCCCTTCCACATGTTGGGTGTGGCTGGTGTGTTCGGTGGCTCCCTGTTCTCCGCCATGCACGGTTCGTTGGTGACCTCGTCTCTGGTGCGTGAAACCACCGAGACCGAGTCTCAGAACTACGGTTACAAGTTTGGCCAAGAAGAAGAGACCTACAATATCGTGGCAGCCCACGGCTACTTCGGTCGGTTGATCTTCCAATATGCCAGCTTCAACAACAGCCGCAGCCTGCACTTCTTCTTGGGTGCCTGGCCTGTGATTGGCATCTGGTTCACCGCTCTGGGCATTAGCACCATGGCATTCAACCTGAACGGGTTCAACTTCAACCAGTCCATCCTTGACTCTCAGGGTCGGGTGATTGGCACCTGGGCTGATGTGATCAACCGGGCCAACCTGGGTATGGAAGTGATGCACGAGCGCAATGCTCACAACTTCCCCCTCGACTTGGCTACGGCTCAGGCTCCTGAAATCATCGGCTAGGTTCTAGGCCATTGATTCAGACCGAAAAGCGCTCCCGACCGGGGGCGCTTTTTAACTCCTTACCTGAGACTCACTATGCAACTCACCTATCGCGGACATTCCTACGAAGTGTCGTTCCCCCAAGCACTCCCTACCCACACGCTCCCCACCCCGCTGACCTATCGCGGCATTCGCTACACCGGTTCTACTCCGGCTCAATCGCAGCCCCCGATGGCAGATCTGACCTATCGCGGCGTTCGCTACACCCGGTAGAACCCTAGATTTCCTCGAACACGGTACAC
>JBEIGU010000223.1:0-4490 GCA_040381765.1 Leptolyngbya sp.
CATGTCTCATATAACCCAAAATGCAGTATCAGTATGAGATTAGCCGTGATCACGGATGAAGAACCAGTAAATCTGCTCTTGCTTCAGAAAGTGAGCAATCTGTCTGTATCGTAATTAGCCAATTAAGATGCGATTACCCTGTGGGATTCGTAGCTTTTCTGGAAAAATGACTAACTCTCGCAAATCTCCTCAGTCTCTTGGCTTTAGCATATCGGGTCTAACTTCCTGGCTTAATAACCCGATTCTCCGTGGCCATATTGCCTATAGACGGGCCTACAAACAACGAAATAGCCATAAACACCTATGGGACATCAGGTATAACATTCACCCAGAACATCGCATTATTACTGATGAGCAATACCAGACAGTTGACTCTACCCTTGACTGGAACTCAAAGCATCGTAGCTGGCAACCGAAAGAAACCCACCAGATCCATCCACTCTCAGGGTTGGTACGCTGTGCTGAATGTCTGGGTCTTTGTAAGCCTCTGGCTTTTCGCTTGCGTACAGATCGCAGCGTTGTTAAGCATAACTACCAGTGCAATAACTATCGCCTAAGTACCTGTAGTCAGAAGAAATCACTACGTGACGAAACAATTGAACTACAGGTTGTCCAGAGATTGATTGACAGGGCTGCACAGGTTAGTAGGATTGTTGAGCAAATTCCAGAGAAGGTGGATCCACCAGAAGTCCAGAGGCTTAAGGCAGAGTTAGCCTTTTACAAAAATGCCCCTGGTGACCGGGCGGCCAGTATTGTGCTTGAGATAGAACAGCAAATTCAAAATGCTCGCGATAGTTATACCCAATCTCAGGAAGAACAGTCTACGAAAGTAAAAAAACTAGTTCGTGTGTTCGGCGATCCTCGATACTGGCATACTATGCCGAATACAGAGCGACGAGACACCTATCGAGAACTGGTGAACTACGTCACTATCCAAGCTGGCAGTGTTGAGCAGGTTGTTCTGAAGGTCTAACTATGAGGATAGTCGGTTATACCCGTGTCAGTTCTAACACCCCAGAACAACTCCATGCCCTTGAGCAACAAAAGGCGCGTCTCTGGGCTGCAGGCTGTACGGAGGTCTATTGGGATATTCGATCTCGATCTATTGGCGATCGCGATCAGTTTCAGCATGTTCTGGGGTTAATCGAGCAAAAGGCCTGCGATCGCGCAATCTTTATCCGTATTGACCGCATGACCGATGATTTGGTGGTCTTAGAGAAAGCCATTCAGGTTTGTCTGGATTCTGGGATCCCGATTGTTGGTTTAGACGACGATATAGACTTTGAAACCGTAGGTGGCCGGCTCCAGGCTCGAATGCTCTGTAGCCTGTCGAGGGCAGAGGTAGAGCGGTTGTCTGAGCGGGTAAAACGGGGCTATGAGTACATGCGGTCTAATAATCTAGGAATACACCCCCCCTTTGGTTATTGTCGGGTAGAGGGGCGTATGGAATTGGATGAGGAGCCGTTTGTGTGCCTAATTGATAGCCAACAGGAGCTGAGTCGCGCCCAGGTCGCCCGACAAATTGTTGACTTTTTCCTGGCTCAGCAAAGCTTACAAGCAACTTTACGGGAGCTGAATAGAACCTATGGACTGAGAACCTTTGCTGCCCGGGGTGGAACCAAAAAGAAGTCTCGTAAGCGGTTTGGATTTAGCCCGGTGGGCCTGGAGAGTTGGTTAAATAATCCGATACTAAGGGGTCATGTCGTCTATGGCCGTGCAGGACACCAGCAGCTTCGTCACCAGGGTAGCTGGGACGTTCGCTATGGTACTCACCTGGAGCAAGCCATCATGACCGAGGAGGAGTTTGCCAAAGTCGCCGAAATCCTAACCCGCAATAGCAGTAATAAGGGCTGGAAACCTGCTAAGAACCCCCAACTTAATCCTCTCTCTGGTCTGGTTTACTGTGATGAATGTCAGGCCTATTGTCAGTCGATTAAGCACAGGACTGCCCCGGAGGATGTTTTGCGCAGGAACTACCAATGTCAGACCTATAGATCGGGAGGCTGCACCCAACAAAAAACGGTTAAGGGCTATGGGATAGAAATGATGATGGTTACAGCCCTTATCCAACGGGCTAGTGAATTAGCCAACCTGGTAGAAGTGGAACTGCAGCAGGAACCACCGGAACTAACCAACCTAAAAAGAGAATTAGCCTATTATCGTAATGCCCCTGGCACCCGAGCAAAAGCTCTTATTGCTGATCTGGAGAATCAGATCCAGAGGTATCAAAAACTCCATAATCAAGCAAAGCCCCTAATTGCGGAAAGGCAAAAGCTATTGCTCAAGGTATTTAAGGATCCAGACTATTGGAAAACCTTGACAAATAAGGAAAAGCTAGATGTTTATCAGGCGCTGGTAGATCGGGTGATGATTCGAGATGGAGAGGTTGTGAACGTTGATCTAACACTCTAAGGTTACTTTCCAGAGCCCTTACTCTTCAGCAGGGCCAGAATTTCCTCCACCCCGCCGCGATCGCTAATCATCTGAGTCACCTGCCCGAGCTTGGCCACCGGCACATACCGCTTACACTGCTGACCCTGGTCTAACCAGCCATAGTAATAGGAGACACTGGGGTTTTTACGATGCTTATTGCCCACACGCTTTTCCAGCCAGCCCGAGGCAGAGCCCTTCTCGCTGTGTCGTCGTTTGCTAGAGCCAGGATCTAAGTCCACAACCATGGAATGATCGCAATAACATCCTTAGTCCTGGTCCCCCTGGGTTTCCAGGGAGTTCTGACTGGAGATAGGGCGACGGCGAGACTCCTTTTGATCACGGTTTTCCGCCTCCGCGAGTCGCTTAACCTCCTCGGCTAGCAGGTCTGTATAATCGCTCTCTGACAGCTTGGAGGATGCCCCAGGATACTGGGCCTCCACATTCTCGCAAGCCTTTAAGAACCGAAACGCCGTTCTTTGTAGCAACTCAGCCAAGGTCGATGAGTACATAGCCTTAGTAGAAGCTCCCCTCGCGTGAATTAAAATTAATTCAAAATGCGCGAATTATATTTCGCTCAAATATACACTAATTTTCGTTTGGATTCTTCTAGATCATGATTTCTTATATTCTCAATTTAGTTATCCCCAGAACAGCTCTTTTAAAATCAGCTTCCCTTAGCTCTACTCAGGCTAATACTTAACCCTTAGGCCAGATTCCTCGTGCTTGCCTGACGAACCTTTAGAGAGCAGGCCGGAGAACCCTGTACCATCCAGCGAACACCTAGGTGCCAGGGACTGGGGAAACTGTTCTGGGGACCAGACAGGTGATCGCTCTCTGCTGGCTTGCCTGTTTGGGACTCTGGTGACACAACTGTGTCAATTTGACTCACATCCCTACAGATGCATCTCCCTGATCTATGCGGCCTGGAGTCAGCCGTCGGTGCATCATCAAAACGGCACATACCCAATGGGGTTTACGCCCATGACCTTATCCCATGGCTGAGGGGATGTCTTAGAACTGACAGGTCAATCTTTGTTAAGGCATCAAAGCGACTGGTCAGGTTGATCGTGATCAACGGAATCGGGCTGCGTGAGTATAGCCATTGCGTTCTCAACATGCTTAGTCGCGGTTAAATTATCGCTTTTTTGCAGGTTCTCAATGACTTTTTCTAGTTCTTCCGCCGCATCAAGCGACTTTTTCTTAGCTTTCATGCATCGAAAAAGGGTAACGCTGGCAGGCCATTCTTTTGCCCCCAGCTTTTCAAAATCCCATGCCAGTCAGTTGGTTCGCCAGCCCAGGCCACGCAGGTTTGGTCATCGTACAAGGTGCTACCTTCCATAAGCTGTGAAATCGCCCCTTGCACCCCACAACACCTCAGCCTCTAAGGTATTAATAAGTGATTAGTACTAATGATCTGAAGCTCAACAGTACTCTTCACCCTTTCCACAGGTTTTGCAGTGATCTCGATCATTAACGGTAAGTCTCCCTCAGTCTCGACGCAAAAGAGCAACCCAAAGCAGGGCGGAAAACCTCCGTCCTCTTAAACGAAATATCTTTCGTTTATGCTAGAAAAATCATTCCTTTAATATACCTTATTTTTTAGGCTGGTGAGTTCACCTGTTCTCCTCTACCAGAGCAGCTCTTGAGGAGCTTATCCTTGGTATATAAAGACCTCAGTCATTAACAAAAAACAACAACTCAAAGCAGGGCGGAAAAATCCCGTCCTTTTAAACGAAAAATCTTTCGTTTGTGCTAAAATTATATTTCGTTCAATATACACCGATTTTTTTAAACCCGAGCGATCGCCGGGTCTTCCTGACCGTAGTAGCCCCTAGGGGGTTTAGTGAGCGGTTATTTATTGTGATATTTTGTTAATTTCGATGGGTATAGGGAGTCATATATCCCTATTAACACTTACGGTCGTCCAGATACAAAAGAAGGAGATAGAAGGTGGTGGACGCAGAGGTTCGAGAGCGCTTTGCCAAAGTGATGGTGGAGATAAAGGGCAAGGAGTCTCAGCGGGACTTTTGTGAACGACTAGGGATCTCTCAAGGAGC
>JBEIGU010000224.1:0-4416 GCA_040381765.1 Leptolyngbya sp.
CTGGACAGTGGGAAGTTCTCCGAGAAAGTGAGATTTCATCAGGGTTTCAGGCTTCGGACTGCCAACAAAGACGGAAACTACTCAAGTGCCTATGGTAGAAGGGTTTCAGGCTTCTTCAAGCCCCGGATTTTGGGAGAACTTCCGACTCTCCAGGTCGTTATAGTTGGTTGTTAACCAGGGTTAACAGTAGTTTAAGCGAGGGTTTGGAGCAGTCCTGGTCTTACTGTGACATCTACAGGGCAACTCCAGGGGCTAAGAAGAACGGGCTTAACTTGATTACTGATTAGCGGGTTAGGCTACCCCTGGGTTTGCTGAGCACACAACTTTTGATGGTGGTTACGGGTCGTCCCTACGGGGTCTTTTCAACTAACGTCTCTCAATGTTGGGGTGAGGTGTTGAGTGGTTGCCACGTCACGATTAGTCGGTCAACGGAAATGGTCTAGTTTAAGCTTTGTTTCCACCCTTTATTTGCATCCGGTTTTAAATATCCTCCTGGCGGAAGTCCCCAGGCAATGGCAGGCGGAACTGCGGTTAGGGCTACAGGAGGCCCTGGTAAATGCCTCCAAGCATGGCAATCGCCTCGATCCGGGCAAGCAGGTGATGGTCCGCTATAGTACCTTTGCTCCGCGGCTTTCCTGGATTATTGCTGATCAAGGTTCAGGGTTCGATCACCCCTATGGCTGTACTGATTGCTTTGACAACGGCCAGTTTCATATGGGGGAGGGGGGCCGGGGGCTTTACATCCTCTACCAGGTTTTTGATCAGGTGGACTGGTACCAGGGAGGGCGGGAGGTGCACCTCCATAAAACCATCACCCAGGTCCAACGGGTGCCCCTGGTAAGTTAGGGGAACTTTCCAGCAGCGGTAGGTCTGAGAATTCAGGAGTAGGCAGAGGATTACCAGAGTCTACTGGTCAGCTATCAGTCAATGGTGATACTTTTCGGGCCGCTGCCGTTGTGATTCGGGGAGGACGGGGTAACGGTCGTGGCGCCCTGTTGCTCTAGCCAACTCTTCACCGGCTCCTGGGCCAGGTTAAGGCGTAGCAGACCCGAGGCCAGGCCACCCAGAAAGGCCACGGGCTGGGCAATCAGTTGTTGGGCGACCGGGGAGAGTTCGTCTAGAAACATGATCTCGGGGTTTGGGGTATTAAGGACTGCCTTGCTATTGTAGCCGCCCCACCGTCGCTCCCACCAGTCCTTTGGGGAACGGGGAAAATCGAGCCTGGCGGTTAACCCTAATACTAGGGTGCCTGCTGATTCGCCTTCGTCCCCTGCCAGGGGGCGGAGGCTATAATAAATCACGGTTCCCTCATCCCCCCTTCCCACCATGGGCGACTCCCCCGATCCCCTATTCCAAGAGGTGACCCCCGAGGAAACCTTCCTAAACCGCCGCCTGTTGATGAAATCCGCCATCTGGGTCGGGTCCACCCTGGCGACGGCGGCCGTCTACCAGACCTTTAAACCCGGCCCAGCGGCAGAAAATACCGGTCGGGAGATCGTCACCGTGCCCGAGCAGCCCCCGGTGGCAGGGGCCATCCTGGAGGGGGAGAAAGCCACGCGCTTTGAGGAGATCGCCAGCTACAACAACTTCTACGAGTTCTCCACCCAAAAGGCTGCCGTTGCCGCCCGGGCCAAGGACTTCGTCACCGATCCCTGGACCCTGCAGGTGGGGGGGCTGGTGCACAACCCCCTCACCCTGGGGCTGGAGGATATCCTGCGAATTGAGGCGGTGGAACGGATCTATCGCATGCGCTGCGTGGAGGGCTGGTCCATGGTAATTCCCTGGGTGGGGTTTCCCCTGGCGACATTACTCACCCTGGCGCAGCCCAGGGGGCAGGCTACCCATGTGGCCTTCGAGAGCTACTATGATCGCCAGCAGATGCCCCATTCCCTGTTTGCTGGCATCGCCTTCCCCTACCTTGAGGGCCTGCGGCTGGATGAGGCCATGCATCCCCTCACCCTGCTGGCCACCGGTCTCTACGGTAAAACCCTGCCCAACCAAAATGGCGCCCCGGTGCGGCTGGTTGTACCCTGGAAGTACGGCTTCAAGAGTATCAAGTCTGTGGTCAAGATTACCCTCACCGATCAGCAACCGATTACCACCTGGAACCGCGCCAACCCTCGGGAGTACGGCTTCTACTCCAACGTCAACCCCAGGGTGGATCACCCCCGCTGGTCCCAGGCCTACGAGCGCCGCATCGGTGAAACCGACCTGCGGCCTACCCTGATGTTTAACGGCTACGGGGAGCAGGTGGCCCACCTCTATGCCGGTATGGATCTGCGTCGTTACTTTTAACCTTGACTTTGAGATGATACCCCTGGGTGCCGATAGCCAATTCCATCGCCGGGTGATCCTGGTAAATGGTCTGTTGCCCGCTCTACTGATCGGCGTCGATGCCTGGCGGGGTAACCTGGGGGCTAACCCAGTGGAGTTCGTCACCCGTGCCACCGGTGTGCTGGCCCTGGTGTTTCTGCTGTTGACCCTGGCGGTTACGCCCGTGCGTCGCTTCTACGGCTGGACCTGGTTGGCTAAACAACGGCGCTGGCTAGGGCTCTACGCCTTCTTTTATGCCCTGGCCCATCTGATCATCTACGTGGGGGGCGATCGGGGTTGGCAGTTGCTCACCATCCCCACGGATATGGCCCGCCGCCCCTTTATCGCCATCGGCATGGTCAGCTTTTTGCTGATGGTGCCCCTGGCCATCACCTCCACCCGGGCCATGGTGAGGTGGCTGGGGGGCCGTCGCTGGACTCAGTTGCATCGCCTGACCTACATCGTGGCGATCGGGGGGGTGGTTCACTACGCCCTGATCGTTAAGTCTGACCTGACCTATCCGATCCTCTTTGCCATGGTCCTGACCTTTTTGTTGGGCTACCGGCTGCGCCAGGTCTGGCCCGACGGTTAGGGCCAGGCGACCTAAGCTAGGCGATTCTTCGAGAGGGGGGCAGGAGAGATAGAATGGGCGAAGGGCCCTGGACCCCTATCCAGCAGAATAGTCCCACGACCGGGTCTCCGACTCTCTCACGATTATGGCTAAATCCAAAAAATCCGAAGCTGTTCCCCAGGTCATGGAAGCAAAGTTTAAAAGTATTGTGGAACTGACCGATGCATTTGCGCGGCAACATTTGAATGACGAGTATGCCCAGATGATTCGTCAAGCTACGGCTGCCCTTTGCCGTAAGCGTCCTTCACCCCTGGATAAGGGACAGGCAAAGACCTGGGCCTGTGGGATCACCCATGCGGTTGGCATGGTCAACTTTCTGTTCGACAGCTCCCAAACGCCCCATGTCAGCGCTAAAGCCATCTATCAGTGGTTTGGCGTGGCCGACAGTACTGGGCAAAGTAAATCCAAGCAGGTGCGCGATACGCTGAAGATGCGGCAGCTTGACCCCGATTGGTGCCTACCCAGTCGAGTTGAGAAGAATCCCCTGATTTGGATGCTGTCGGTGAATGGGTTGATCATGGATATCCGGCAGGCTCCGCTGGGGGCGCAGGTGGAAGCCTATCGTAGGGGGATGATTCCCTATATTCCAGGGCACAAGGAAGATAGCGAAGGGCTGTTGGCGCTCATTCAAGGGGAAGACCCACCGACCCCCGATCGCCAACGCCGCCGGTCCAGTGCGGCAAAACCTAAAACACCGGCCCCACCGCCCTCACCAGAGGCCCTGCGATCGCTCTATGTCCTAGAGGTGACCTTAATCGATGGTCCTGTAACAGAGGCATTTCTCAAGAAAAATCCTCGAATCATTCGCACCATCGAGATTCGGGGGGATCAGACCTTGGCCGACTTGCACAGGATAATTTTTACCGCATTTGATCGTGAAGAAGAACATCTCTACGAGTTTCAACTGAAGGGAGAGGGACCCAACGATCCAAACGCCGATCGCTATGGTCTAGGGACTGCGAGGTCAGAAGACCTGGCCGGGGATGTGGCTAAGACGCAAATCGGGGCCTTAGGACTGGTGGCTGAAGAGGCATTTGGCTATTGGTTTGATTTTGGGGATGACTGGTGGCATCAGGTGGGTGTTCTAGACATTACGACCCCCCAACCCAAATTGAAATACCCACGCATTACTAATCGAGTTGGGGCCAGCCCACCTCAGCACGCTGAGTTCTAGGGTTGCCGTGACCCAGCAGCGCACGGCCCTGAATTATGCTCATCAGAGGGAGCGATGGGTAGCTGCGGCCATTTAGGTATAGGTTTCCCCCCTCAGTATCCCAGTGAGGATTCGGGTTTCGGTATCCGTGAGGGGATGGCCGGCTTTATCCACTTGAGTTTGGACTAATTCTGTAAAGGAAGGCAGTCAATGAGTGACACTGACTGCCGTAAGGTCAATGAAGTAGAAATTCGATTGACCCTATGATTTTCAACCAACTTCAGCAATTTCGCCAAACCCTGTACAATACCCTGGGCAA
>JBEIGU010000225.1:0-4404 GCA_040381765.1 Leptolyngbya sp.
ATTGGCTGAGGGCGAGGTAGACCAGCAGGTCCTGGCGACGTTTGTCGGCGATGTCGGCCCAGGCCTCTGGGCTGGTGGCCTGCAGGATGATCTGAAAGGCTCGTTTGAGGCTGCCAAATTGGGATTGCAGGTCTGCCCAGGGTTCGCCCTCCATCTCTGGGGGTGCTGGCAGCCGACCCCGCTCGGTGTAGAAGTCCATTAGGGGTTGTAGTCGGGCCCGGTGGTGCTCGAACTGGTTGACCTTGAGGCGAGTCGGGGGGGCCGTAGCTCGGGAGCGAAACCGGGAAGACCGGAAGGTTTCCGCCTGATTTTGATCACGAAAGACGACATAGATACCCAGGGCGATGGGGATGGCATCTCGCACCTGATCCAGCAATTTCTTAGGGATTGACTGTATGAAAGCTAGATATATATAGGTATACCTGAAGATAGGCTTTCTCGTATCCGCAAGAAATCTGAAAATATGCGGAAAGATTCTGGCTATTTAGCTGAAGCGGCGTATTATGGAGAAATAGTCTACATTAAGTAGTAAAACTGGGGTGTTATGCCGAATCATTCTGCCTATCTACCCATTTTGGGATCTTAGGCGGAACATATCAGTCTATTAATAGTTAGACCGCTTCAGTCCCTGGCAAGAGGAGGTATTCAGAAAGTGATGAGTTCGCAAAAGCGCCAATTCTAATATGGTTATGGTCAGTTTTTCAAACGTTACTTGCGAAAAGTCAACATAAGGTAAAGCTATAATTGAAAGGGTTTTACGAGTTCTATTCGAGTTGTTTTCACTCTATTACTAATGTAGATGCCTCTTATGACCGTATTGCAAGAACTAGTAATTTGGCCTGATGAAGATAACAAGGGGTTTGATAGAGGTAAGTTTTTTGAAGAATTAGCGAATAAGATTTTTGCATCTCAAAGGTATAAGGTAGATGGCAACTTACACTATACAGGACGAGAGTTCGACTTAGAATGCATTCATTTGGATAGGACAAATGAACGTTGTTTAGTCGAATGTAAGGCTAAGCAAAGCTTGAGTACAACAGAAATAAGAAGCTTTGTATTCAACGCACAGTTTGGTAATTTCAGCTATGGATTCTTCTTGTATACAAGTAAATATGAGAGGCAAGTTGCAGGGCTGATTAAGGAATTAAGCGAAGATGAAAGATATAAAAACCTATATTTTTGGAATGGAGAGAAAGTAATAGAACTTTTAGTTGCCTCAAATTCGATTGGACATTTTCAGCATCAATTTGAAGGTTTTGAGATAAATAAACTTATTTTATTGTATAGCCACTTCGGTGTATTTTATATTGCTATTTTAGCTAATTCAACTGTTCCATCTCATTTTAGCATTTTTGATGCCAAATCTCTAATTCTGGAAGATAATAAAGCTACTATTGAAAAGATTAGCTCGTATGTTGATGAGCTGTCTACACTACAATATTTAACTATAAAAGGAACTCCTTCTTATCAAGAGCCTGAGCAGCTTGAAACCGTTGCTGAAATACAGGAATCTGATAGCTGGGATGATTATAAGCCTGCGTCAACTAGATATTTTGTCGGACGCAAAGAGCAGAAAGAAAGGCTCTTTAGTTTTTTGCATGAGATTCGTGAAGGTGCAACCAGTAAAAGAGTTTTCTACATTGATGGAAAGTCGGGATGGGGTAAGAGTTCATTAATGAATGACTTGCGTGGTCGATGCAGAAATCAGCATTACAAGAACAAATATTTTTCTATAGTTATTGATTCAAGAAGCGCAAATTCTCATGATTTTTTGCCACTTTCATACAAAAAATTAGTTGAAAGTGCATCTGAGGATAAATTTATCCCCACCCATTTATCTTCGATTAAAATCCCCTCATCTTTTGATATTTTGGGCGATTCTAGTACTCAGATTCTTTCTGAATGGCTAGAGGATCAGAAGAGACTTTTAGTAATAGTTTTTGATCAATTTGAAGACGTTTTTAGAAAAGAGAAAATATTTAAAAGTTTTTACAAGTTCCTAATTGATGTAAACAATAAGAAAACGAATATTATACTGGGATTCTCGTGGAAATCTGAAGTCAATATACCAATTGAGCATGAAGCTTATCATCTTTGGCAGCAATCTAAGGATCATGCATATCAAATAACGCTAGATGAATTTGACACTTCTGAAAGCAAAGCTATTATTAAACAATTAGAAGTTGACATTGATCAAAAATTTGATTTGGATTTTACACGAAAAACAGTAGACAACTCACAAGGTTATCCTTGGTTAGTTAAAAAATTGTGTATACATATTAAGCGTCAGTATAAACATGGGATAGATATCGAATCACTTTATGATCAAGATTTTCAGGTTGAATCGCTATTTAATAATGATCTAGAGGAATTAACTTCGGAAGAAGTGAAAGTACTTAGATATATTGCTAATAGAGCATATTCAGATCAGGCTCTAGATGTTACAGAACTAGACGAAGTAGTAGATAGTAACATTGTCCAGCAGCTTATTCATAAGAGATATGTAATAAAAAGTGGTACTAAATACAACATATATTGGGATATCTTTAGAGACTTTTTGGTTCTTGATCAAATTCCACCGATTGGGGAAACCTATTTAATTAGGCAACCTGTGAACTCAGTATTTGAGGCTTTCAATACTTTTTCAAGCAGTGATTATCTAAGTTTAGACGATTTCATTGATTTAATCCCTAACTCTGTTGCAGAAGGTGCGGCTTTAAACCTACTAAGAGAACTTAGGAATATAGGGTTAGTATCCTATAAAGAAAACGTCTATTTTTTGAAAGATCAAAGCATTGACGTGAATGAAGAATCATTCAAAGATTATATGCATGACAAATTGAGTAAGCATTCTTTTACTCAGGAACTACAAAAAATTGAAGGTAGAGCAATTGAGATTAAAGATTTACAGAAGATTATTAAAGAGAAGATAAGAACAAAGACGTTTGCTGATAAAACTCTAGAGACTTACAGCCAAATCTTTCTTAGCTGGCTCGATTTTTCAGGAATAAAAATTCATAATGTTAGTTCCATAACCCTAAGAAGGGCCAAAAATGCTCTTTCCTACACCCCTCAAATGAGTCCTCAAGAAGTTGAAACTTACTTGTTAAATGTTGAAGGGCGTACTTTTGTAACTAAAACTCAAAAGGATCAGAAGCTCCTTTACGATTTGAAATCACTTGGGTTAATCAGATATGGAAGGGAAGGAATCGTTTTGACAGATCTCGGAACTTCAGCTATTAATTCTGATGAAAATGACAGGGGAAAAATCCTGGCAGAATGTGCATTAAAGACAGAGAAAATACGTTATGCCTACCATGCATATTGTAAGCAACCAAATTTAAGATCCAGAGACTTTAAGCAAGTTATAGAGGATATTCTCGAAGGATTAAATAGCCAAGTCTATCTTAATAAAACAAGTAGAAACCTCTATTTATGGGCTTCTTACATCTATTTATGTAGAGTACGGTTTAACAACTCAAATGCAGCGGACGGGCAAGAGCCACTGATATTAAGTTAGAGGTTGTCTGCCGCCGCTGATTTGAACCGTTAGATTTCACGAAGTAGACGTTAGGTTAACCCAAAACACCGCCGCAGCTATACAGAGTGGACACAGTTCATCAGATGGTTAATAGGCAATGAGCAGAGAAATCACTGTAATCTTAAAAAAACCAGATTCGGATAAGCCAAATCTGGGAACACAGGCTTGGAACATATTAAATGAGGTTATCAGGTCGCCATTATTCTCTTTCATCTTTGGTGCGAGTCTTGTAACTCTCCTACCTTTGGTTCAAGAAAGGATTAAGCCAAAAGAAATTCAAGAGGCTCAGCAAAGAGAGCAGAAAGCTAGGGCTGACGCTATCTTGATAGCTCCATTCATTGCTAATCTTGATGTTACACAACCAGATAAGTCAAAGGCGGTCATTGCAGCTTTACAGGAACTCGACAGAGTATCGAGAGAAGCTGACATGAAAAAGGAGAGTTCACCAATCTTCAAAGCCACACTTGCCGCAATAACTGTTGTCAAGGCAAAATCACAACCGCGTGCAATCGGCAAGGACACCGCTCCAACGTCAGAGGAGTCTACACAGAAGCCGTCTTCAACACCAAACTTTGCAGATATTTACCAGAAACTGAAGGATTCGGTGATATATATACAGGTCGCCAAAAATAACAGTGACCAATTCGGACTTGGCAATAAGCTACTACAAGCCCTGCAATCACAATCCTTGATTGCTCCAGGTATTGAACAGATCTCTCCAGATAACTGGAGAGTCGGAAGTTCTCCCAAAATCCGGGGCTTGAAGAAGCCTGAAACCCTTCTACCATAGGCACTTGAGTAGTTTCCGTCTTTGTTGGCAGTCCGAAGCCTGAAACCCTGATGAAATCTCACTTTCTCGGAGA
>JBEIGU010000226.1:0-4380 GCA_040381765.1 Leptolyngbya sp.
AGGGTATTGTACAGGGTTTGGCGAAATTGCTGAAGTTGGTTGAAAATCATAGGGTCAATCGAATTTCTACTTCATTGACCTTACGGCAGTCAGTGTCACTCATTGACTGCCTTCCTTTACAGAATTAGTCCAAACTCAAGATCTGAATAAAGCTTCCGTAAAACTGCAAGGTTATTGGCTCAGAGGTAACTCTGGCGGTGAAGGATGATAGTAGTCCCGGGATGCGGTGACTTCCTGGTGTTTCTGCCCCTTATCACCTATGCCGCAGCACTGTTTGGTGTCTCTACAATCTTGCGTGATTTATGAAATCTGCGTTAATTAGGCTCTTCATCTTACCCAGTGGCATCACTCTTTTGATGGCCTTGAGCGTGTTAAGTTTGATACTTATCCATACTTCGATATTTCAACAGGATTTTCGGGCCCAGAATGATCGAGATCAGTTCCCTGGACAGCGACGTGGTGGCGGTACTCACCTCACGATTCCGTCGGAGGATAACTTCGCCTAAGGTCTGACTGCGATAGCTCATAAAGCTAAACCAAGTCCATGTTACGTCCATGTTGAAAACCGTCCTTCGACCCCTTCACCCCCGCCCCCTCTGCCAGAGGGCGTAGCTTGCTTCAGGGAGCCGCAAAAACCCTGCAATGTCCCTCTCCCGATGGGAGGGGGATCTGGGGTGGAGCTTGCTTCCCGCAGGGTGGGAAACTCCTGGTTTCAAATTAGATGAGGTTTAGACCTGTATCAGCACATCCTGTGATCCTATGAGGTCGACGGATGCGAGGGGTTTGCCACCGGTTATGAGGGGTTCGGGTGATCCTGGGTCCTCTCTCACAAACGTGACAGAGCAGAGTTAGATATCGATTTACCCGTTTGAGCGTTCTAGGAAACTTTAGGGAACTATAACCTTGCCGGATAGCTCTTGTCACTCTGCCCACGACTAAGGAACGTGAATCTTTTAAGCTGTAATTCTTGTAGGTCATGCATCTTGCCTGACCGTTGTCAGCCGGGACAGCTATCCCACGTTATTTAGTTCGCGATTCTAAGGAGGTCAGATTGTAATTCTTAACCGCGACGAACTTTCCGATCCACGATCTTTCCAATCCACGGAACCGAAAAGGTATCCGAGGGTTACTGCCTTGGTTAAGATTGCGGCTGCCGCTAAATTCTGGCGGCAGTTTTTGTTGCTCTAGCGGGCACTAAGGGATTGGTCATGATTTAGAGGAGAAATTCTTTAAAAGTTTCCGGATAAGAGTTCTATCCCCTTGTATACACAATTACTCGGGTTTAGTTATTGCTATTCCTCCGAATCTACCGTTTTTCAGCATCTGCCATGGTGAAACTTGGGGTGTGGTCTCTACAGCTAAATTTTCAGCAGCTGACGACTCGCTTAATTCAACAGCTTAACTTTGCTAGCCGGGCTATCCTGGTGTCTAGCTTATTGGCCCTGTCAGTGGTGACAGTCAGTAAGCGATTAGGGGTTCTCCAACCGTTAGAGATGGCTAGTTTTGACTTTATGACTCGCCTCCAGAC
This sequence comes from Leptolyngbya sp., assembly GCA_040381765.1. Taxonomy (GTDB): domain Bacteria; phylum Cyanobacteriota; class Cyanobacteriia; order Phormidesmidales; family Phormidesmidaceae; genus Nodosilinea. Next base: position 1,529 of record JBEIGU010000226.1, read on the forward strand.
TTACCAACCCCCAGATGACCGCCTACTGATTGTGGAGATTACTGAGTCAGACCTTGAGGCCCACGGCTGGCCCCTATCTGACGAAAAGGTGGCTACAGTCATTGCTAATCTACAGAAGTATGAACCAGCGGTAGTTGGCCTTGATCTTTACCGCAATATTTCTCAATCTGAGGGGCGCGAAGCTCTGCTGAAAGCCTTTCAGGCTCCTAACGTGATTGGCATCATGAATGTTGGGCAAGAACCGGATTCAGGAGAGGTTCCCGCCCCTCCGGAATGGCCGGAACAGCAGGTAGGTTTCAATGATCTGGCCCTTGATCCCGATGGGGTTCTGCGGCGGAGTCTGCTCTACGTGGGTGGAGACGACCAGGCATACTATTCCTTCCCTCTGCGGGTCGCCCTCGCCTACACTAGTAACTTACACTTAGAGGTCGATCGCAAGGAAAACCAACTGCGCCTTGGCGATCTTAGAATTCCTGCCCTTATGGCTGGTGACGGCGGATACGCCTACATTGATAATCGCGGGTATCAGACCTTACTCAAATATCGAACCCCCTATGCCCCTGCCCGCATGCTCACTGTTAGCCAGGTGCTGGCAGGTACCCTCTCGGAAGAATGGGTAAAGGGCAAAATTGTTCTAATTGGTACCACTGCCTCCAGTCTCAAGGATGAGTTTTTTACCCCCTTTAGCTTGGAACAATCCAGCCGTTTTATGATGTCGGGGGTAGAGGTCCATGCCCAGAGCATTAGCCAGTTGCTAGATGCGATCGCCGGCGATCGGGTAATCTACAGGTTTTTACCCCAGTGGGGGGAACTCACCTGGCTACTGGGTTGGATCATGGTAGCTGGCATTCTGGGTTGGGGTATCCGTCGTCCGGTCACCTTGATTCTGATCGGGGGGTCGGTTGTCTTGGGCATATGGGCCCTTAGTAGTGTTGCCCTCGGTCAACTGTGGTGGCTTCCCACCATAGAGCCCATAGCAGGCTTTTTGCTGGCGGCGGGGTTGGTAGTTGCACAAAAAGCTCTTTATCGTAGTAGTTACGATCAACTGACCCTGTTACCTGGTCGAGATGTATTTCTCCTCCATCTACAACGAGAACTTCACCATCAACGTCGTAGTAACCTAGATGACCCTATAACTGTGGTTTTCCTGGACATTGATCGGTTCAAACTAATCAATCAGTCCTTTGGCCACTCAGTCGGAGATCAGGTGCTCCAAACCATTGCCCGACGTCTGCTGCAGGTGCTTCCCGAGTCTGCTCAGCTATCCCGGGTGGGGGGCGATGAGTTTGCCTTTCTCTTACCGATGAGCGATCAACCCCAGGTGGAGCAACAGCTCAATCAGCTTCAGGCCGAGCTGTCTAAACCGATGAATATTGCCAAGCACCGCCTATCCATCAGTAGCAGTATGGGGGTGGTGATTGCCCGGGATGACCATTCAACCAAGCCAGAAGACTTACTGCGGGATGCCCACACCGCTATGTATCGAGCTAAGGCGGTGAATGAAGACCGCTACGAAATTTTTGTTAGCACGATGCGAGAAGAAGCTCTGCGTAGATTAGAGTTAGAAAGTCACCTATTAAATGCCTTTGAAAAGCAAGAGTTTTTACTTTATTATCAGCCCATTGTTTGTCTTCAAACCCGACAGATCATTGGGTTCGAAGCCTTGGTGCGTTGGTTTCGAGCTGGCGAAGGCTTCGTTTCCCCAGCCCAATTCATTCAGGTAACTGAGGAAACTGGGTTAATCATTAATCTGGGTCAATGGATCTTCCGAGAGGCCTGTGATCAATTAAGGATCTGGCAGAGGAAGTTTCCTGATCACCCTCTGAAAATGAGTATCAACCTTTCCCGACGTCAGTTTCAACAGGCTGACCTGGTTAGTCAATTTGCCCACCATCTGCAGGAATTACGAATGGATGGTCGGAAAATTCAGTTAGAAATTACTGAAAGCATGATCATGCGAAATGTGGAGGATAGTCGCCAACTCATGCATCAACTTAAGGCATTGGGCTTGCAATTAGCCATTGATGACTTTGGTACAGGCTATTCTTCCCTCAGCTACCTCCATCGTTTTCCCACCGATACACTAAAAATTGATCAATCCTTTGTGGGTCGTATGGATGAGAACTGGGATGATCGGGAAATTGTTCACACCATCGTTGCCTTAGGACGTAAGTTAGGGATGACACTGATCGCAGAAGGGATTGAAAGTCAAGCTCAAGTGGATATGCTCCTGGCCATGGGATGTCTATATGGTCAGGGATACTTGTTTTCAAAGCCCCTGAGCGCGGCCGATGCCACGCTCTTGTTGGGTTCTGAGATAACGACCACCAAGACGCTGAGACGTGGATCTGGTGCAGGTGGACGATCGTAGAGGTGCAGCTTTAGCCAGCTCGCTTAAGACATGGTTGATCGATGGATTTTATGTCTCGTAACTAATAACCCTCGGTTCGCTCATTTTGAAACGAATTTTTGAAATTGCTAGGGCAGAATGCGGAGCCGAGCCTTCAAGAAAGGCCTTAACGTTCGGTGCTTGTTGTGGACTTAATGACCGTTCCTCGCAACTTGTCCTTTGGACTCATTCCAAGACACTGTAGGTACCTTGGTGACAAAACTCTCAACGCTGGCGGCTAGAAGCAGCGCCTAGACAGGCAAAACCCGCCTACGCGGGTTATGGGTCAGTCGGCGAAGGTCGACTTCGTTTGGATAGCAGTGGTTTGAACCGCCGTAAGAGATTGTTTGAAAAGCCAAAGAGAGTCTCAAACTATACCTATGGAGTAGGATAATCACCGCAAAATTCAGTATTTTAGCTGCCCCCTGGCGGCGAACTATACCTGGCACAGCCCTTTTCAAAC
>JBEIGU010000227.1:0-4152 GCA_040381765.1 Leptolyngbya sp.
CCTGAACTGGCCAGACCAAGGGAAAACCAAAACTATGCTGGTGCCATTGTCACCGAAACCCACCGGTTCTGTCCTGATCAGCACACCATTCTTTACCTTTAGGAAAAATCCCTGCTTTAACCTGCATTATTCATGAGGCCTGCCAGAAGGCAGTGACTTGGCCCAACCGCAACAGACGCTCAGTATCAACGTCCCAGTGCTGGCGACGACTTGAGTAACGAGGCCAAAAACCGTAGCGAACCGCACAAAAAAGGGGGACTCTCCGGGCCAGTAGACACACCTATCCTATGGGCCACTCTACGTTAGGCCAAGACCCAAGAATGAGGAGCCATTAGCTGATCGATGTGGCGGATGGTATCGGCCCAGGGACAATAGGCGGCCAATTCAACCAGGATGCGTCGAGCCCAGACCTGCACCCGGGCGGCAGTTTTGATCAGGCTCGAGCGCAGACGGTCGACCTGAGGGTGGGCCAAGGGGGTGGCAGCCGCGGCCTTTTCCCCAGGACTAAACCGCCAGGGGCAGCAGAAAGCCGGGGAGTACCCTCTCTCCCGAGAGCTCCGTGGGCAAGGAACGCACCTCTGCTGGCTGATGGGGGCGATAGATCTCAACCCGAATCGGCACTGCCTCAATCTGCACGGCCTCTGGCTCCGGTAGGGAAGGGCTGCTGGTTAACCCCTGACGGCAATTCCAGGGCATCAGGGGACTAGCCTGGCTCCAAAAATTCAACTTCGCCCGCCGGGCCTGGGCCTCAGCCACCAGCATAGTCCGACAAGGGCTTACGCCAATTAGGCGGATGCTGACTAGCCGCCGACAGATAGACCAGCACACTGCTATCGGTGGGGGTATGGGCCAACCGGGGCTGCTACCTTATCTAACCCCACCAGAGAGCAAACCAGAAGGCGGGGCGTCAGTCCGGCCTGGCTCCGGTGGTGATGTTGTTAAACCTCGGATAGCTGTAAGGCGTCACAGGTGTTTGTTGTATCAATTGGTTTTCCACCGATTCAGTCTTGGGATGTTCCGAGTCATTAGCCAAGCCACAAAAGTTGGGGTTCCTCTCTCCTTCAGCTTGTTGATGCAGAACTTTTGCATATCAGTAGCGTTTTGGATTTCGGGAGATGTGAAGACACCATTGTCATAGCAGTAGCTACAGTAGGTAGTGCTCTTACTACCGTCAGCATTCGTTCCCCCTGCTTGAGGGTCTTGTTTCATTGGCATTCCACAACTCTGGCAAAACTTATTCATACTTTCCCCTCCTTAATGGAACTTTTTATGTGAGAGAAACTTTCTTCCCAATATTTCTAGTTGGGATCTTAGATAGCAGACAGCCCACACAGCCCCCCTACTCCGCCATAGGGCCTAACTCCACGCTGAAACCAATCTCATCTTATCACCGGGGCAAATTGACCCTACGGGACTACATCGCCCCCATCGAGGCTGGAGAATGACAATCCTACCCCCAGACACCCATACAAAGCCCCACCGGTGACAACGATGGGGAAGGGGTACCCATGACTCGACGTAAACTCAATTCCCCTGCGAGACTAATCAGGCTAACCTGTTGATCTCACCCAGGAGAGGAGATTTAGTAGCACAGTTCTACTGGGATCGGTTTTACATCAATCGCCTACCTGTTTACCAGGTGAGATTACCCCATAGTTGAGGCCTCAGTTAATGGGCTACAACGGAGGAAGCACTTGATCATCACCATGGAAAACGAATTTCACTGCCCCACCCTGGACGATCTGGACCGTAGCATCATTGAACTGATGAAGGTGAACGGACGGATCACCTACAAAGAGGTCAGCGATCGGGTCAACATCCCCGAAGCCACCGCCCGCTATCGGGTCCAGCGCCTGCTCAACAACGACCTGCTGCTGCTCGAGACCTGGATTGACCCCAACCAGATGGGATCACCCCAGGCCGCCATCATGAACCGAACCGTAGAGAGTCGTCGGGTCAACGCGGTCGCCCAGGAACTGGCCCAGTTCGAAGAGGTGCAGTTTCTCTCCATCGTCGCTGGCCTTCATAACATCGTGGTGAACGTTAGCTTTAACACCCAGGATGAGCTGCTCAGATTTTGCGACAAACTCGGTACCATCCGGGGCATTCTTCAGTACGACACCCAAATTGTCACCCGGTTGGTGAAGGCCCACTACGACTACCGCCTCAACTAACTCGGTAGGGGGCGGTAGGGTGACCCTCCTGGCAGTGCTCTGAGCTTGAGGGACTGGAGGTGGTGAGCGATCGCCCCCACCCCACCCCCAGTCCCTTACTCAGTACGGTTGAACCCAACTAAAATCAGTCAGGCACAATTGGCGATGTCGAGGAATAAACCACTGGTCATTCTTGGAACCCTTGAGACTGGTGAACTAGTCACCCCCGGCCGCCTGGGGGCTTTTTCTTGCCCTGGCGGCGGCAAGGTTGTGAAGGTGAGTCGGGCGAAGCCGGGCTTACCTGATGCCAGGGTTAGCTATTCCAGTTTGTAAATCAGAAGGCTGGGCGTCAGCCCGGCTTAGTACCAGTGTTGTTAACGACTAAGTTGAGCGGCAGAAGATAACTTTTGCCCTCAACAAAAATATCACAGTTCTGTCCGCTCCAATGATGTTATGCCCCGATCTCTTATCAATTACTTATCTTTGCGATCGCTGATCACCTCTTGGGACTTAACAATGCAGCCAGCAATCTTTAATCGTCACATGCCTGCTTCTTCAAGAAACACTGAACTTACAGGCATACTCATCCCAACATAGAAAAAGCTACTATCAGGATCTGCTTCACATTATTGCTATCTTCACCACGTGCTATCTGTGACAGAGCATTACTTAACTGTGCATCAATGTAGGTAGCTGCAAATTGTGATGACATATCTGCCGAAAACTCACCTTTTGCTTTTGAACGCTCCACCCAATCCTCGTAAGCAGTCAATGCTTGCGCCTTAGCGCAGTCTATTTGTTCTCGTGTTGATTCACCCACGCGCATACGTGATTCGCACATTTTTACCACAAGGCAGCCCTTAGGAGCCTCTGGATCACCATTGACTGAGGTGACAAATGACACGAGGTTATCAAGGGTTTCTCGAAACGGCGTTTTAGTGGTTAACGTTTGCAGTACTGGAGTTAGCACCTGTTCCTGATAGGCGAGAAGTACAGCTTTCATCAATCCATCTTCACTCCCAAATTCACGATAGAGACCGGGCTTTGAAACTGCACATCTCCTGCAAATCTCATTCAGAGATACGTTGTCTATGCCCTCCTTCCAATAGACATGGGTAGCCACATCCACTATGTGATTGCGGTTTAGGGTTTTTGGTCGGCCCCTTGAAGCCTTAGGAGTTTTGTCGCTCATATTTTTGTACTTTTCGGTATTTTAATTTGACAAATTCAAATATTGCCTTTATGATACCGCTCAGTACTTAATTATATCGCCAACTACGAAAATAATATGTCTGAAGCAAAGAAAACCGTAGTCATTACAGGAAGTAGCAGTGGATTTGGCTTAAAAGCAGCCAAAGATTTTGCAGATAAGGGCTACCAAGTGTTTGCTACTCTCCGAAACCCTGAGGGCAAAAATGCCGCTACTAAGACCGAGTTGCAAGCCCACAGCGACCTCATTCACGTTGTGGATATGGATGTCAACAGCGACGAATCCGTCAAAATAGCCCTTGAAGGGATACTGACTAAAGCAGGTAACATTGATATTCTGATTAACAATGCGGGGGTGATGTACATTGGCATCACCGAGGCGTTTAGCATTGAGCAAGCCAAGGAGCAGATGGAGATCAATTACTTCGGCGCAATGCGAACTATGCAGTCTGTGTTACCCGCCATGCGGTCAGCCAAATCGGGACTCATCATTAACACCTCTTCATTGGTCGGACAGATTTCACCCCCGTTTTTTGCCACTTACAGTGCCACCAAGCATGCTTTGGAAGGCTATACCCAAGGCTTACGTTATGAAGTGTCACCCTTCGGCATTGATGTCTGCATTGTAGAACCTGGTCCGTTTCGTTCAGGAGACTTCCATAAAATATGTGATCCTGGGATAATAGGAGAAACATTTAGCCTGGTGAATCCCCGATGACTACAACTCCCCCGATTCAACTGACCGATACGCTCAAGTCTTTGTATATTAAAACTGCCCAAAAGCTCAAAG
>JBEIGU010000228.1:0-4110 GCA_040381765.1 Leptolyngbya sp.
GCTAAGCAGTAACCTGTTAACCCTCACCCTGCAGGGCAACCAGGTGCGGGTGTAGGGTCGCGGCTATGGCCACGGCCTCGGCCATAGCCAGGGGGGGGCCAGGGGCCTGCCCCTGCAGGGCTACAGCTATCAGCAGATTCTGGCCCACTACTATCAAGGCACCGCCCTGGCCCAGGTACAGGTGGCGCAGCGACCCTAGGGGCCCTCCCCCTTGCCTGGGGTGCCCCCGGGGGGGTAAGCTCAAGCCACTGAGTCGGGGTTGGCTATGGCGATCGCAGAACGGACCCTTGAGGTTAAGGGTCTCACCTGGTTTTATCGAGAGACGGAGGCACCGGCGGCCCCAGAGCGGCTCCCGGTCTTGCTGCTCCATGGGTTAGTCTCCCAAAGCTATAGCTGGCGAGGGGTGATGCCGGCCCTGGCGGAGCAGGGGTTTCGGGCTATTGCCCCGGATTGGTTAGGCCATGGCTTTTCAGAAAAGCCTGACCGGCGGGATTTTGCCTACAGCCCGGCGGCCCTGGTGACCGCCCTGGGGGATCTGGTGACCGCCCTGGAGTTGCCCCGGCTGCACCTGGTGGCCCAGGGGTTTCTCGGCAGTGTGGGAATTCAGTACGCCCTGGCCCACCCCGATCGGGTGGACCGCCTGGTGATTATCAATGGACCGGTCAGCGCCGCCGCCAAGCTACCCTGGAAGCTGCGTCAGCTGGGGCTACCCCTGGTGGGGGACATGCTCACCCAGGACCCCCTACTGGTGGACCGCACCCTGGAGGGGGCCGGGCCCTACCAGATCGACGACGATGACCTGGATGTTTACCGCCGCCCCTTCCTGAAGAGTTCCGATGTGGGGCGGGCCCTGCTGGCCATGGTGCAGCGGCTAGACCTGCCGGCGGTGAGTCAGGCGATCGCCACCGGCTTGGCCACCTGGGACCACCCCACCCTGCTGCTGTGGGGCCTGAAGGACCCCTGGCTCCCCCTGACCCTGGCCCAGGACTGCCTGGCCAGCCTCCCCGCCGGGGAGCTGCAAACCCTGGAGGAGGTGGGGCACTACGCCCAGGAGGACTGGCCCGAGAAGGTGGCGCCGGCCATCGCCACCTTTCTGCGGCAGCTAGCGGTGTGAGGCGGGGCTGCTATCCTTAACCCAGTGTTTCCCCCCGATCGTTGGTGTACCTGAGCCACCTCTCCCTGCAGCACTTTCGCAACTATGGCCAGCAGGCCATCCAGTTCGATGCCCCCAAAACCATCCTGGTGGGAGACAATGCCCAGGGCAAGTCTAACCTGTTGGAGGCGGTGGAGCTGCTGGCCACCCTGCGATCGCACCGGGTCAGCCGAGATCGCGATCTGGTGCAGCAGGGGCAACCCCAGGCCACCCTCCAGGCGGCGGTGCAACGCTCCCTGGGGCGGGCCGATCTGGCCCTGGTGCTGCGCCAGAGTGGGGGGCGCACCGCCCGCCTCAACGGCGAAACCCTGCGGCGCCAGCTTGATTTTCTGGGGGCCCTGAACGCCGTGGAGTTTTCCAGCCTGGACCTGGACCTGGTGCGGGGCGGTCCGGCGGAACGGCGCACCTGGCTAGATACCCTGCTGATCCAGCTGGAGCCGGTCTACGCCCACATTCTCCATCAGTACCAGCAGGTGTTGAAGCAACGCAACGCCCTGATTAAACAGAGCGGCCCCCCCCCGGACTCCAGTCAACTGGCCCTCTGGGATGCCCAATTGGTCGCCCTGGGCATCCGGGTGATGCGGCGGCGCTGGCGAGGGTTACAGCGCCTGGCCCCCCTGGCCCAGCAGTGGCACCAGGCGATCAGCGGTCAGCGGGAGGAGTTGGCCATCGCCTACCAGCCCAATGTGCCCATGGCTGGGGATGACCCCCAGGCGATCGAAGCCAGCTTCTTTGAAAAAATCCAACAGCGGTGGCTGGCGGAACAGCAGCAACGCACCACCCTGGTGGGTCCCCACCGGGACGATATCGACTTCACCATCAACGGCACCCCCAGCCGCCAGTACGGCTCCCAGGGGCAGCAGCGCACCCTAGTGTTGGCCCTGAAGCTGGCGGAGCTACACCTGATCGAGGCGGTGATTGGGGAGCCTCCCCTGCTGCTGTTGGACGATGTCCTGGCGGAGCTCGATCCCCACCGTCAGCAGCAACTCCTGGAGGCGATTCAAGACCGCTGCCAAACCCTAATCACCACCACCCACCTGGGGGCCTTCGCCGACCCGTGGAGCACCAGCGCCCAAATCCTCACCGTCCAGGCCGGTCACCTGATTCTCCCCTAGCGGCCAGGCCCCCAGGGCCGCCGCCAGCTGTAGCCCATCCACCCCCAGCACCGTCCGCTGCTGGGCCAGGCGACGGGCCGCTGTGCCGTGCCACCAGGTGGCTGCCAGGGCGGCATTCAGGGTGACCTCCAGGGGGGCAGCCTCCTGGATTGTCTTTAGGTTGTTTCCCAGGCTGGCTATCCCCTGGGCCAGCAGCCCCCCCGCTAGACCCGTGAGCAGGTCGCCGCTGCCCCCCCGGGCCAGGGCGGGGGTGCTGTCGGGGTTGAACCAGAGCCGGCCATCAGGGTGGGCGATCGCCGTGCAGGCCCCCTTCAGCAGCACCACCGCCCGGCTGTCGGCGGCGGCTCGCTGGGCCGCCTGGCCCGGGTCTGGGGCCGTCGACCGCAGGTCCGGAAACAGCCGGCGAAATTCCCCGGGGTGGGGGGTGATCAGGGTGGGGGCTGACCGTCTGGCCAGGTGGGCGGCCGCCCCCAGGGGGGCCAGCAGGTTGAGCCCATCGGCGTCGATCAGCAGTGGGGTGGGGCTGGCCAGCAGGGGTTGGAGTAGGGCAGTGGCGTCGGTGGAGAGGCCCGGCCCCCAGGCGATCGCCTGGTAGCGACCCAGGTCTAGATGGTCGGGCAGGGCGGCAATCGCCCCCGTGGGAGTTTCCCCACAGCCCACCACCAGGGCCTCCGGTAGCTGGGCCAGCACCATTAACCGCAGGGATTCGGGCACCGCCAGGGTGACCATCCCCACCCCACTGGCCCGAGCCCCCAGCCCCGCCAGCAGGGCGGCGCCACCGTACTGCCGGGAGCCCGCCACCAGCAGCAGGTGCCCCACCTGGTACTTGTGGGTAGCGGCGGGGCGGGGCAAGGGTACACCGGCCCGGGCAGCGGCGGCACTGAGGCGATAGACCGGCGGGGCATTTCCCAGACCGGCAGCAATGGCGGCGGCGGGAATCTGGAGATCAATCCGGTGACGCTGCCCCAGGTAGGCCAGGGCCTGGTCCTGACAGAAGGCCCGCTTCCACAACCCCAGGCAGAGGGAATGGCTGGCCCGCACCGCCGTCCCCAGCACCGCGCCGCTGTCGGTGTGCAACCCGGAGGGAATATCGATACTGACAATCGGTTGGGGTTGGGCATTGAGGCGGTTCACCAGCTCCGCCAGGGGCCCGGTCAGGGGCCGCTCCAGGCCAAAGCCAAACAGGCCATCAATCCAGAGACTGGGTTGGGGCTCACCGGGCCCGGGCAGATCGGGACGCAAGGGAATGCCCAGGCTCTCGGCGTAGCGACGGTGGGTGGCGGTCAGGGGCTTGTGGCGATCGCAGGGGTCAATTACCTCCACCCCATAGCCCCGAAAGCTAAGCTCCCGGGCCACCACCAGGGCGTCTCCACCGTTGTGGCCGGGCCCCACCAACACCCCCACCCGAGGCCAGCCCTGGGCAGGAAAGTGGGCCTCAATCCAGGCGGTGATCAGCCCCCCCACCTTTTCCATCAGGGCCGCCACCGGCATGCCAGCCGCAAAGACCTGGGCCTCAATATCCCGCATTTGGGCTGCGGTAACGACTAAATCGGTACTCAATTCAGACCTCCGACCCTGACCCCAAATCTACAGTACTACCCTGATCTAGCTCAAGGCTAGGACTCAGTCGATCATAAACTCTGTTCAGGGGGTACAAAGGGAAGGCATGATCTGGGGCAAGGTTGGCGAGCTAGACCTGGTTAAAGCCGACATTCCGCAGGTGAGACAGGTTTTTTGAGAAATTCGATTTTTGAGATGCTTGCCAGACAAAGTTTTCAGCCACTTTCAGCTAGGTTTAGATAAGCGCCTAAGTCTCAAGACGATCTCATCTGCGAGACAAGC
>JBEIGU010000229.1:0-4103 GCA_040381765.1 Leptolyngbya sp.
AGAGAGTCTCAAACTATACCTATGGAGTAGGATAATCACCGCAAAATTCAGTATTTTGGCGACCCCCTGGCGGCGAATTATACCTGAGCCCTTTTCAAACAACCTCTTAACGTAATATTACTCAGGAGTCTCCCTTCCTTCCCCGGCACGGTAGGATAATAGACCGTTGAACCAGGTATGTGAGAGGAACCGGCTTTGGTCAGTACCACCCCCTTAAAAACATCTAAGTCCCAGGAAATTTTTGCCACCGCCCAAACCCTGATGCCCGGCGGGGTGAGCTCACCCGTACGAGCCTTCAAATCCGTTGGCGGCGAACCGATTGTTTTTGATCGGGTGAAGGGGGCCTATATTTGGGATGTAGATGATAATCAATATATTGACTATGTCGGCACCTGGGGACCGGCCATCTGTGGCCATGCCCATCCTGAAGTCTTGACCGCCCTCGCCACTGCCCTGGAGAAGGGCACTAGCTTTGGGGCACCCTGCTATCTGGAAAATGTGCTGGCGGAAATGGTGATTGATGCCGTGCCCAGCATTGAAATGGTGCGTTTCGTCAATTCCGGTACTGAAGCCTGTATGGCGGTGCTGCGCCTAATGCGGGCCTACACCCAACGAGATAAGGTGATTAAGTTTTCTGGCTGCTACCATGGCCATGCCGATATGTTTCTGGTGCAGGCTGGCTCTGGCGTCGCCACCCTAGGCCTACCGGACTCTCCGGGGGTACCTAAGGCCGCCACCAGCGCCACCCTGACGGCACCCTACAATGATCTAGAGGCGGTCAAGCAACTATTTGCTGAAAATCCCGGGGAAATTGCTGGGGTCATCCTGGAGCCGGTGGTGGGCAATTCTGGCTTTATTCCACCCCTACCCGGTTTTCTGGAGGGGTTGCGGGAAATCACCCAAGATCACCAGGCCTTGCTGGTATTTGATGAGGTGATGACCGGGTTTCGCATTGCCTACGGTGGATCCCAGGCCAAGTTTAAGGTAACTCCTGACCTGACCACCCTGGGCAAGGTGATCGGCGGTGGCTTACCAGTGGGGGCCTACGGCGGTCGCCGAGAGATCATGGCGATGATCGCTCCAGCCGGCCCAGTGTATCAGGCGGGTACCCTCTCCGGTAATCCCCTGGCCATGACCGCTGGCATTAAAACCCTGGAACTGCTGCAGCGACCCGGCACCTACGATCGCCTGGATCAGATTACCCAGCGCCTCATTACCGGTTTATTGGCGGCGGCGACCCAGGCGGGTCATGCTGTTTGTGGAGATCACATTAGTGGTATGTTTGGTCTGTTTTTCCAGCCCGGTCCAGTGACCAGCTACGAAGAGGCCAAACAGTCTGACCTGACTAAGTTTAGCCGCTTTCATCGGGCCATGCTGGAACGGGGGGTGTACCTGGCCCCCTCCCAGTTTGAGGCGGGGTTTACCTCCCTGGCCCACACTGAAGCGGATGTTGATCGCACCATTGCGGCGGCCCGCGAGGTTTTTGCCCTGCTCTAAGGGGCCCCTGCCCTCCTGACCGCTCTACACCGCCGATCACTGGAGGAGAGATGCTATCCGCTACCCTAAAGGAATTGATGCGGCGCTACTACCAGGCTGGAGCGCGGGATTTTCATGGGTTAGATCTGCAGGGTTTAGACCTGCAGCAGATTCACCTGGCGGCGGCGGACCTGCGCCGCGCTAACCTGACTAAGGCCCAGCTCAGCCAGGCGGACCTGACCCACATTAACGGCTACCAGATTACCCTGGCCCAGGCCGACCTGCGGGAGGCCTCCCTGGCGGAGGCGGTGTTGATCCAGGCTGACCTGCGCAAAAGCCGCTGCCACCGCACCACCCTGGTGAATGCGGATCTGCGGGACAGTCTGCTAGCCCAGGCGGATTTCAGCCATGCCAACCTGGAGGGAGCTAACCTGCAGGGGGCGGACCTGAGCCATACCCAGCTGTATTGGGCCAATCTGCGCTATGCAAACCTGGAGGGGGCCAACCTCCAGGGGGCGGACTTAAGCGGCGCCAAATTTGCCCAAACCCGCATGCCCGATGGTAGCCAACGCCATGGGGATGGGTAGGGCCGCCAGTCCTCTAGCCCAGGGCCCCTTCTTACTCACCCCTGCCCCTACCATGGCCCCCGCCTCAAAGCTACTGCTCAAACTCAGCCAGCGATTGTGGACTGACTCCGCCGACCAGGAGGCCTTTGTGGCCGCCCTGACCAACCCCAGGGCCTACCCAGGGGCTATCCTCTGGACCCAGCCGCGGCCCCAGCCCGTGCCCTTTAGCCGCTTGCCCTCCCTACCCTGGCAACCACTGGGGGTGGATCGGCTGGAGCCAGGTCAGGCCCCTGGGCAGCACCCCCTGCACCACCAGGGAGCCTACTACTGCCTTGACATGGCCTCGGTGTTTGCGGCGGCGGTGTTGACCGCTATTCCCGCCAACGGGGGACCGGTGCTGGATCTCTGTGCAGCACCGGGGGGTAAAAGCCTGTTGGCCCGCCACCTGCTGCAGCCCGATCAACTCTGGTGTAACGAGGTAATCCGCAAGCGGGTCAGGGTCCTGATTGCCAACCTCAAGCGCTGTGGGGCAACGGAGGCAATGGTGTTTAACCTGGATCCCCAGGTCTGGGCCGACCAGGCGCCCCAGGGGGCGACGGTGGTCCTGGTGGATGCCCCCTGTAGCGGCCAATCCCTGCTGGTCAAGGGGAATGCCGCCCTGGGGTGTTTTCACCCCCAGCTGATTAATCGCAATGCGGGTCGTCAGCGCCGCATCCTGGCGGCGGCGGCGGCCAGCCTCGCCCCCGGGGGCTATCTGGCCTACATGACCTGCACCTTTTCACCGGAGGAAAACGAACAGGTGGGGGCCTGGCTGTTAAGGACCTTTCCCCAGTTGCAGCCGATCGCCGTCCCCCTGCTCCAGGGCTACCAATCCTCTCTGGGGAAGTTTCCCTGCTATCGCCTCTGGCCCCAGACAGGGCTGGGGGCCGGAGCCTTTACGGCCCTATTTCAAAAGCAAGCCCCTCTGCCTGGCCCTGAGGACCCCACCGCACTGTTGGCCTTTCTAGACCGGTACGGTTGGCCCATCTATCCACCGGAACCCCATAGGGATGGCCCGCCCGCCGCCGCCCATGGTGCCCTTATCCACCCTAAAGGGCTACAGCACCGTCAGGGTACCCACCATACCGGCTTCACCATGGCCAGGAATGGTACAGCGTAGATCATAGGTGCCTGGTTTCAGGGGCACAAACACCCAGGTAGCCGTCGCTCCAGGCTTGAGCTCTAATTCATGGATCGCCCCCTTGATCTCCACCTGGCCAGCCTCTACCTTTTGGGTCCAGAGGGCATCGGCAAAGTCCTTACTGGTGAAGTAGTGCTTAACCGGGCTAGGATTCTTCAGCACCAGCTGGTAACGCTGCCCAGCCTGGAACTCCAGATGCTTAGGGACAAACTGCAGATCGCCCTCGGGGGAACCCAGGCTGATGTCCACGGTGATGGGGGGGGCAGCCAAGCGGGGCTGGGCGATCGCCGCAGGAGCGACAACCAGTCCCAGGCTAATCAGCAGTGCCCCAAACCAGACTCCTAACCAGCAAATATGGGAGATCCAGCCTTGCCAAAACCATTGAAACTTGTTTTTTCCCACCCCTAAAGTCCTCCCTAGATTTTGACTCCGGTATCATGGATTGAACCGACCCCGTTCCTTGCCGTTCCTGCGTCATGGCACCGGTTGGCTCAGACTCAATACCATTCTCCTCGAAGTTAATGCCCTGTAGTTGGTTGACTGACAAAACTCTCAACGCTGGCGGCTAGAAGCCGCGCCTAGACAGGCGAAACCCGCCTACGCGGGTTTTGGGTCAGTCGGCAAAGGCCGACTTTGTCTGGATAGCAGCGGTTTGAACCGCCGTAAGCCAATGTTTTGTCAGTCAACCAGGCCCTGTAGTCAGACCATCAGGCTTTTGAAAACCTTCCTCCGATACCGCTCTAGCCTGCATTATTCATGAGGCCTACCAGTAGGCAGTGACTTGGCCCCCGATGAGTCAACTGCAACAGACGCTCAGTATCAACGTCCCAGTGTTGGCGACGACTTGAGTAACGAGGCCAAAAACCGTAGCGAATCGCACA
>JBEIGU010000230.1:0-4102 GCA_040381765.1 Leptolyngbya sp.
GGCAGCCAGGCGCAGTTGGTCGAGTATAGTCTGGCCTTTCCCACCATTGCGGCGGAGCAGATCCAGGCTTGGGTTAACCTGCGAGAGCAGGGGACTGATTTACGGGTGATTCAGGCGGTGAGGGCGTTTTGTCGGGGGCAGGAGTGAGTGGTCAGGCGTGGTAGGGACGTAGGATAGGCAAAGTAGGTGGTGCCAGGGCAGAAAAGACCGGCTTCGACCGCCAGGCGCACGGGTTTTGAGGCGGTGACCCGGGCGATCGCGGTTGCCAGGCTGATGGTCACCTGCTGGGGGGTGCTGTTGGGCCTTGATGCTTAAGTTGGGGGTGGGGGATTTGGTGGCAAGGGCTCCTGATTACTGACCCCTGACTACTCACTGCTCCCCTCATTACCTGAGACGCCTGCGATCGCTTCTATAATCAATTTGCCATCCTGGGGGTGCAATTCCCTGGGGGCGACTCTGAAGAGCAGGCCCCAGTTGGGGGTTTTGATGGCGTCAAACAGGCGCATTTGCTGACTGAGGGAGAGGGCGGGAATGCCGGTTTCAGCGTCGAGGTGATCGACGACCTTAACCTTGACCCGCCAGGGGAAGGGGGCCTGTTGCCAGATTTGGGTTTGGCTGTCTAGGTAGGGGTCGGAGGTGACCTCAAGCACCGCCATCCAGCGGGAGGCTTTGGTCATGTAGCCCAATAGGTAGTCGCCGGGTTTAATCCGTTTGACGACATTTTGCCGGGTTTCAGGAAAGCCCATGACCGTTGCCCCAGCATCACAAAATTCTTGCCAGGTGGTGAGGTTGAAGAGGCAGAGCCAGTAGGTGGGGGTGCTCATGGTGAGAGTTGAGGGGGTCTCTATATTGTAGGGCTTGGGCTAGAACCCTGAGGAGGGGGTGAAGTGGTGAAAGCCAGGAGGGGCTGGGGGTTCTGGCTTGGCTCTGCTAGCCTACAGGTGGCTAGGGCTATACTCAAAATTTTGATCACGCTCTCTCCAGCAGGGCAGGGTTTTGAAAACTGGGTGGAGTGTTTTCTAGGGCGGTGGCTATGATAAACAGCAGTGGCCTGCCCCTTAACCCTGAGCCTTCCCCGGTGGGAGTATGAACGCTGTTGAGATCGAAGAAGCCGTTTCCCAGCTTGCCGAAGCCCCCTTTGACCCCGAGGAATTTCCCTTCGCTTTCCTGGAGGCCTTTGGTAACAAGGCGACGACGATTAAGAAACTGAAGAGCAAGAAGGGCGGCTCTAACCACTCTGACCTGGGGGGGGTGCTGCAGCGCAATAATATTCACCTGAAGGTGTGCCCAGCGGGGCAGGTAACGGCCACCCTGACGGCGCTGCGGGAGAGCCTGGCCACGACCAGGTATAGGGCTAAGTTCATCCTGGTGACGGATGGGGAAGATTTCCAGGCGGAAAACCTGGCGGAGGGCGAGACCCTTGCCTGCGATTACCCTGACTTCCACAACTATTTTGGGTTTTTCCTGCCCTTGGCGGGCATCACCACGGTGAAGCAGATTCGGGAGAATGCCTTTGATATTAAGGCCACGGGTCGATTGAATCGGCTGTATGTGGAGCTGTTAAAAACCAACCCTGGCTGGGATGCAGCGGAGCGCCGCCAGCAGATGAACCACTTTATGGCCCAGCTCATCTTCTGCTTCTTTGCGGAGGATACGAACATTTTTCAGGGTGAGGGCTTGTTTACCCAGACGGTCATGCAGATGAGCGCCGGGGATGGGGCCAATACCCATGAGGTGTTGTCGGAAATTTTTCGGGCCATGGCCACACCGCTCAAGCAGCGGGCGGCGGCGGGGATTCGCAATTGGGCTAATCCCTTCCCCTATGCCAACGGAGACCTGTTTGGCCAAGATAGCCCCCATCCCCTAGCCCCTTCCCCCAAGCTGGGAGAAGGGGGACAAAGAGCCGGGGGTGAGGGCGTGCCCCGCTTTAGCAAAATCGCCCGTTCCTACCTGCTCCACGTCGGCAACCTGGATTGGAAACAAATCAACCCCGATATCTTCGGCTCCATGATTCAGGCGGTGGCCGACGACGACGAACGCGGTGCCCTGGGGATGCACTACACCAGTGTGCCTAATATCCTCAAGGTGCTGAACCCACTGTTTTTAGAGGATTTACGCAGCCAACTCGAGGAGGCAGGGGATAACCCCCGCAAACTACTCAACCTGCGGAAACGACTGGCCCACCTTCGGGTGTTTGACCCGGCCTGTGGGTCGGGAAACTTTCTAGTGATCGCCTACAAACAGATGCGGGAGATTGAGGCAGAGGTCAACCGCCGCCGGGGGGAAGCTGACCGCCCATCGGACATTCCCCTGAGTAACTTTCGCGGCATTGAAATTCGCCACTTTGCCGTAGAAATCGCCCGCTTGGCTCTGGTGATTGCCCAGTACCAGTGCGATGTGATTTACCTGGGTCAACGTAAGGCCCAGGACATCTTTCTACCCTTGAAAAAGGATAACTGGATTACCTGCGGCAACGCCCTCAGGCTGGATTGGTTGAGCCTGTGCCCGCCAAGGGGAACCGGGGTGAAGGTACAGCAGCAGGAGAGTTTAGATCTATGGGGAGAAACCCAGACCGAAGCCGAGGTAGATTTTGAGAACGAGGGGGGAGAAACCTACATCTGTGGAAACCCGCCCTATTTAGGGTCTACCTGGCAGTCAAAGGAACAGAAAGCTGACTTGAAGTTGGTTTTTGATGGGCGCACGAAAACCTGGAAGTCGCTGGATTACGTCGCGGGTTGGTTTATGAAAGCAGCGGATTATGGAACCCTAACTCGATCTGTAGCCGCATTTGTAGCGACCAATTCTATCTGTCAGGGGCAGCAGGTGCCTATCCTCTGGCCGCTGATTTTTGCCACGGGCCATGAAATTGTGTTTGCCCATACCAGTTTCAAATGGGCGAATTTGGCCAGCCATAATGCTGGGGTGACCGTAGCGATCGTGGGGATTTCCAATCAAGTAGGGAAAGTCCGACGGTTGTTCTCTGAAGAGGACAACCGTGAGACAGTTGCCAAGCAGACTGAGAATATTAATGCTTATTTAGTTTCAGGACCTAATGTCATTGTAGAAAAAGTGTCAAAGCCAAGAAGCTCCCTATTTCCCATGAACTTTGGCAATAAGCCAGTTGATGGAGGCAATCTACTCCTTTCAGGAAATGAGGTGAATGACCTAGGACTTACCAGGGAACAGCACGAAAAGTTTATTCGGAGAATTTATGGATCGGCGGAATTTATTCGGGGGCTGTCCCTCTATTGTCTTTGGATTGAGGATGAAGATCTGGATGAAGTGTTAACTATCGAACCAATCCGGCAGCGGATTGAAGGGGTACGAGTGATGCGGCTAGCAAGTCGTGACCAGAGCGCAAATGAAATGGCTACGCGTGCTCACCAAATGCGAGAGATGAATATTGGCAGCATACAAACTATCTCCATGCCATGTGTTTCTTCTGAAAGTCGGGATTACCTCCCCGTTGGATTAATTGATAATCACTCCACTGTAACTAATCTCGCCTTCGCCCTCTACGATGCCCCCCTCTGGAACATGGCCCTGATCGCCTCGCGCCTGCATTTGGTCTGGATCGCCACCGTCTGCGGCAAACTTGAAACCCGCTATCGCTACTCCAACACCCTGGGCTGGAATACCTTCCCCGTTCCCACCCTGACCCAACAAAACAAAGCCGACCTGACCCGCTGCGCGGAAGACATTTTGCTGGCCCGTGAACACTACTTCCCCGCCACCATCGCCGACATGTACGACCCCGACCGGATGGACAGGGAATTTCCCCTGGTCAGGGAGGCCCACGACAGAAACGACGAAACCCTAGAGCGCATCTACATCGGTCGCCGCTTCAAAAACGATACGGAACGCCTGGAAAAACTTTTTGAGCTTTACACCAAAATGATCAGTCAGCAGACATCATCAAAAAAGCCAGCCCCACGAAAATCAAAAGGATGAGACATGGTTTTGATTCCAGATAAATTCCCTAAATTAACCCCTGCTGAATACTTCGACTGGGAAGAACAGCAGCCCTGTCGCCATGAATATATCAATGGTGAAGTCTATGCCATGAGCGGGGGCACCCAAAACCACAGCCGCATTGCCCTAA
>JBEIGU010000231.1:0-4087 GCA_040381765.1 Leptolyngbya sp.
CAAAATTCAGCCTCATCGTCAGGTAAAACTGTTACCAGCACTCTTACCCCTTCTGGGAGTTCTGCTGCTTCCAGTAGCTCAATTTTTCCTTGCCGAACCTTAGCCCAGAGCGTTTTTAGCATATCTGTTGTATGAGACCATTCCTCAATTTTATGCCGTAATTCCTGCAAGCGATCGACCTTAGCCCGATTGATTACGGTGGGTCAGCCATCGCTGGAAAGATTTCTGGCTTTCCCCTGATGGTTGCCCCAAAATCAGGTTCTTCACACTGATATCTTCATCCAGCTGATGCCAATAAATACCCTCACCCTTACCAATTAACTGCCAATGTCGACGCTCTTCCACAGAACCGTGCAATAGACGTGGATACCAGGCCAGGGGTACTAAGACTACTCATCACCCTCACCCAACGCTGCCACCAAGACGGCCTCAACACCGACCCCCCCACCCTCGCCACCCAACTCAGACTCCACCTCCACCGGGGCATCGGCTACCTCGCCGGTGACCCCCACCTCAAACACCTGCAAGACCTCTGCCCCCTCGCCCGACCAAACCCCACCCCAGAGTGAGAGGTCATCAACCTATTCCCACTGGGAAAACAGCAGGGGCTGCACGCTACCATCCGCCAAAATCTCCGGCAACCACTCATCCCCCCGATGCTCGGTGCCGTCCCACTTCTCCGGCCAGGTGTTGGCCGCCATCAGGGCCTCAATCCGGGCCAGCTCCTGATCATTAATCAGGCTCAGGTGCGGTTGACCACTGGCGGCGGCGGCCCCATTCACCTCCGCCTCAATCCGTAGAACCTCCCCCAACATCCAGCGCCGGGCCTCCAGGGTGAGGGGGCCCAGTCGGCCCTGTTTCTTGGCCAGGGTGCCATCCTGACGCAGCTCCCCGTGCTTGCGCAGACGATACTGGGGCCTCTTCACCTCCCAGTACAATGGCCGCAACTGCCGCAGGGGGGCCAGGTAGGTCCACTTGGGGTTGGCAATCACCCGCTCCAGGGCGGCATCCTCCTGCACCAGGGGACACCCCATACAGCCGGTGCGGGCGTTGATCGGCTCCGCCTCCCCCTGGGCATCGAGGGGGTCGTGACCGTAGACCTCCGCAATCTCAAAGGTGGGAAAGCCCAGCTCCAGGTCTGCCTTCACCAGCCAGTCCCAAATATGGCAAACCCGCCAGTGCAGCAGGGGGGCCAGGGTGTCGGCGATCGCCGCCGCCGTGCTCTGCTGAAACCAGCCCTGACCACATTCCCCCCCATCCCGACTGCAACTCAAGGCAATCCGCTGGTCCCGGGCGGCGCTCTCCCCCACCCGTACCCCGGTGAGCATCAACAGCTTTTCCCCAGTTTGCTGCTGCAGGGCCTCCAACTGCCGCTCCATGGCCATCACCTTCAGCTTCGGCGTACACCAGCGGAAGGTATTACTGGGCGGCGGCACCCCCCGCCCCAGCATGTAGACAAAAAAGCGATGGTCCAACTGGGGCAACACCACCCGCGTATCAAAGCCACGCGCCTCTAGAGCCCTTAACACCCCCAGGGCGGCATTGTGCAGGGGGGGCAGTTCCTGACGGGTATCGGCGTAGAGCACGGTGATACTGGCGGGCCGGGGCACCAGCCCCTGATCAATTAAGTCGGCCACTAAGGTGACGGTGGCGGTGGAATCCTTACCGCCCGAAAAGGCGATCGCCCAGTGGCGATACAGGGCCCCGTAGTGGCGCAGAGACTCCATCGACAGCTCAATGCTGCGATCCAGGGACAGGCGCTCGTGGTCAAACAGGCTCAGGGTTTTCATCACACCAGGTCAGGGCTTGGAACGGATTATTCCTCGGTACCCATCTACCGCTCCCTGCTACTAAACAGGAAACCTCTATAAATAGCGTATTGTAGCCACAGGTTCCTATTTATAGCACTAGAATAGACACCAGCCTGCTCGCTGCCGCTACCGATGGTGGTGTCCCTGCCCCCCGCCCTGGATATCCCCCGCCTCTGCCAGACCATGGCGGTGGGCAAAACCCTCCCCGACGCCTTTTACCTCCACATCAGTGCCCTGGCCCTGCTGCCCACCCCCCTGCAGCAGCTCGAGCAACGGGCCCGCCAGGTGGTGCCGGGGGTGGTCGCCACCCTGGTGAAATTCAAATTCCGCCGACCCCAGATCGCCTACCTCCACTATCCCGACTTCGACACCGACCCCCATCCGGCCCTGCACAGCAGTACCCTGGTGGACCTGGCCCACCTCACCGCCACCACCCGTGCCTACCAGGAGCGCTCCAACCCCCCCATCCTGCACCGCAAAGAAACCTTTGTGGCCCCGGACTACCCTGGCTATGCCGGCTTTGTCCACCTCACCCAACAGGAGATCCACCAGGGGCTGTTGGACCATTCCCGCACCATTGGTCTGCGCCGGGGGTGGCAGCAGCGGCTGCAGAGCCTGGGGTTGGAAATCTACCCCCAGGGCCTGGCCTGTGCCCTGGTCGCGACACCCCCCCGCCCCGATCCGCCGACTCCGATTCAGCGACACCGGGCGGCGATCGCTCGGGTCACCGCCTCCAAGCCCCTGCGGCTGGCCCTGGAGGCGGGGCTGATTCCCCCCGGTAGCCGCTACTTTGACTACGGCTGCGGCCACGGCATGGATGTGGAGTACCTGCACCGGTTGGGCTATAGCAGCCAGGGCTGGGATCCCCACTTTCGCCCCCACAGTCCCCGCCAGCCCGCCGATGTGGTCAACCTGGCCTACGTCATCAACGTCATCGAAGACACCAGCGAGCGCCGTCAGGCCCTGATCGAGGCCTGGCAGCTGGCGGAAAGCCTGCTGATCGTCGCTGCCCAGGTGCTGGTGGAGCACCCCACCGCCGGCGCCATTCCCTACGGCGATGGCATCATCACCCGTCGCCAAACCTTTCAAAAGTACTACGACCAGGAGGAACTGAAGGCCTACATTGACCAGGTGTTGGGGGTAGACGCCATTCCCATCGCCCTCGGTATCTACCTGGTATTTCGAGACCAGGCCCAGGCGGAAAATTTCCGGGCCTCCCGCTGGCGGCGGCGCGCCGCCACCCCGGGGCCCCGCCTCAGGGTCAGTCGGTTTGAGACCCACCGGCAGCAGTTGCAACCCCTGATGGATTTCTATGCCGAGCGGGGTCGTCTGCCCAGGGGGGAGGAACTCAGCCCTGACACCCTCACCCCCCTGCAAGCCACCTTTGGTAGTCTCAGGCGGGCCTTTGCGGTGGTGCTACAGGCCACCGATGTCGCCGCCTGGGATGCCATCACCGATCAGCGCCGCCATGACCTGCTGGTTTACCTGGCCCTTAGCCAGTTTGGCCAACGGCCCCGGTTTAAAGCCCTCTCCGCCCCCCTACAGCGGGACATCAAAGGTCTATTTGGTAGCTACCCGGCGGCCTGTAATGCCGCTGACCTACTGTTGATCAGCCTGGGACAACCCCAGCTATTGGCGGCCCGCTGTGGCCAGAGCCCCCTCGGGCAGCAGCGGCCCCATTCCCTCTGGGTGCACCTCTCTGCCCTGGACCACCTCGACCCCCTGCTGCGGCTCTACGAGGGTTGCGCTGCCCGCACCATCGGTCGCCCCCAGGAGGCTACGGTGGTGAAGTTGCATCGGCATAAACCCCAGGTCACCTACCTGGAGTTTGCTAACTTTGACCAGGACCCCCACCCCGCCCTGGTCAGTACCATGGCCATCGACCTGCAGGACCTGCGGGTCCGCTACCGCGACTACGATGGATGGCGACAACCCACCCCTGCTACACCAAAAACACCAGCTCCTGGCCCCGGACTACCCCGGCTACGCCAAGTTCCTAAAGCTTAGTCAGCAGGAGGAACGCTGGGGTCTGCTGCAAAACCTGCCCAACCCCTGCGATCGCCGGCAATGGCAGCAACGCCTAAACGACCACGGCGCCGCCCTCAAAGGGCACCGTTTAGTGCGTCACGCACATTCAGCAGGTTAATCAAGACAGAAAATAATATCGTTGGCAGGCCGCACCCAGGAAGTGCAAAATATGCTCTTGGGTCTGCGTCAGCTTAATGACCTCCTTGTGTCCGTTGATCCAAACCAAATGCACCGATTGAAAACATTGC
>JBEIGU010000232.1:0-4077 GCA_040381765.1 Leptolyngbya sp.
ACGTTGAGAACCGTAGTTCTGGCCCACCCTTCGGGAAGCAAGCTACACCCCCAGCCCCTCTCCCAAAGGGCGTTCGCGAAGCGTCTCCAGAGGAGACGGGGAGCCGGAAAAGACTTCAAAGTCCCTCTCCCAGGGAGAGGGCGTTAGGGTGAGGGTAAACTCCGGGTTTCAAGCTAGACGAGGTTTAGCCGTTGAACTTGGCCGTGTCGGGAATATCGGTCGGGACGATGATCCGTTCCTCATCGATCTCAAACCCTAAGAGGAGTCGAGAAGAAGGGTTAATGGGAAACCGTTGTCCTCATCAGTGTGGAGAGACATCATGGTTCGCGGCTTTGGTCAACGGGTACTGAGTCCTCAGCAGGCCCGAGAAGTTAAGATTTTAAGGCGGAGCGTCCTGCAGCATTTTCAGCACCTTCCGGATCCACGGGTGGAACGAACTCAACACCATAGCCTGGCGGCGATTGTAACGATAGCCATTTTAGCGGTGCTGGCTGGGGCCGATGGCTTTGTCGCCGTGCTCGCACAGCAGCGGGTGGACTCCAAGTCCAATCAGAACCGCATTGAAACCCGTCAGGTCTGGACTGTGCCGGTCAGTCAATTACCGATTTTGCCTCGTCAGGCGAAGTGGAATGGTTTGACAACGGTGGTCAGGGTGCGCAGCATCCGCCAACTCTGGAACAAAACCACGACGGATGTCCGGTTCTACATCAGTAGCTTGCCGTCCAATGCCGTCCGCCATGCCCAGGTGATTCGCTCTCACTGGAGTGTGGAAAACAGTCTCTATTGGGTGATTGATGTTACTTTCAATGAAGATGCCAGTCGGATTCGCCAAGGCGATGCCGCCCAGAACCTCGGGCTGATCCGTCGCGTCAGTAAACTGACACTGAGTCAGTTTACTGAAGCGCAAACCGTCGAAGCTCAGTCTGAAGATGAAGCGCTATACCGCCGCCATGGACGATAACTTTATGCTTAAAATCCTGGCAGCTAGCGCGGTGGATGAGGCGTGACAGCCAACGCTAGGCCTTGAAGACAACCGATTTGATATAGGAGGCTATTAACCCAAAAATCCAACCATGACCAGGCCATAGGCCTGAGTTGATTCGCGATAACCCACTATTTTTTAGCCCTCAGCCCATCACTACGAGCACTCGGTTAAGATGCGATTACCCTGCTCATTTCGGCGGATTATCACAGGGATTGTCTTTTTTTCGTGGACGGTGGTGGCGGCCGTGGGCGGCTACATGGTGGCCGGCTGGAATTTTCTAGATGCCATCTACATGGTGGTGATCACGATCTTTGGGGTGGGCTACGGGGAAGTGCAACCCCTGAAATCGGCATCGTTGAAGGTATTTACGATCTTTGTGATTATCGCTGGGGCGCTGTCGGTGGCCTACACCGTTTCTGGCTTTGTGCAGCTGATTACCGAAGGCGAAATTCATCGGGCCCTTAATCTCAAACGTATGACTAAAGAAATTGACGATCTTGAAAATCACGTGATCATCTGCGGCTTTGGTCGCATCGGCCATCTGGTGGCCAGTAAGCTGAGGGGCGATCGCCAGCCCTTCATCATCATCGACAATGACCCGGAGCGGGTAGCCCAGGCCCAGGAGCAGGGCTATCTCATGTACCAGGGCAATGCCACCGACGAAACAGCTCTGGAGGCCGTGGGTATTCACCGGGCCAAGTCGCTGGCCACGGTGCTGCCCAACGATGCCGCCAACGTATTCATTACCCTAACGGCGCGAGAGATGAACCCGACGTTAATGATTTTGGCGCGGGGGGAAATGCCCTCCACCGAGAAAAAGCTGCGCTTGGCGGGGGCCGATCACGTGGTATTGCCCGCCAGCATTGGGGCACTCCGCATAGCCCATTTAATTAGTCACCCGTCAGCGGTCGATTTTCTAGCTCAAACCGATGGTCAGCAGGGGCTAAACGAGTTTTTGGCGGAGCTGGATATTCAGCTCCATGAGCTGGTCGTTGACGCCACCTCGCCACTGATTGGGGGCACCATTGGCGACATTGAGGTCAAAGGCCAGGGCACCTTTATCACCGTGGCCCTG
Source organism: Leptolyngbya sp. (assembly GCA_040381765.1). Classification (GTDB taxonomy): domain Bacteria; phylum Cyanobacteriota; class Cyanobacteriia; order Phormidesmidales; family Phormidesmidaceae; genus Nodosilinea. The sequence continues at coordinate 2,061 of JBEIGU010000232.1, forward strand.
CGGCGAGCCGACGGGGAGGTGCTTATTCACCCCAGCCGGGCGACGTTTCTGGCCCAGGGCGACTCAGTTATTTTGATGGGCCACCAGGGAGATATGCCCAATTTTGCCCAGCAAAGTGCCATGAAGAAGGAAATGCGCTACCGAGGCGCAAGGATGCGGTAAGCCCATTTTGGATTTTGGCCGGGGATCGGTACCCGTAGCGTGGGTTAGGCGGCCCCAACCCCAGACCACTAACCCTCAACCCAACGCCCCCCCAGTAACCCACGGCCCAGGCAATTTGGGAGTAGCGATTGTGGATTTTGGTCGGTGGCCTGGAGCCAGCCCAGGGCCGTACTTGTCTATCTATTCCCCTGGGGTAGGAATTGAGACAGTGACGGCGGCGATCGCAATGTACATGTCATCGTTTTTGTCGTCAAGCTCAGCGATGGCCCGGCCAGCCACGACCATGCCTCCGTCCTTGAGCACTAGGGTCTTTTGGCCAAAGGGCAGCACGGCCAGCACCTCCTCCTGGCGCACCTGGTCGGGGAACGGCACGGCCACTTGCACCTCGACAACCATGGCGTTGGGGTGGCTGAGCCCGGCCACTTCCCAGACACCGGGGAGGGCATTGTGGGCAATGGCGTTGCGCACCGCTCGCGCTGCCGCCACCGTGGGGTCTTGGCCGTGCTGGTCGACCCCCATTCCCATTTCAATAATCAGTCGCTTGTGGGCCACGTTCGGTCTCTCTAATGGTTTAAATCAAAATCTCATCTACACACATACTCTAAGAGTAGCGATCGCACAGTCCTTGCAGGGTCATATTTTCTGCGATCGCATCGTGGGGGATCAGCAGGTAACGCCAGGGCTTGCCCCCGTGCTGCTGCATGTAGTCTGAGGCTTGTTGGCACCACTGCACCGCCACCTCTTTTTTGGCCAGCACCTGGGGGTCGGTCATTTGAGTACTCATTTTGGGTTCTAGCATGTAGATCAGATCCTCGGTTTCGGCCACGAAATCAGGCTGATATTCGGGATGCTCCCCCTGCCAGCGGTAGTAGATTTGGAACTGCCCTTTGGCAGGGCGAAACCACTTCAGGGCCTCCCGCTCTAGAATCACCGCCAGCAAGCGTTCACTGTTAGACTCGAACTTCTGCACTGAATACAGGCATCTATCAAAGCCTCCAAATAGAACTTTCCTTAACTGGCTTCGCTCCGCAGGAGCCTGGCGATAGTCCAGCGGAGTCTGATCGGTCGCAGTGTAGGCACTGTCTTTCAAGGTGGAGAAGCCTTGATTGACGACAACGTTGTAGTCCACAGCGGCTTCCCAAAAGTGAGCCTCCATTTGGACATGGATGAAGCGGGCAATGTCTCGCTGATACACCCGCAAAATTTTGTGGATGTCGTCTTCAGAGGGCTGAAGCTGCTGGAAATGGCTCACTACCTGGGCCGCCAAATCGTAGAGTAAGTCGGCATGGTCATCGTAGGCGATGTCGTTAAAGTCGATCAGGCCGCTGACGATGTAATCTTCTAGCCGGTCTTCCTGAATGCCCCCAGCCCCAACCCCGAGGATAGTGCGATCGCCCGTCGATAAACTCTGCTGCCACAGTTCATCTGAGGGGGGCTGATAATTTAACCCCGCCAGATCGAGCGCAAAGGGGTGAAAACCGGTCTCAACTTCCCCGGTGGGCACGACCAAGATGCGCGGAATATCAATGGTTTGCTGTACCACCAACTCGGTGGTCTTGGCGATTACGGCGGCGATATCGGGCTGTTCTGTTATGCCCTCTAGGGGTAGCTGTTCGGGCTGGTATTGAGCGGTGACCCGCTCTTGCACCAGGCTTTGCACCGTGGCCGATTGCAGATAGGCCGTGGTGGGCACCAAGTCGGGCTGGCGTTCTAGATCTTGAATCACCTGGTAGGTGATCTGAGCAATTTTTTGTTCCTCTGGTGTGTCAAAGGCCGGGGGAGGCACTGGGCTGATGGACTCGGTGGTCTCTCCAGCGTCGGTTCTCTGGGGCGTTTGGGGAGTGGTTCGCCCCAG
>JBEIGU010000233.1:0-4045 GCA_040381765.1 Leptolyngbya sp.
TGCCTCACGGGTGTTTGTTCAGAAAGCTCAACGGGTGGCCACTCTGGCTATGATTATGTTATTGTGTTTGCTGGTGTATAACTTAGGTCAACGGCAGTTGCGCCAAACCTTATCTCAAGCAAACGAGAAGATTCCCAATAAAAATAGTCAGCCCACGTCCCATCCAAACATGAGGTGGGTGTTGCAATGTTTTCAATAGTTGCATTTGGTTTTTATCAAATGACACAAGGAGGTCATTAAGCTGACGCAGAACCAAGAGAATATTTTGCACTTCCTGGGTGCGGCCTGCCAACGTTATTATTTTCTGTCTTGATTAACCTGCTGAATGTGCGTTGCGCCTAATATTCGCATCTATTTAGGTGAGACAGGTGTCAATAATGGAATCTTTGAAACTCTAAAGCAATCGCCTCATAATTTTTGGTATTACAATAATGGGATAACCGCTCTGTGCTCTTCTATTAAAAAGAAATTGATTGGCGGAGCAAATCGTGACTCAGGGGTGTTTGAATGCAAGGATATCCGAATTGTTAACGGCGCTCAGACAGTTGGAACAGCCGCAAGAGCTTTCTCTTTATATCCGGACTCAGTTCAGCAAGCAAAAGTCTTTATTCGATTTATTTCCCTTGAAAACTGTCCAGATAATTTTGACAAGGAAGTTACCAGATCAAATAATACACAAAATAAGATCGATAGTAGAGATTTTGTAGCTCTTGACCCTGAGCAGGAAAGAATTAAGAATGAATTGCGTCTTGAAGAAATAACCTATGTTTACAAATCCGGGGAGGTAATACATACGAAGGATAGAGGATTCGAAATTGAGGAAGCAGCCTTAGCAAGGGCATGTTCAGCTAGTGATGTCACCTACTCGGTACTTGCAAAGGGTAAAATTAGTAAATTATGGGATGACATTGAAAAACCTCCTTATAAAGTTTTATTTAATGGTAGCGTAACTGGACCATCACTATGGAAAACGGTCAAAGTAATGCGTACTATAGGTGGAGAATTAGATAGTCTGAGAAAAGAAAGAAAAAAGGATAAGGATAGCTTTTATATTGTTCACGGAAATCTATTTATAGCTCATTTAGTTTTTTGCTCTCTACCAAGTAAGATGTTACTTAGCCTTGATGATCTTCAAGAAGACGAACTAAAACTTATCAAAAGAAAGACTTCTCAATCAGTTGATATTCTTATTAGTTTTGTGCACACACTTTTCTCGGATACCTATGCGGCAAATCTATTTAAAAACCTAAATAAGTGCAGGGATTTGCATAAATTGTGTTTGCAGAAAATGAAATAAATTCTGAAAAATACTTTGATCGTAAGTGTCAGCTATAATTCGCAAAACTTATGATTTAAGCACCCCAGTCCTTTAGGATTTGTTACGTTACTTATGCTTAATAGATCAATACATCACATCAAACAACGATACGAAGAAATCTTGATAAGATTGTTTGTCGATAATACGCTGTTATATAAGTTCATTCACTGTCATAGATTAAGTTCCCGATCTTTTTTTGTAAAAAATCGACAATTTCATGTTTGTGCTAGATGCACAGGGCTTATCACTGGATATATAATATCTCCTTTACTATTATTAGTGAGCGATTACGCCTCAAAAATCTTTATCTTCTCTTGCACAACTTTAGCTCTAGATGGGCTAACACAACTTATGGGATGGCGAGAGTCAAACAATAAACTCAGATTTATTACTGGCCTCACAACTGGAGCAACTTCCCTAGCTTTTCTGTGGGTTTCTATTAATCACCTCTTTCTAGCGTTACATTGATAGTGCCGTCAGTAGAACCTGCACAAAATGCAAGTGGTAAGCAGACGACAGAAAGACAGCATGCATTTCCTCCCTTAAACTTTCCTTGCGTTATCGTTTCACTCGCGACTCTCCAACCCTGTGCTCCATAGGTTTGAAGTGCCTTTAATTTATCAGCCTGTCCTTTTGCATTATTAGGGAATTGTAAGTTTTTATACTCTTTTGCCATAGTTAAAATCTCAATACTTAAGTTTTCATTCTAATTTTGACATATTATGGTCTGATAGTCAGATATAAGCAACCACTTTTCATGAACTCTACAATTACTTGATTAAGAATGCTCTTCTAGTAGTAGCGGACATAGTTTGATTCTACACTTCGCATGGTTCTCACCTATCCAAATCTACAACCAACGAAATTTACCTATAACCCTGTTAACAGCCTAAGACAACGCTCTAAACCTACATTCCGCAGATTGACAAGATATTTTCAATATGTATGTCAAGAGGCAATGGCTGAGATGTATATTCGACAGGGATTTCAGGGTTAGAGCAGATTCCTGGTCTCGTCATATGCTTAATATTTCGAAACTCAGGTTGACCCTAGATTTCGAAGCGTGACCAACGAGGTTTCAATGGCTTTAGCAACTGGAAATCACATGCACGCCTAGAAACCAAAAGCAATTTACCGAATGCGGATACGAGTGTTCTTATTATCATAAATTCCGCTATATAAATAGACTTATTCATAAATAGTAATATTCATCGATAGATGTTGAGGATCATTAGTATTAGATTCTGCATCATGAGAGATCATTGTTTTAGAGATCATCTCTTGCATCTCTATGAATTTTGGCGATCCTTTTTTTACAAAAATTCCAGGGTTTTCAGAACCAACTATTCTTAACTGTTCATTATTGTAATAATTATACCAACTTAGGATTAAAAATTTGTCTTCTACGAATAAAGCTCTTAAAGAAGCAGGGGTACGAAATCTTCTTACGGTTAGCTTTCCTTTAAAATTAGTGTTTTCTTCTTTTATCTTTATATCTTTTGGTAATCTGTTAATTCTCTCTTTTATAGAGTAAGATTTAGAGATAATTCCAATATTAGGACTTTGTTGATAAAGTTTTACATTGATTCCAGATTTCAGTAAATCGCAGATTTCTCGTTGGATTATATGACCTGAATGTTGAATAAATACAACTTCGTTGGGCCGTTTGGGATCATTTTTGATTTGTCTAATAGCTTCATGATAAAGTTTATCTTGATCATCTAAGCGGCAAGAAGTAAGGGAAATCTCGGAAAAGAATTTTGTTTTTATAATAATTGCTCCAAAACCTGAAACTATTGAAACGATAAGGCCACTTATCACCGCTTCTACAATTCCCATACCTTAATCCTTTAGATTTAACTGCTAAATAAAGGTATATTTTCACTTAATATCCGCATAAGAATTTGTGTAAAAACATATTGTCCTAAATACAGGAATGATCAGATTTTTGTTTAAGTTCTGATTTTGGCAATAGGAAATCAATAGCTTCGGCTCAATTTAGCACAATTTCCTGAATACTCCCCTAAATATCCACAAAAAGATCTCAGGTAAAAAAATCAGCCTAACATCTCATAACCAACCCATCCTATAATTATAAAACTTCTTTGTGTTTAATACCAGTCCGCCCCCAAGCAGATCACCCTTCCACCATTCCCCCATCAAAACCCTGCCCCCCACCTATCTACCTCCCCACCAACTAACCCTACCCATAACCCCGCCAACCACCCAAACTACTACCCCAAACAGGCCCTCAATAGACCAGCAACCCAAGAGCCAACCCCCCGCCAGTAACCCGGTCTCTCGCTCCTGAATCCTGACCTCTCCCCCCTCTCTGCCGGAGAAAAACAGATCCTCGCGATCGCCCTGCTCTGGGGCCTGGCCCAGGCCTCTGGCCGACAGCTCCCCGTGGCGATCGACACCCCCCTCGGTCGTCTCGACTCAGAACACCGCCACCACCTGGTAGAACGAGATCGCCGTAGCGCAGCGGAGGCCAGTCAGAACGCCTACCCAGTCTGAAAAGAGACCGATCCACCCAGTCATCAGCGTTCTGACCAAACCCACAAGACACAGGCTAGCCACCAGGTAATGCTGCTCTCCACCGACACCGAAATCCGCCAGGCCGAGGTCACCCAACTTAGAAACACCGGTGCGATCGCCCGGGAATACCGCCTCGACTACGACCTCAACGCCCGCCACACCACCGTCAACCAAGGATACTTCTGGTAA
>JBEIGU010000234.1:0-4011 GCA_040381765.1 Leptolyngbya sp.
AAGCACAGAATACTGTCTTTTGTAGCCTCCTGTGGATCTAAGTCTAATTTTTTCTGAATTTGGGCATTTTCAAGCTCTTGGCCCATATGGATTTGGATATGTCTGTTTTTGTCTATACCAAATTAGATGCGATTACCCTGAAGGAGAACGTAGCACTTCTCAGCAGAAAATAGTCTCCTCTCCATGGAGACATTTCAACATTTCCCTCAGCCAGCCGCCTGAGATATTTTCACCTGCCCAGGCGGCTGCATCAACTGAATCAATACTGTGGAGTGTAGAGAGGGGACTATTGCCTTAAAACATTTGATCAATTCAAGATTGATGTGCCTGAATTGACGGCTTTATTTTCTCCTACCATTAAACTTTAGCATTCCAGCATGGAGAATAACTAAAAATGACTCAAATTTAGGTATCTCGAAACCAGGGTGTATTAACGGCAACGGAGGTTATACGCCATTAAGATTACTTTACTGATTTCGATTGCCATAATTGAATAGTCTGAGCGGCCTTTTTAGTTCCCTGTTGGGTTGGCTAAACTAAAGGAACCCGGCTGCCTGGGGTTGGCGATCGCCCTAAGGGACTCAGTTTGGTCGATGAATTAATCGCGGAACGTCGTGAAGCAGGGGTAGGATGGGCAAAGGGCCTGAGCCCGTGCCCATCAGGATCATTGCGATGGGCACGCTGCGCTTTGCCCATCCTACGGGGGTGCTGAATCTGGCGGGGTAGGATGGGCAAAGGGCCTGAGCCCGTGCCCATCAGGACAGGCTATTCCGTGGGACTAACCTGTGGCGAAAAATCAACTCCCCAATCTGGCCTATATAAACCTCGCTTCACCAACTGTTGGAAAGAACTATAGGGCCACTCAGGTGGACTAAGACAATAGCCATGCTTAACAGGGTTGTGGTGAATATAATCCATGTGCCGCCGCCAATCCTCTTCATCGCGGATGCAATGTTCCCAAAATCTTCGTTGCCATATCCCTTTCTCCCGTTTGGCTTGTTTGGATGGACTCCCAGGGTTCGCGCTCAGCCCGGCAGAAAACTTTCGCTTGATTACCATCCATCGAAGGGAAAAGTTATGGTCACCTTCAGGTAGGCGCCATAGGGTATGAAGGTGATCGGGCAGGATGACAATCGCATCAATGGTAAAAGGGTAGCGCTGCAGACCGTAGCGAAATGCTGCCCGCAGGTGATCGATGTGTTTGATTAGCAGGGGTTGTCGTTGTTGGGTGACAACGGTGAAAAAGTAGGTTCCACCGGGTTGGTAATGGCGTCGGTAATCCATAAATTTAGGAATACCCAGTTGAAGCGTTAAAGTTACAATGAAGCTATGGAAATACCAAAAATTGATGGGCACGCTGCGCTTTGCCCATCCTACGGGGCTTTTGCCGGGGGAAATGGGTGGGGGGTGGGCGGCCGATCGCGCTGTGATCGTTATGTGCACGGGTGTGATCGTTAAACACAGCCCTGCTGTCGAAGCTTGACCCGGTTGCCTTGCAGGTCAGCGATCGCGGCGGTGGGGAGAACTCCCAACCCTAGAACTAGAGGTCTCTCGGTTGGGGTCTGAGCGACGCTGGGGCGAGGGATAGGGAGTACTGCATAATCATGTGGCAATGTAACTCAAGCTTTTGCGATGTGGATTGGCGGTTTTACGACGGATCTATAGCCGTTGGGTTATGCAGCTGCAAGTTTGGCAACGAATGCTTCAACATTCATCGCTAACCTTTCAAGGATTGTAACGAACGCTTCAAGGTTTGCGGCAAATGCTTGAACGTTTGTAACGAAGGTTTCAAGGTTCATCGCTAACCTTTCAAGGGTTGTAACGAATGCTTCAAGATTTGCGGCAAAGGTTGCCAGGTTCATTGCCAATCATCGATGGTTAGCGATGGATGATCAACAGTTCGTCGCTGATCATGCAAGAATCGTCCCCTACCATCGATGGTGGGCGATGGATGATCTAACTATGGTGGTTGATCGTCGAAGGGATGCGACAAATGCTTAAAGATTCATGGCAAATGCTTAAACGTTCGTCACTAACCTTAGAAGAGATGTAACGAACGCTTCAAGGTTTATCGCTAACCTTTCAAGGTTTACAGCAAACGCTTCAAGGTTGGTTACCAACCTTTCAAGATTTTTCCTTGATCATCGATGGTTGGCGATGGATGATCAACGGTTTGTCGCTGATTATCAAGAAATTGTCTCTCACCATCGATGAGCGGCGATGAACTGTTGCCCATTTGCCGTTGATCATCAAAGCGATGTAACACATACTTCAAGCTTTGTTACACAGTTTTCAGATTAGCCCCCCGATCGTGCAAGGTCTGCAACCACCGCTGAAACTTGGGCCGCTCACCATCGCCCCTGTCATTGGGCCAGGTCCCGCAGGTTCAGGGGATTGAGCCCGGTGCCCAGGTCGCTGGGTTCCGTCTGCTTGCCAGGGAGGATGGGGTGCCCTAGACTAAGCATGAACCGAGCCTATCTGGTAGGGATCCATCAATGACCAATACTCCGGTAGCCCCCATGGGGGTGGGCAAGATTATCCGTACAGGGTTTCGGCTGTATCGCGATCGCTTTTCCACCTACTTGCCGATTGGGGCGATGGCGGGCCTATGGTCTTTAGTGCCGTTTTTAGTCCTGCTACCCATCCCGTTTTTACTGATCGCCTGGGGAGTCAGCCCCGCGATCGCCTCAATTCCGCCAGTGATTTGGGCGGCCCTGCCGGTCTGGCTGATTTTGTTTGTTTTTGCCATTGCCAAGTCCTTGACTAATCTGGCTTTGATTTCTCGCCTGGCCTTTGGGACCTTAGTGGATAGACCGGAAACCCCTAGGGAAGCCAAGAGCCATGTCATACCCAGGATGGGGAAGTTTCTGACCACCTATTTCCTACAAATTCTGCTGATTACGGTAGGGTTTCTTGGATTTTTGATCCTAGCCGGGATCACAACGTTTTTGGGAGGCATCTTCCTGGGAGGGCCGATAGCTATAGGGGGTGTGGATGTCAATAGTTTCCCCTTTTCCTCCCTGATCTATGGAATACTTTTCCTACTGGCGATTATTGTAGGGTGTACCCCGTAAAAGGGCGTCGCCGTGTATTGTTCGTCTATTCGTTCTATCAGGTGTAACTCGTAAGGGTAAACCGCCACGGGTTCGTAGTACCAGCTAGACCGCGCCAGCTCCAGTAACTCACATTGCCGATGGATACTCAGTCAGATGAGGATGCTCTGACTCCACCAGCCGTCGTTTATCCACCAACGGTTTTTAATATCCGGAGCACGGGCAAACTTGTCAGCTCCGGATATTAAAAAGCCCAGATTCTTTTTTTAACTAATCTACTTCTACCTTCAGTTGACTGTTTCATGATCGGTCGCTGACAAGCTTGTCTCGTGCGGCCGATCATGAAATTTGTTGATAAAGTTGGGCGGTTAGCTCTTCCTGGTCTTTACGGCCCTGGGCTCGCCGTGACGAAAAAATGCCAGGAAGCTCATCGAGCCCCTGCTTCTTCCATTGGTTGATCTGGCTGGCATGGACGCCATACTCACTCGAGAGTTCGTTCACCGTTTTTAGCCCCTTGATGGCCTCTAGAGTCACCTTAGCCTTGAAGTCCGCACCATGTCGCTTGCGCTGCATTTTCCTGTTAATCTCCGTATCTCTACTCAATTAACGAGCAGTGATTCCATCTTATTTCCCTGTACAGTTTTCGAGGTATATCATACTTAGGTTACGATAAGTGATTAAGACTGGTTGCTTTTTTTTAAAAAAAATAAACATTCTGTTCAGGCAAACATGTTTAGCAGATATAGCGGTTCTTACTCGGATGAAGTACAGTAGCAATCTTTTGTGAACCAACCGCGAATATCCTTCAAGGTAACTTGACTGGGCAGTGGGAAGTTCTCGGTGGTCTAAGGGGATAAAGCACAGGAAAACGGACATGCCGTGACCGAAACGGCCCGAGATGTCCGAAACTGGCTGATATAAACAACTTCAGCCAGGACTATTATGGAGCTTTACCAAC
>JBEIGU010000235.1:0-3992 GCA_040381765.1 Leptolyngbya sp.
GGAGTGAAACTGACCCAACAGGCAATGGCTCAATTGGAACAACAGATTAAGCGACTGCCTAATTTGCCAAAGTGGTTTGTGGAAATCACGGGTAAACCATCTTAGCTATTGGATCATATTTTCTATGGAGTTCTCTTAGTATTTCCTGGTGTCGATGGGCGGCAGATGATACCCTACCCCTATCCCGGCTATGTCAAGCCCGGGGTAGGGACAGGTAGGTCAAGGCCAGGAGAAGTCTATGCCAACGCCAAAGTGATCCGAGAGGCCCCGGAGTTCCTCCAGGTTAGGGGGCCAGGCGAAGGTGCGCTGGAGTTGCACTGCCTGACTCTGGGCCACGCAAATATGATCGATGTTGGAGTGTTGACCGCCAATCAGACGCCGTACCGGGTCATTATCCCCAAAGGTCAAACAGTCCAGATTGGCTGCCGCCAGGGCATGGCGCAGGGCCTGTTTATTGCGGCGAGAGCCATAGTAGGGCAGTACGTTCAAATCTTGATTAAAGTCCCCCGCCACGATTAATAATGCCTCTGGGTAGGTGGTCTGCAGGTGCAGCCAGTCCTGCTGTTGTTGTCCCAGGGCAGTGCCAAAAGCCTGTTCGTGATCGGGGTCAGGGTAGGGGTTGTCTGGCAAGGGTAGGACGGTGCCATAGATCAGGGACGATCGCCCCTGACCTAAATCCACCAGGCCACAGGCAGTGGTGGCGGGGTCGCGGGTGGGCACGGGGCTCAGGGACCAATGGCGTACCCAAATTTGTACCCAGCGCCAGGTTTCCCCCGGGGTCTGGAGGGGGGTTTCACTAGCCAGGCAATGATAGTCTGGGCCGGGGGTGATCGCCAGGTCCGCCTCAGTCAAAACCCAGATGTCTGCATTGATACGCTGAAGCCAGGGGGATTGGAGGGTGGCCTGAGGACTTTGGGGCAGGGTACGTTGAAGATTCCAGGTGGCTATTTTCATACCAAGTTGCCGGTCACCGTGGCAAAGTTGTAACAAGCTTTACTAAAGCCCGACTACTCCTGGCCTGTATAGCATCTGTAATACAAAGCCCGACAGTTTAGTGGAATCTATGGAGGTAAAGGGTTCTGCTCTGCTCTACGATCAACCCCAGTCCAGTAATCTAGGCTCAACCCGGTTATCGTTCTGGCCAGAACCCTTAGGACTTGGTTGATCGATCAATTTCATGTCTCGTAACTGACGGGCTTCATGTTAGGAGGTAATGAAAAAGCTCATAGTGGGCAGGCACTTCTGGCTCGCCTCGTCTGCTTGCTGGCGACTACGGCTACACACCCAGGCTAGTCTTGCGTTGCTCCCTACCCTTTTTCCCTATGGTTTCTTCCCTGGATCTCTCTATCCACCACAACTCTATCTACTACGGGCGTTTGCTCAAAAACCTACTGGGGTTACTTCAGGCCAGTTGCCGCCAGAGTTTTTATGAAGTTATCCCCAAGGGGGTGCAGGTGTGGTTGCCCAGTCAGGACCGGGGCATTTATCCCGACCTTTGCATCGTGGCTGGCGAACCCCTATTCCACCAGGGGTATGTCAATCGGGTAACTAATCCTTGCCTGGTGGTGGAGATATTATCTAATCCGACACCAGCCTACGACCCCGCCGCCAGTTCCCTGACGGTGCGCCGGGGGCTATTTGACCCCTGTCGATCCATTCCCTATCTGCAAGAGTACGTCTTTGTGCATCAGCAGGAGGCCAGAATAGAACAGTTCCACCGTCTGCAGGAAAACCTCTGGAGCCTGACGGTCCACAATGACCTGACGGCGGTGGCCGAACTGCACCTCACCGATACCCGTTTACCGCTTTTGGAGGTGTACGATAGAGTTGATATCGTTAAGAGTTGTCACAATCCCTGATTGCCATGCTCGTCCTATCCGTCAGTAGTGGCAAAAACCTGGGGTTAGCCCAGGTCTTTGTAGCCGAGATCGAGGGCAGAAATTTGCCCGTCGAGCATATTCATCTGCCCGATCTAGACCTCCCCCTCTACGGGGCCCGCTATGGTGCCAATGGCCCCGGTCCAGGACTGGAGCGGTTAGAACAGGCTTTGAAAAGCCATGGGAGTTTGATTATCTGTGCTCCGGAATATAACGGCTCAATTCCCCCCTTGCTAACTAATGCGATCGCCTGGCTATCCGTCATCAGTCCAGACTTTCGAGCCCTGTTTAACCAGCGACCGGTGGCCCTGGCTACCCAAAGCGGGGGTACTGGCCAGAAGGTCTTGTTGGCAATGCGGCAACAACTGGCCCACCTGGGTTGTCTGGTACTGGGGCGAGAACTTTTGAGTAATCCTGAAAAATCTCCTAATCCAGAAACCATAATGGCTTTGGTTAGTCAACTACAACAGCTGGAAAGCAGCTTATCTGCTGAGGCGTAGCCTCAGTAGGTAGCTAGTAGTCAGTCAGGTTTGGGTATAGGGTCAATGCTGGCGGCTAGAAGCTGCGCCTAGACAGGCAAAACCCGCCTACGCAGGTTATGGATCAGTCGGCGCAGGCCGACTTCGTCTGTATAGCAGCGGTTTGAACCGCCGTCAGCCAATGTTTTATCAGTCAACCAAGCTACGTCCTCTGGAGGAGGGATCGGGGCTGAGGGGGCAGAACGACGGTTCTCAACCTGGACTGGGTTTAAGTCGCTTGGTGACGGGTTAGCTATAGGAGAACCTGTCCAGTGGTTGGGGGAGCAGCACAAACAAGAGGGTACACTTTACTGATGATGACCGTATCAGGGGTTGCATTGAGTTGGATCATTGCAGTTCCACAACATGGTGGCCAGAGGGCTGGGGCTGGTAAATTCCATGGCTTGCACCGGCACCTGATCGAGCCAGGCTTGAAAGGACCGGCCCCCCTCGGCCTGGAAGGCCTGCAGAGAGACCTGGACCGATCGCCGGTAGAAACCGCAGAGAGGTTCCCAACCCTGGGGTTGGTGGGGCACCAGGGCCAGGGTTGAGGAGGGCAGGCCAGGCAGCAGACCCCGCCACTGGTTGAGGGTGAGGGGGCAGAGCTGGGGTAAATCACAGGCCAGCAGCAGCACCCAGGGGCTAGCTAGCTGGTCTAGCCCCTGGGTGAGGGCCACCAGGGGGCCGCCATGGGGTTGGGCTTCAGCTAACCAGGTATAGCGATCGCCCGCCGGCAACACCGACCGATAGCGATCGGGCCAGGGGGTTAAAATCGCCACCTGATCACTGCACTGCAAAGCCACCGATACCACCCGCTGCAATAGGGGCACCCCCCGCCACCGCACCAGGGCTTTGTCGGTGCCCATGCGAGAACTGCGCCCCCCCGCCAGGATCAAGGCGGTGACCGAGGCTGGGGGTTGAACCAGGGTTGTTTGGTCTGAGAGACTTCCATAAAATATGTGATCCTGGGATAATAGGAGAAACATTTAGCCTGGTGAATCCCCGATGACTACAACTCCACCGATTCAACTGACCGATACGCTCAAGTCTTTGTATATTAAAACTGCCCAAAAGCTCAAAGGGAGTGACCGACGACACTTCATGGCAGAGGGGGTGAAAGGATTAGGCATCGGTGGCCAAACCCTGGCAGAACGAGAATTGGGAGGGAATCGTCGGACGATTAGCAAAGGGATGCAGGAATGGAACAGCGTGCAAGAGATTGAGGATGGGCGTGGACGCTGTTGGCGTCAACCCATTGAAGCACAACTCCCTGATTTGCTCAAGGACATCCGTGCCATTGTAGCGCCGCAGACCCAGACCGACCCCCGCGGCACAAGTCCCCGTTTATACACTCGCCTGAGTGCTGCGGAGGGGCGTCGTCAATGATTGGAGCAGAAGGGATCTCAAGCTGAAGACTTACCCAGTGCCGAAACGATTCGACGACGCTTGAATGAAATGGGATACAGCTTAAAACGAGTGGTCAAAGCGAAACCGCAAAAGCGCATCCCAGAAACCGATGCCATTTTTTAGCAGATCCATCGAGTGAACCAACAGGCGGATGACGACCCCCAAACCTTACGCATTTCGATAGACGCCA
>JBEIGU010000236.1:0-3986 GCA_040381765.1 Leptolyngbya sp.
AAAAGTACTGCTATGCAAGGCTTTTAGCGAAAAAATAAGTCTTTAGAGTTCTTTTTGCAGGACTTAAGGCTTGTAAGCATTGGTATGATAGGGTTTTAAGTTTCTCGAGCCTTAATGTCGCATGGTCAGACCGGAAGAGCCGGCTTTCTTCAAACTCCTTGCTTACAACTTCTACAGGGTCGATCATAGTGATCGCCATCGTTTCTTTTACCCTAAGTACTCCTGTTTGTTTTGCTACCAATGGGACTAGCTTTAGCTCCCAACTGCCAAAATTAGGAGATCGAGATGAGTTGATAGCTAAACCTAGATAACGTTCAACTGTATGACCAGCCCAACCTTTATTTTTCTTGCCCTCTTGACTCCAGACTGTGACATTGAATTGATCGGCTAATTGCCGAAGATCTTGACCTACGAGTGTAGTAAGCCGACTAATTGCATTTACCCTTTCCATAGATGACCTTGCTTTAAGGCAGAAGGTAACTCTACTTGAACAGGGTTCGTTAATCGTTTTATCGACAGTTCAATATGACCTGAATCTGCTTCACAACCAGTAAATCGCCGACCCAGTGATAAAGCTGCAACTCCAGTAGTAGAAGACCCTGAAAAAGGATCGAAAACTAAATCACCAGGGTTTGTACTTGCTCGAAGACATCGTGAAACAAGATCAATAGGCTTTTGTGTTGGGTGTTTTCCGTAGAGTTTTTCAGCTTTACCAGGGGCAGACATTCGCCAGACATTTTTCATCTGCTTATCCCCATTTTCAGACTTCATCTCCTCATAATTAAAGGTGTAGCGATCTTTTCCTTTACGTGCCTTTGTCGCCCACAGTATTAGTTCTGTTGAATGAGTAAAGCAGCGACATCCTAGATTTGGAGGTGGAGCAGGTTTTTCCCAGATAATGTCATTTAGAATTCGAAATCCGAGCTGCTGCATGGCAAATCCAACTGATGGATATACGTGCAGAGTACCTGTTATCCATATGGTACCTGTTGGCTTAAGTAGACGGTAGCAAGCAGCCAACCAAGCTTTATTGAACTCATGATCTAGTTCAGCGCCTTGGCTACGATCCCATTCGCCTTTATTCACTTTAACCATACGCCCAGCGACACAGGTAATCCCATCATTTGAGAGGTTATAAGGGGGATCAGTCCAGATGCAGTCTACACTTTCAGCGGGCAACGAAGCCATCAGTTCCAGACTATCTCCGTGATATAAGCAGGAGAGTTCATCAATAGACTTCCATACCACTTCCGGTTTGTTTGTCTTAACCGCATCATGGACCTTTTGTTCGAGTTGTACCTGTGCTGTCATGAGATTTGTTTTGTGACTAGTTTTAGATCAAGGGTACTATCTATTGTAGAACGAGATTAACAGTCTATTACCTTGCTGCACCCAACAGTCGTGATAAACGCTACAGGTAGTATAGATGCTGGTCGCAATTTCAACATACGGTGTTATGTAGTTTTCCGCATCATTCTCAGAGGCACCGCTGAGAATGATAAGGCTGCCTAAGCACTGTGTGGCAGCGAACGGATGAAAGCCGATGGTGCTTTGTTCAAGGTAATCTGCCGCCGGTGAGCTTGGTCGTTATTTTGATTTCTGAAGTCTTCTCAAACCGCATTCCACCTTTCCCGATGCCATTTCAAAGCCTCTAAACTCGGCATAAATCGCTGTTCCCTGGGTAGGTCAATCCGTATCTCCCCTAAAGGCCATCATCCCCCGGCTTTTCTGGGGGCTGCAAGTCATTTAGTGATGGGGTTGTGTAAAGCAAGGTAGTTGTCATCCAGAGGCCTGGGCCAGGCCCCAGAGCAGGGCGATCGTGAGGATCGGTTTTTCTCCGGCAGAGAGAGGGGAGGGGTCAGGAGCTAGGGGCCGGGTTACTGGCGGGGGGGTGGCTCTTGGGCTGCTGGTCTATGGAGGGCCTGTTTGGGATAGTGGTTTGGGTGGTTGGCGGGGTTATGGGTAGGGTTGGGTCGGTGGTGGAGCTGGATAGGTGGGGAGCAGGGTTTTGATCGAAGGGTAATCTACCTGGGGGTGGGTTGGTGTTAAACACAAAGAAATCTTAAATTATGGGGCAGGCTGCTTGTGGGGTGTTTAGACTGAATTTTTCTGCCTAAGATCCCGTACTGGGTGTTTAGGCGGACAGATTTCTGCCTAAGATCCCCTATACGGGTATTAGACGGAAAATTTCCCTCTATTTAGTAGTTAGCCTGCTGAGTTATCGGTAGGAGCTGTAGCGCAAAGTGAATTTACAAGGCGGTAGTTGGTAATTGCTAAGGCGATAGCTAGGATCATTCTTAATAAGTTAATGCAACAATTAATCTATGTGGACTGCACAAACATATTTAGGAGCGCATGTAGCCGCTGCAAGATACTTCATCTATCTCTTATCCGAGGACTACATTCCAGAGCAGCGAGATTTTCAAGAAGCTGTGATTGAGAATCTCAGAATGCTGGGAATTCGTACAGGGAGTGATTCAGCTATTTTTGTCCCTGATGATTGCGCCAAAGACTTTATCAAAATGGAGTTGTTTGATGTCTTTAGAAGAGAAATGATGGAGAAAATCTTCAGGAAGACACCGGGTTTATTGTTCACAGATAAAAATCTAGGGGTTCTTGACCCTGGACGAGATAGGTGGGTATATCTGTCATTAGAACCTTATATCGAGGATCGGGCTTCTCAAAGATTGCCTAAGTTTTTTAGGCGTATGGAAGAAACCATTAAAGCCTCGGATGATCTCCTCAAGGACATCTCCGGCTCAAGATGGCGTTCAATCTGGGAAGTTATGAAGGACACAGTTATGCTTGAACCAAATTTCTCTGGTGTTGGCGTTGATCTTAAAGCTGCTCGTTCTAGATTTTTGGTGACAGCCAACATCAACTAGAAAGAAAATATAACTGATAAATACTGATAGTGATATGGAGATAGATTTTCACGGATTTCCTGACACTTCAAATAACAAAGAGGTCACTTATGCAAAACTCGCGTCATGTTTCTTTACTAACAAGTGGACAAGATCAAGTCCTAACCATTCCCCATGAACTTGCCCTATCGGGTACAGAGGTTTTGTTACGCAAAGAAGGTCATCGCTTAATCATTGAACCCATTCCTTCTAGTTCTCTACTTTCTTTGCTGACTACGTTGCAAGACATTACGGATGATTTCCCTAATATAGATGAGGGGTTACTTCCCCTTGATGACATCACATTTTAGTGCCACCCAATGACCTATCAGTACCTGCTTGATACCAACATCCTGTCAGATTTGGTCAGACATCCTCAAGGTCGAATTTTCCAGCATATTGTAGATGTCGGGGAAGACAGCGTTTGTACTAGCATCATTGTGGCGTGTGAACTACGATTTGGAGTGGTTAAGAGTGGTTCCTCCCGTCTGGTACAGCAACTAGAACGCATCCTTGAAGTTTTGACAGTTTTGCCGTTGGAATCACCTGTAGATGAGCACTATGCTTCAATTCGTACAAATTTGGAGCAAGCAGGAACTCCGATTGGTCCGAATGATTTACTGATTGCTGCTCATGCACTAGCTCTTGATCTGACTCTTATTACAGCAAATACCCGTGAATTTGAGCGTGTGCCTGCCTTGAAGTTAGATAGTTGGTTGCTTTGAAAATACAAGATTTGGCATATGATGTCTTTGGTTCAAGCGAAGAGAACACTCGGAAGCGGCGCAACCTAACATAGTCCCTGAGGCCGATGGGTTAAGAGATCTGAGTGAGGATACAAAGGATATTAGCTCCCCCTCAATTTAGCCATTCATTCAAATACCATCACCCCTGGGGGCTATCAGAGGCTGGGGGCCCGTCACTCTGGGGTGGGGTTGGGTCGGGCCAGGTGGCAGAGGTCTTGCAGGCGTTTGAGGTGGGGGTCGCCGGCGAGGTAGCCGATGCCCCGGTGGAGGTGGAGTCTGAGTTGGGTGGCGAGGGTGTGGGGGTCGGTGTTGAGGCCGTCTTGGTGGCAGCGTTGGG
>JBEIGU010000237.1:0-3961 GCA_040381765.1 Leptolyngbya sp.
GTCTGAAGGCGAGTCATAAAGTCAAAACTAGCCATCTCTAGCGGTTGGAGAACCCCTAACCGCTTACTGATTGCTATCACTGACAAGGCCAATAAGCTAGACACCAGGATAGCCCGGCTAGCAAAGTTAAGCTGTTGAATTAAGCGAGTCGTCAGCTGCTGAAAGTTTAGCTGTAGAGACCACATCCCAAGTTTTACCATAGCAGATGCTGAAAAACGGTAGATTCGGAGGAATAGTGATAACTAAGCCCGAGTAATTGTGTATACAAGGGGATAGAACTCCTATCCGGAAACTTTTAAGGAATTTCCCCTTTAAATCATGACCAATCCCTTAATACCCACCGGAGCAGCAAAAGCTGCCGCTAGAACTGAGCGGCAGCTGTAACCTTAACCGAAGCGGTAACGCTCGGAAGTTTTTCGTGGCTTTGCGGATCGGAAAGATTGTCGTGGTTCAGAATTACAACGTGGCCTCCTTAGTCGTGATCGGAGTGACAAGGGTTATTGGGCAAATTTATAGTTCCCTAAAGCCCACTAGAATGCTCAAGCCTGTCAATCGATGCTTAACTCTGTTTTGTCACTTTTGCGAGAGAGAATCTAGGTAACCGTTCACACTCCCCCCACTTGTCAAGGAGACATCAGGGGCTTCGGTCACTTTGCCAGGGGGGGGTGTGAATGATTACACTAGTCGACTAGTCGTAGGAGTTATAAGGAACCCCGTTCCCTCTGGCTATAGCCAGAGCAGCCAGACCTTAAGCGAAACTATCCTCCGACGGGATCATTAAGTGAGTACCCCCACCACGTCGCTGGCCGGGGAACTGATCCCGATCATTCTGGGCCCGAAATTCCTGTTGAAATAGTGAGGTGTGGATAAGTATTAAACTTAACACGCTCAATGTCATCAAAAGAGTGATGCCACCGGGTAAAATAAAAAGCCGAATTAACGCAGATTTCATAAGTCACGCAAGATTGTAGAGACACCAAACAGTTCTGCGGTATAGGTGAAAAGGGGCAAGAACACCAGGAACTCACCGCATCCCGGGACTACTATCATCCTTCACTGCTACAGTTACCTCCGAGCCAGTAACCTTGCAGTTTTACGGAAGCTTTATTGAGATATAAACTTCCTCCCCCCGTAACTTCACGCAAATCCCTCCTCCTTTGCGGCGTCAGAGTTGGGGGTGAGAAACTTAGACGCACGGTCGGCGATGGAAAGTTGGTTCTCCATGGTTGGGTAATGCTTGCGGTCTCCCATGACAACTAATAGACCAAAGCTAGTCTTAAGAAGTTGTTAAGGCAAACCCTGAGCTGCCAAAAAAACAGCTATAGTTCATTTTAGATACCTCCTAACTGCGTCTCCAGCCCCGTCTGATCCCTTTCTTGGTGTTCTAGTTTCGGGGCTGCTACCTTAGCTAGTCTGGGGAAGGTTCATTATCAACGGCTGAACCTCTAGAAGTGAAAATATCGGCACATT
Organism: Leptolyngbya sp.; assembly: GCA_040381765.1. Taxonomy (GTDB): domain Bacteria; phylum Cyanobacteriota; class Cyanobacteriia; order Phormidesmidales; family Phormidesmidaceae; genus Nodosilinea. The sequence goes on from JBEIGU010000237.1 coordinate 1,471, forward strand.
TCACTTCTACTTTTTACTTAACTTTCTAGATAAATGTTGTGTCTACTCGGAAGATGGATTCGCCACCTGTAAAGTATCCTGTAACGTTAGTACTAGGCGACGCAAGCTCGATAATCCTTAAATGGGGAGTCGGAACTCAGGAGGTATAAGAACTTTAACTACTCAAAAAGTGCTGGTAGTGTCAGGATCCATAGGCTAGCCTTCAGGTTGCTACTGCTATCTGCTGCCCTACCGCCTTAGCTCGAATTGCATCCGGTAACGGCGGTATTCGGTGATCACCATGAACGCGAGATAGGAGGTACTGCCAGAACGAGATGCCTAACTTGCGGCAGGTTTTTTTGAGAACGACCAAGGTATCTGGGGCTTGTCGCCCCGCCTCCGAGCGGGTGGTGCCACTAATCTTGCGGCGGGTGACATATTCTCGGATATCAGTGTCTGATGCATTTGGTCAAGCCCTTCTTCTCGGGCAATTGCCCTACCACAGTCTCCCCAGACACCGTGACGTATTCAGCTAACTGAAAGCGTATGTTTTGTCGCCTCAGCACCAACTCTTGGACATCGTAGGTCGGTAACCTATGGGTTTCTCAATTCCCTCTCAGAACTGTAGACGGATTCGGCCTCAATGGCAGTTGAGGGGGATTATGCCAGGGTTAAATCTAAGGGAGAGACCGAAGGGAAAGGCCAAGAGTAGTTGCAGATCACTAACCTCACCGATGAACAACGACATTTCATTATTCGCCTATTCGAGCCACCGGTTGAGCGGTGCCATTACACATCTGACTGATTTTCGTCAACCTTTATTTGTCAACCTGCGGAATGTAGGTTAAGTGTCCCGACCGCTAGACTTTCTGCCCAGTTCATTCAGCCCTTCTCCTACTAGGGAGAGACCGGTTACCATTAGGGTAAGCGCTAAACCGGGAAACAAGGCCGGCCACCAGATACCTGTGGGAAGGGCATCCAAGGCTTGACGAATATCCGCCCCCCACTCCGGCACCTGTTCCGGCAGACCCAGCCCCAAAAAACCTAGCCCTCCCAGTACTAAGATGGCGTCGGCGGCATTGAGAGTAAATAGCACTGGTACGCTTTGGATCACGTTCATCAGCAGGTAGCGGGTTAGCACAGCCCAGGTGGATGCCCCTAGAGCCTGGGCAGCTTCAATGAAGAGCTCAGTTCTTACGCTGACCGTATGGTTACGTACCACCCGGAAATATTGGGGGATGTAGGCAATGCTGAGGGCGATCGCCGCATTGACCACCCCCCGTCCCACCACAAAGGCTAGGGTGACCGAAAGTAACAAACCGGGGAGAGTATAGATTGTATCCATCAAAAAGACGAGCACTCTATCTAGGGCCCCCCCTAGGTAGCCGCTCACCAGGCCCAGAGGTACTCCAACCACCAGGCTAAGCACCGTGGCTAAAATCACCACCTGCCAGGCAGCCCGGCTTCCAAAAAGAGTGCGAGCGAATACATCATAGCCTTGCCGACTAGTGCCAAACCAATGGTCCAGACCTGGGGCATGATGAATGGGATTTTGCAGGGCAGCGGTGGGATCTTGGACTACGCCCCAGGTCTGCAAACTGGGGGAGAGTAAAGCGACGAGCACAAACCCCAGACTCAAAATCAGGCCAACCATCATCAACCCTGAGGAAACGCTGGAGCCCGATATGGGTAGCTGGTCACTTGGCTGGCTACGGGAGGGAAGACTGGGGGCCATGGCCACCTGGAGGGAAGGACCAACCCATTATGCCAGAGCCTGGCCCCAGGGCAGTCATTGCTCGGATGACTGGTGTTGATCTAAATCCCTGAACCGTTGGTAACCCTGATCGGGATGATAGAGGTGACAATCACTGATAATCCGCTTCATTAGCCCCCAGGAGAATTGGGTCTGCTTGATCAGAGGACCCCATTCTTTCTGCAGAACCCCATAGGCTGGGCGGAGATTGTAGGAAGGGATGCCGACGGAGATGTGGTGGGGCACATGCACATTGATGTCGTGGCAGAGCAGCTCTACCCAACGGGGATAGTCACAATGTAAAGTGCCTGACAACTGGGCCTCTGCCTCGTGCCAACCGGCCTGGTGGTAAAAGGGAATTTCTGGAACGGTGTGGTGCACCAGAGTGAAGGTGCTCATCCAGAAGTGGTAGCCCAGCCAGGGCATCAGCCAGTATTTGACGATACCCCAGGGACCAGCCAATAACCATAGGCTGGGAAAGAGGACCAGGGCAAAGATGCTCACCAGGGCAATGGAACGGAATACTCGCGGGCGATCGCGGGGCTCGAAATTCTGTAAGTTGAAGTGTAGCACGGCCCAGTGAGCCACCGAAGCTAACCACCAAAAGCCGCCCCGCATGCCGCGGTAGACTCCCTTCATAAATCCACTGGCATCCTCGTACTCAGCTGCGGTCCAGGGGGTCCAGGCATTGTCCTGATCGAGATTATTGGTGTGGCGGTGGTGCACATCGTGGAGCAGGCGCCAACTGTGGAAGGGATA
>JBEIGU010000238.1:0-3926 GCA_040381765.1 Leptolyngbya sp.
CTAGTCGATGAGCTGTTAAAGGATTACCGTGAACCGGCAGATTTACTGGGAGAGTCTGGGATCATCCAACAGATGACTCAACGATTGGTGGAACGAGCACTAGCAGGGGAATTGACCCACCACCTGAAGCGAGAGGCCGAGGAGGGGGTGGCTGGCCACCAGGTCCAGGGTGCCGGCGTAGCCGTGGTCGGGGTTGAAGACGGGTTGGTTGGTGTAAAAGGGTTGGGGCAGGGCGAGTAGTTGGGCCAGGTAGGGTTTGAGCTGGCGGCCCAACGGGGCGATCTCGGCGGGGAGGGGGAGGAGTTTGCCCTGGTGGCAGCAGGCTTTAAACCACTGGTCCAGGCGATCGCCCCGTTGGCGGCTGGTTTGGCGTTTGCGGGTGCTGGTCAGGGGGTGGTTGGCTAGGGCCTGGGGGGGCTGGGTGAGGTTAAGGATGGTGGTGACGCTGGGCAGGCGGTGGAATTGGCCCTGGTCGTCCCAGAAGGTGTACCAGCGCATGGCAGGGGCAGGGGCAGGAGCAATGCCCCTAGGATAGTACGGATGAACGTCTGTGGCGGGGGGTGTCCTTTTTTATAGGGCGCCACTACGGGGGGTGGTAGGGTGAGGGGTGGTAGGTCTGTTGAGACAGGCGGTACAGGCAATGGGGGCGCAGGGGGCTATCCTCGGGTAGGTGGGGGTGGTCAAAGGTGCCTGATTCAACCATGGCTAGCCGTTCCATCACCGCCCGGGAGTGGCGATTACCCAGGGTGGTAAAGGAGACGATTTCCGCTAGGTTGAGGTCGACAAACCCGACCCGGAGGGCGGCGCGGGCGGCTTCAGTGGCTAACCCCTGACCCCAGTGCTCAAAAGCGAGTCGCCAGCCAATTTCCACACAGGGGGAGCAGGGTAGTTGGGGGGAGGGTCGGTGTAGGCCGACAAATCCAATGAACTGGTGGGAGGCTTTTAGTTCCGTTGCCCACAGTCCCCAGCCCTGTTGTTCAATTAGGCCCTGACAGCGATCCGCCAGGGCGTCGCTGTCGGCCCGGGTGAGCTGGCTGGGTAGAAAGGCCATCACCCGGGGGTCGGCGTTGAGAGCGGCAAAGGGTGGGCGATCGGTGGGGAGCCATTGTCGCAGGTGTAGGCGATCTGTTTCAAGTTCGATGAGATCGGCCATGGCTGGGGAATGACAAGTCAGATGAATTTCTCTTTTTCAGCTCCTTTTATACTGGTCTAGGCTGGATAATGGACCTCATGGTGTTTGATACTGAAATAGTCAACTGTACGCTTATACACATAAATACCGCCAGTTGACCAAGTGTTATTTCATCTCGCACAATTAAAGCTATGCCAGAAAGAAATGTAAACAGGGCTGTAAAACCAATTAGTATACGGGAAGATGTTGGAATAATACCCTGTATAAAAGACTGAGTTCGTTCTTCTAGACGCGCTTGATACGTCTCCTTGACATACTGAATAAAACAAAAGATCACACTGCCAAGTATTACAATTAGACAGGTTAAAGTCGCAAACTTTTTATTGTAAAAAAATATAAGAGCTAGCGATAGCAAAATTCTCGGTAGTTCCATAGCAAGTTTCAGAAAAATTTGAGGCATTGGATGGCGGACAACTCTTGCTGCAAGAGCCCCGAGAACTACATCTAATCCACTAGCAAACAGAAAAATTATTATGGCAAAAATGCTAAGGGCAATAACCGCACCAGCCTCTTGCCGAACAATAACTTTATCAATACAGACCTGGACTATAAAAACAGGAATTACTAGCCAGAGGAAACCAGCGCAAGCACTAAGAAGGGCGACACCTAGTAATGAGGGTAAAATCACTTGCTGTCTAGTGCCTCTGTAGATTAATGATTCGTCAGCTTAAATACCCCTGTAGGGGTCTTGTATGAGTACTTTTAGTACAGCTATTTAGTATCCCGCGATCTCATCGCCATGATAGTTAAGATTCTGTAATGTTCAGGGTGGTAGTCTCTACGGGAGGTGGGTTTGCTATTCCCTCAACGAAAGCCTTGCCCTTTCTACCTAAATGCAGCGGTGCCAAATCGGGGGACTCCCACACCGGTCAATTCCATATAGCCCTCAGTGGCGGCGTCTACCTGATCATCGTGGGCTCCATCGGGGAAGCTAACCAATTCGTTGATCAAGCTATGGGTCCAGGAGGCCTGCAGGAGGTAGACTTCGCCAAATTCGGCGGCGCGACTCAGGGGGCCGGCCCGTTCTGTAGCCGTAGCCACCCGTAAGGGGGCGGAGGCGAGCTAGAACGCCTACCCAGCCTTAGCTGTAACCGATCAACCCGGTTTTCAGCGTTCTAGCCAACGCTATATTGGCTGAGGCGGGTGGTCAGGCCCTTGGCGTCGTAGCCGGTCAGGCGGCGGCGCAGGTGTTGGGTTTGGTATTCTCCGGCCTGGCCGGGGTCCCGTTGCCAGCGGATGGCGACGCCGGGGCGCGCCATGGCCACGCTTCGCTTTGGGGGGTTGCTGAATCTAGCGGGGTAGGATGGGCCAAGGGCCTGAGCCCGTGCCCATCGGGATAATTATCCTCAGCTATGGGAAGGGATTAGCGATCGCGCGTCGCATTGCGCTCAGCGTGTAGGCCTGGGGGAGGGGGCTGCAGGCGCAGGGCGGATAGAGAAGTCTCAGTAGATCACCAACAGGCTCTGTTGTCATGATCCAGCCCTCACCCTAAATCCCTCTCCCAAATGGGGAGAGGGACTTTGAAATACTTCCGGCTCCCCTCTCCCTCCTGGGAGAGGGGCTGGGGGTGAGGGAGACTTTGCGATCTACTGAGTCTATATAACGATGAGGGAGTCGGTGGCCAGGGCTCCTGATCACTGACCGCTGCCTGGCTGAAGGGAAGGGGGGGTAAGATCCTTAAAGATCAGGGACTAATCTGAAAAACTTGTAACGAACCTTGAAGCATTTGTTGCAAATCTTCGATGATTAGCCGCCAATGGGGAGTAATTCATCGCCCACCATCGATGGTGAGGGACATTTTTGGGATGACTAGCCACGATTTTTCAATCGTCCATCGCTAACTATGGATGATTGGCGACAAATCTACAAATAATTGTAACGAATCTTGAAGCGTTAGCGATGAACGTTTAAGCATTCGTTACATCCCTTCTAAGGTTGGCGACAAACGTTTAAGCATTTGCCATGAACCTTGAAGCATGTGTTCCATACCTTTGATGATCAGTGACGATCCTTGGATAATCCATCGCCAACCATCGATGGTGGGGAACCATTTCGGGATGATCAGCGACGATCCTTGGCTAATCCATCGCTAGCCATCGATGATCAGCGGTGAATCTTGAAGCATTCGTTGCAAACCTTGAAAGGTTAGCGATGAATGTTGCAACGTTCGTTACAAACGTTCAAACGTTGGTCGCAAACCTTGAAGCGTTCGTTACAACCCTTGAAAGGTTAGCGGTGAATGTTGAAGCGTTCGTTACAAAACTTCAAGTTACATAACCCCATGGTTATGGTTCGGTCGCAAAACCACCAATAAACATCGCAAAAGCTTGAGTTGCATTACCCAATGGTTATGCAAGGGTCCCAATCCTTCGTCTTTGGGTGGCTCAGAATCCAACCGTGAGCCCCTGGGTTCCAGGGTTGGGGGTTTTCCGTGCTGCTGCGATCGCTGATCTGTGAGGCCATCGGGGCAAGCTTTGTCGCTGGGGCGATCGCGACGCTGGCTGGGGAGCCATGGCTGCAGGGTCTCGAGCTCTGGTGGGGCGATCGCGGCCTGGGGTAACCGCGATCGGAGCTTTTGCAGCGAGAGTGATCAGAATTTTGTGTAAAGCCTGGTCGTAAAAACCAGAGATCAATGGTTTCAGCCTGAGCTGACCTGATTTCCTGAACACTTCCATTGCTTCTGCCGGGGGAATGGCGGTTTCCCCCGGACCGGGGCGTGCCGCCGCCCTGGACC
>JBEIGU010000239.1:0-3882 GCA_040381765.1 Leptolyngbya sp.
CATGAGATGGTACCAGTCTAAGATCTCCAAGCGCTCGCTTGCATGCCCAATCTGAGCAAACAGATTCCAGATGCCGTCGTGGCCATCCCCGAGGCAAACGAGGGGGTGGGCCAAGGGCTGCTGATTAACCCAGTTGACTAAGCTATCGTTGTCTTTATAAAAGGCGCTAACGCTACACTGATGCAGGTCGACCCCCTTGTAATCACGCCATTGACAGGGTTGCCCCAGAGGTGTCCGCAGCCGCACTTTACCCCCGTCTAGGCTGATTTCCTTGATGCCACTGTCCACGGTTGGTGGCTCTAACTCTTGACGATGGACTAGCCGTTGCTGGGTGCTGCCTGATACGTATATCCCGGTGAGCACGGTGATATCGTCGGCGGCGCGGGCATAGGCCTCGTTAGCACTCAACAACAGGCAACACTTCTCTAGATAAGGACTCCACTGGGTGCGAGGTTTGACCTCAAGCCGTTGGCTCTGGCGGGGCGTCAGGCTTAGCCGTCCGACGATGCTTTGAAGCTGTCGGGTGCGCCCTTGGTTTGTGCCGCTGCTTGTGCGGATAAAAAATTTCCGATCTCTGGCCCCACGTGGGTCAATAGGTGGTCGCGAACGGCGACTTCAATCCCAGCTAGCGTCTTGACTTGCTCGGGGTCTGTCTCATCGTAGAGTAACTCGGCTAAGGCCAGGGCATGGGCTTTGATTTGAGCTTCCTTGGTTGCATCCATCATGTCAGTTCTCCTGAGAGAGAGTACTTAGAGACTAAGGCTTTTGTCCTTAATCTGCACTAAGCATTTCTACTCATTGCAGAACTGGGATGCACCCAGTTGATGGCTCCTCATCCTTGGGTCTTGGCCTAACTCAGAGTGCCCCATAGGATAGGTGTGTCTACTGGCCCGGAGAGTCTCCCTTTTTTTGTGGGATTCGCTACGGTTTTTGGCCTCGTTGCTCAAGTCGTCGCCAGCACTGGGACGTGGATACTGAGCGTCTGTTGCGGTTGACTCATTGGGGGCCAAGTCACTGCCTTCTGGCAAGCCTCATGAATAATGCAGGTTAGGGCGGTCCATAACCCTCTTCGGCGGGTGCAGCGATCGCGGGCCTGTCTCCCCATGACCTCAGGAGAACCTTGGTCGGCCGTGGGGTGGACCTGGCGGCGCGATGGCATAGGCGGCCTGAGGTGGTCAAACCAGCAGCGGCGGCGGCTTTGAAACATCACAAGGTCGCCTTTGCTCATCTGCCTCGGGGACTATGTTAGACCGTTTACGAAGACTTGGGTTTAACCTCGAACTCCATTTTGGAACGGTAGAAGCACACATCAAATTCCATAAAAAAGTTCGTCTGACCTAGAATCAGGGGTGCATTGGGACTTTTAGTCCAAGCAAAGGCTAATTGAACTGGAGCGATATCCCCAACTTGAACCATCGATGAGAATGGTGTAGCTGGTTGGTTGCCCAAATTGCCTGCCAGTTGAATGATTGCTCCGTCATCATCCCAGGTAGCCCCAAGCTGTAAACCCAATTCATAGGGCATAACGTTGACCGTTGCGCCACTGTCAACCAGAGCTAAGGCTTCAACTGTACGCCCCTCGCGACGAAGAATGATCGGCACTCGTGGAAGACTATCGAACTCGTTTTGGGAGGGATCAGTAGTGGAGTAGCGAAAGCGCATGACATTAAGCCTGATCCGCTGTCTCTAAAGCTTGCATTAACGTAGCGCCAACCCCAAAGCTGTTGTAGGGGGTCGGCAGATCATAGGTTTTGAAAGGTTCCAGGGGTGAGATATCCTCTGCTGCTTCTAGATCCTCTGCTAAAATTCGAATTAGCTTAAGCTTCTCGATGATCGAGAGTTGGCGAACGGATGGTAAAACTTCAGACAAAGTCATATAGATTCCCACGTTTCAAAGACTTATATTTTGAGTTTAGTGGTAAATAAGCTGAATTATCCGGTCGCTCGATGCCTCAAACTGTTCCTCGGTGCGGGGTTGCTCATAGATGGGTCATTCTTGAGTAAGAGTCAGGCAGCCAATTAGCTGCCTTGCGGCTCAATATCACCACCACCCCCACAGGATTACCCTTGGCTTGGCCTTAGTCGCCGGTGCTGTGGTGCTCAGCCCTGGCAGGAGCCCTAGCCCTAGGAGCAGTAGTGGTGGGGCGATCGACAGGGAAAATGCCATAGTCCTGAACTCTTACCAGAGGTGCTGGGATGGTGAGGGGCAACGGGGTACACTTTAATTAAAGAACCTCTTCAGCCAAAAGTTGGCCCTTGACTCGTTCATATTCATCCTCAAGCAGCCACTCTTGGGCTGCTTGATAACTGGAGTGAGTGACTACAAGTTTATAGTCACATGCAGGATTAAAAATGCGACAAGTACCATCTTGGGCACCCACCAACATAAGAATCTTGGGTGGAAAGAGAACTGGATCAACCCAAAGTTCCAGGAATTTCCAGGTTTTAGCTTGTTCTGCGAGAACTGGTGCGTGGGATTGCATGATACTCACCTGTTGTTTTCACAATTTTGATCTCGCCGTAGTAAAGCGGAGTTTGACTTCCATCTACTCTAATTATGTAGCCGATTGGCTCGGAGCAGTAGAGTCCATACCGTTCGTAATCATCGTCTTCATCCTCTACCCCAGTTCGCTCTCCACCTGCGATGATAGCCTGAGTGACTTGTTTTAGGGTTTCGAGGTCGTTGAATACATGCGCTCTCCCTTCTCTGCGGAGCAGCCGCTGGACTTGAGGAGTATTTGGTAAATGGCGATCAACCAAACTTGGTCGGGAATCAGGGGTAATATCTCGGTCAATTCCGCTCATGAGTTGGGAGATCGCATTCTATATCAAAATCGCCATTGTAAGCGATCTCCCGTGCGGCGGTGCGGGTGCGATCTCACCCAGGGATGGAAGCTGCAACGGGTCAAACCGACCAGAGACCCTATACTTAGGGTCGATTGCGTAGTTGAAGATGAGCAAACCAGTTTTGAGGATGATCGCTATGAAGGAAACTTGGGTTATCTACAAAGCGGCTGACCTGAATGCCCAGGGATGGGAAACCCGGTCATTGTCCAATGGTGGCCTAACCCAGATCCTGGCTGAGGAACATGATTGGACTGACCAGCTTCCCCAGGTGGGCGATCGCTCCGCCTTGGAAGCGAGTACCGATCCCCTGAGACCCTGAGAATTTCAGGGTAGGGAATAGCCCCCAACCTTTGAGCCGAGGGGGGTTGGGAGGAGTCTTGACTGGCCCTGGGGTGAGGGATAGGGAGCACTGCATAACCAAATGGTGATGTGACTCAAACCTTAGCGGTGTTTGCTTAAGGCTTTGCGACGGATCCATAACCAGCGGGTTATGCAGTTCAAAGGTTTGTCGCTAACCTTCAAAGGTTTGTAACGAACGCTTAAAGGTTAGCAATCAACGTTCAAAGGTTTGTCGCTGATCATCGATGGTTAGCGATGGATCATCAAAGGATCGTGGCTGATCATTAAAGGTTTGTCTCTCCTCATCAATGGTTGGCGACGGATCATCAAAGGATCGTCGCTCACCATCGATGATCGGTTATTGATGGTTAAAGAAAGGTCGCTCGTCATGGTTGGCGGGTCAGGCTAGAGCACCCCAGGTCTTTTATTCCCTGGCAACCTGCGGAATGTAGGTTATATGCTAAGGCTGTAATTGAACCACGATTATTAGGGCTGCGATCTCGTCTTGTTTATCGGTTGATAAGGCTTTTTGTCAACCTGCGGAATGTAGGTTAGAGCCTACCTTCCGCGGGTTGAGACTGAACGAAAAATGAAAGCCTGGAAGCCTTATTTGCCAAACATCCCAGAAGTAAGGCTTGTCTCGCAGATGAGATCGTCTTGAGACTTAGGCGCTTATCTAAACCTAGCTGAAAGTGG
>JBEIGU010000240.1:0-3872 GCA_040381765.1 Leptolyngbya sp.
CCCCCCCCCCCCCCCCCCCCCCCCCCCCCCCCCCCCCCCCCCCCCCCCCCATTCCCACCACCAACCCGCCACACGAGATTCGCCTTAGTGACTGGAGTTCAGACGTGTGCTCTTCAGATATCCAGAAAAAACTTAAGACTGTCCAGGACGATAACTTTATGCTTAAAATCCTGGCGGATAGCGCGGTGGATGAGGCGTGAAAGACAACTCCAGACCTAGACTGATACTGAAGACAAACGAATTCATATAGGAGGCTATTAACCCAAAAATCAAAACATTACAAGGCAATAGGACAGAGTTGATTCGCTATAAACCGCTATTTCTTAGCCATCTGCCCATCACTACGAGCACTCGGTTAATATGCGATTACCCTGGGGGGGGGGGACGTGAACGGTTACCACCAAGTCACTAAGTAGCTCCCAACATAGTACTGAAGACCTATAGATCCTTTGGGATCGACCGGAACTTGCCAAGGGTAGGAATTTTGGCCTGTAGCCTTGACCACAAGGTGCCTGGGGTCTATTTCTGTGGTCTTAGGCAAGATATAATCTAAGTGTGCCACTTACGCTCTTGTCGGCTAACTACTCCTTTAAGAGTATTGCCATAGTTTACGACCCTCGGTATGTTTGTAGCAATTCTTAGCTCATAGATTTTGTGATTTTGTTTTGTGGCCTTGTCTAGTTTAAAGTTTGGAGTTTCCCAGTCTTAGGGAGGTATGTTATATCCTAAGTGTCTCGCCTTCTGGGAGAGGGGTTGGCAGTGATGGGCAGGGTTAGGGTTGTAAGCATGGACTTGATTTATGATTGGAACTTTTGATGGGTTACGCTTTTTCCCTTGCTCTATTCGCCCGAGCTTATCTGTCAATCTGCGATTCTGTTAGATTTTTTGTAAGAGGTGATTTGTTTGCGGTAGACTAAAATTTGTCTTGTTAGGATATTTTTTGTATCGTATTTTTAAAAGATTAGGGCGCTGACATAGCGAATTCGATTTGGTTGAAGTGCAGTGTGATCATATTTTTTGATATTCTTTGATAAAGAGAGATATAGTGTGAACTACTACGGTCAGGCACGGGGGTAAAATTGAGCAGTTGGGTGTCTGACTCTGTGGAAAACTGTTATAACAAGGTTGTTCTTAGCGATTTTATCGATCCTGATACTACTATCTTTATAAAATATTAGTTTTCATGGCTGGTTTGGTCGAGTTTTGGTATTGGTTCGATTTTCTCTAGTATTTTTACCTCAAACATTTTAATTGTTCTTTTGGGAGAGCTTCGATGGTCTTTTGATCTCAGTTTTTCCAAGATTTGACTCTCTAGCGATCGCTGAGTCTGTTAGGAAGGCTTGTTATGATTAGCGTTGTTTCTACGACGTTTCTACGTCGAACTTGATGATGTCCTTAGGAAAAGGTGGAATTAAGGGAACTAAGGCTTAATCGAAGGCGTAGTTGCTAATTGTTTGGGGGAGTGGCAGAAGGAGAAGTTTTAGTTAGACTATAGGTATTTCTTGATAGGAGTCTTCTCCCATGGCTGCTTACACGGCCCAGGAACTCGAAGCCCAGATGCCTGATGGACGCAGGCTACTAAGCGATGAGCCAGAGATGGAAAGTTCCCTACACTACATGCAACTGCTACTGCTAGTGACCAGCCTAGAATGGGCGTGGCGGGGGCGGGACGACTTCTTCATTGGGGCTAATTTAACGATTTACTTCAGCCGACAACAGCTCAAGCATCGGGACTTTCGGGGGCCCGATTTCTTTCTAGTCAAAGATACTACCCGAGAACCCCGATCTTCCTGGGTGGTGTGGGAGGAGGATGGCCGTTATCCCGATCTGATCATCGAGTTGCTGTCTGACTCCACAGCCAGCGTTGATCGCACCACCAAGCGACAGCTTTATGCAGAGCGATTTCACACTCCTGAGTATTTTTATTTTTCTCCTGAAACCCTTGAATTTCAAGGCTTTAGACTAGGTTTCAACCACTATGAGCCGATTTTGGCCAATAATCAGGGCTGGTTGTGGAGCGAAACCCTGGGCTTTTTTCTGGGGGTTGAAGGGGAGCAGTTGCGTTACTTTTCCCTGGAGGGGACTCTGCTTCCCACCCCCGAAGAGGCTGCCCGGGCTGAAATAGTCAGGGCGGAACAGCAGGCCCAGCGAGCGGAACAGCAGGCCCAGCGAGCGGAACAGCAGGCCCAGCGAGCGGAACAGCAGGCCCAGCGAGCGGAACAGCAGGCCCAGCGAGCGGAACGTCTGGCTGCCCAGTTACGGGCCCTGGGGGTTGAACCTGATGAGGGAGGAGTGGGGAATGGGGAATGGGGAATTCTGTGAAGGGCTTGGGAACCATGACCGCCATCACTGCCCAAGAGCTTGAAGCTCAAATGCCTGATGCGACCCAACTCTTGAGCGATGAGCCGGAAATGGAAAGCTCCTTGCACTACCTGCAGTTAATGCTATTAGTCTCTTGCTTAGAGCTAGCCTGGCAGGATCGCCGGGATTTTTTCATTGGGGCCAACTTAACCATTTATTTTAGTCGTCAGCAGTTAAAAAACCGCGATTTCCGGGGTCCAGACTTTTTTCTGGTGAAGCATACTGAACGAAAGCATCGCAATTCCTGGGTGGTTTGGGAGGAGGATGGTCAGTATCCTGATTTAATCATTGAGCTACTCTCCAACTCTACGGTGAACGTGGATCGCCATCTCAAACGCAAGCTCTATGCTGAACGGTTTCATACCCCTGAGTATTTTTACTTTTCCCCCGACACCTTGGAGTTTGCCGGTTTTCGCCTAGCCCTTGATCAGTATCAGCCGATTGTGGCCAATGACCAGGGCTGGCTCTGGAGTGAGGTGTTGGGGCTGTTTTTAGGGGTGTTTAATCAGCAGTTACGATATTTCACCCTGGCGGGGGCTCTGTTGCCAACCCCCGCCGAGGCCCTCCAGCTTGAGGTGGAAAAAAGCCTGTTGATGGTGCAGCAGGAGCAGCTCCGCTCTCAATTGGCCCTAGAGCAAGTTGAAGGGGAACGACAGAAACTGCAACAGCAGGCAGAGCAAGACCGCCTGAGGTTGGAACAGGAAGCCGCAGCAGAGCGCAGCAAGGCACAGGAGGCCGAGGCTCAACTACGGCAGTTACGAGAGAAGTTGCAGTCCCTGGGTATTACTCTGGAGTAATCCGGTTCAGTAGATCATAAACGCTGGTGCTTTGTGAAGCCTGCTCGGAGAGGATAGGGTATATGTAATCCTAATACAGGAAGGCTCTAATAGCGTTCGCCCTGAGCTTGTTGATCGCGAAGCCTCCCTGGAGGGGATAGGTTCAGGCTTAAACATGAGTAACAACATGGGCTATCTGCTTCGCAAAGGCTAGTCCAACGACAAGCTCAACCCGAACTTCATGGATGTCCGCCCTGTAGACAGGACCATTGCCAGTCTATGGTGAAATACATACAAACTCCTTTCCCCTGGTCATGTCAACCTCCCAACCCACCCTTGAGGACGTCTGGCGTTTATTTTAAGAAACCGATCTGCTCATCAAGCAGCAAGCCCAGGAAACGGATGCACTATGTTAGCCTAGGGCTATCTTGGGTTTTACGGAGCCGTTGCTATGACAACTACCCCCCTCTCCCCTTGTTTCGAGGTGGTCTACCCTGACAGCGATGGCTCGCCCATGACGGAAAGTGACATCACCCGAGATTACCTGATTTATGCTATCGAGGCGCTAGATCGTTACTTTCAAGCCGCGGCTAATAGACTTGTTGCCATATAAGGCAAAAAAAGCCATGAAACCCAGTTCCAGCAAGCTTTTCAGGAGATTTTGGCGATTGACGGCTGTAACCTATACTAAGTAGGGCTTTCAGCGGTTTTTTCAGTTAAAAAGCAACAGGTCTA
>JBEIGU010000241.1:0-3862 GCA_040381765.1 Leptolyngbya sp.
AGGCGGGGCGACAAGCCCGAGATACCTTGGTCGGTCTCAAGAAAACCTGCCGCAAACTAGGCATCTCGTTCTGGCAGTACCTCCTCTCTCGCGTTCATGGTGATCACCGAATACCACCGTTACCAGATGTCATTCGAGCTAAAGCGGTAGCGCAGCAGGTGGCGGTAGCAACCTGAAGGTTAGCCTATGGATCCTGGTACTACCAGCACTTTTTGAGTAGTTACCCCGTTTCATGTGATAAACACCAAGCATTGTGGAAATCCCGCAAAATGGGCATTTCCCTAAGTTGTTGACTTCCATGAATTTATCGTAGTGATCATCGATTTGACCAATTTTTTCTCGTAATGCTACGAGGTTGAGCAAGTCCTTGGAATAAAGCCCTTTAAAAAATGAGGCTAACTGGCTGCTTAAATCTGGGTGAATTTTCTGAATATCAGCATAGCGTACAATGGGGGTAGCGGAGTTATTAGCACAAATTTTTTCGATATCGTTATTGGCTTGGTACCATTGTTTGAATTCGTCGATCTGATCGGGTGTTAACTTGGCGAATAAGTCATAAATAATTTCGATGTGGCTGTTAAAGAAGTCTGCTCCTTTTGCATCAGAGTAGTGAAAGGCTTCTATCACTTCCTTGAGTTCAGAATTGTCGTTGAATAAGTCAAGGCTAAAAGACTCTCCTTCAGGAGCCTTGCACCACACATCAAAAAAGATGAAGTCGATGAACTCCTGCATCTTCTCCATTTGGTGGGGCACATATTGATACGGAAACAGCATTAGCTTTGGTCCTCCATACTGTCAAGAATGGTTTTTATCAGTAGCATCTTCTCAACCGAGTCGCCCAGTTTCTGATTGATCTCATCAATTAGCTGTTCCTTGTTCTCATTCGTGCTCATTGATCGCGCTCTAAAATTTTCCAGGATCTCCTGAGCGTGTCCCCCGATGGTTTCGCGCTTATCGAAGGTGTTCATCGTGATTTTGTTAATGGACGCGCCAAAGGTGTTGTAGTCAGGGTGATTAACCGACACAACGCCATCATTCTTTTGAAACACCAGCACTTTTTCGGGCTTGCTGTCGGAGATTAGGAAGGGGGTATGGGTGGTGACGACCATTTCTTGATTATCGGTACCCTCGAAAGTCTGGTGCAAGCGAGTGACAAAGTTGGCCCGCCAGTCTGGGTTAAAGTGGGTTTCTGGCTCGTCCAGCAGAAACAGGCTGTTGGTGTTTTTAAACAGCAGGCAGAGCCCCAGGGTGTGTAACAACTGATGTTCGCCATCGGAAAAGGATTTTAGCAGCACCGGCTCTGTCACGTCTGTTTTGGTAAGCCAGAGATCCTTAAAGCGAATGATGCGGTCATCCGCAGCAAGGCTGGGGACGTTCTCGCTGACATAGAGGCTATCGGATTGATAGAGGTCGGCTTTTAGGGAATCACTGACCGCGTAAAGGTTGAGTGTCAACAATACTTGAAACGCCTGAAATAACTCAATGGGAGAGTGATGGACCTCAAACCCAAAGTTTTTTCGGAAGGCTTTCCGGGTGGCTTCGTTGACGTAGTAGTCCAGGTAGAGGGTATCGGTGGTTGGATCGAGAAACCAGCAGGTAGCGCAACGTTTGAAGCGGGCAATGAGCTTATCAGAATCCTCATTGCCGTCAAGTAGTTCCACGATGTTGACCCGGTAGCGATTTGTACCGATCGCATCCTCAACGAAGTCAAGAGCCGGATGGTCGCGGATAATATCCTCAATCGACTGCGGCTGACTTTCGTTCTGACTGCCGAAGGCGGGTAACTCGGCAATGTTCAACTCAAAGTTACGCTGAATAACGATGCGAAATCCACGCAAGCCCTCGATACCGATATCTCGCCAGAATCGTCTGAGGGTCGCTTCATCTTGAAATAGCAGGTTACACAGCAGAATCGCCTGACTGAAACCGCTATCGAGGTAAACCATGCGGGATTCGGGTCTGCCGGGGTAGGGCAACTGCTGTTTCAGGGCCTGCCAGTACTCATCAAATTGAACAAAGCGCATTTTGAAAAACGGCAGGCTGAGAATTTCGTTTTCGCCGGAGGAGTAGCCAAGAATATAGTCTGGCAGTAAGGAGCCCCGCAGTTCTTGCCCACCTGGCAACTCCTCCCACTGGTCAAGATTGTCACTCCATAAAAACCACTCCGGCGCTTGATTGGATGGTTTGACAACTTTGATCTGGACTTGTTCGGTGTCGGCTTCTAACTCTGTCGGTGTTGGGGTGAGGTATTCAATCTCAAAGCCGTCTGGGATGGCTTTGTCGCTGCGAAATCCCTTGGGGTTTGCCTGCTCCTCGTAGCGAAAGCTGTCGGGTAGGTTGACCAGGTACATGCATTCCAGGTGATAAAAGATTGCCGCCAACACCTCCAGCAGGTTAGACTTACCGCTGCCGTTGCGACCAGCACAGACGAAGGGAGCAAAGCCGTTCTCTTCCTGTAAACCCCATTCAGTGCGGAAGTGGTATTCAAATCCGGCTTGCAGGCTGCGAAAGCCCTTGGGATCGGTGATTTTCAGGCGCAGGAGTTTCATGGATATAGAACACCGAAGGCCTTGAAGAAACAGACAACTGGCGTCATCGGTGGCTCACCGCCTTCAGTTGGACGCGGTTTTTGTCGTCGTTGTAGGTTTGGGCCAGGTGCCGCCTCTCTAGCGACTCTGATATCCACAATCGGACATAATCGTAGTCCGCTGCACCCAATTCCAGAGTATCGTCCTCTGCTAGTTCCCCATCTTGCTCTGCCAGTTCCCAGAGGCGTTGCTGGGCCGCATCGATAAAGGGCTGGGTGGAGAAAGGCGTATTGTTTAGGCGCTCCAGCCAGAGCGTCAACCAGTTATCCAGCAGGGCTGTGCGGCCTTCAGGTGAGTTTAAGGTAGCCAGGTCTGAGGGGGCAGGCAGGTGGAAGGTATCCGCTGTGTGGGGTAGCTCGTGGGTGGCGAGGGGGTCTGCTGCGATCGCTTCTGGGTCGTCTGGGGGCAAGGGCACCCGCGATAGATCCAGTTCCCCTTTGAAGGCTTTTTGGCTGAGGGCACCATAGAGGGTTTCTAGATCGGTGAGGCCTTGCTGATAGCAAGACTTGATACCTTCTACTTTCTCAACAATGGTAGCGAACTGCATTTGGAGATTCATCGGCGGAACTGGAATTTCTTGCATCTTAAATTCCCGAAGGCCGAATCTCGCTCTTGTTGCTTCAACAGTAATTTCGCGAATAAGTCGGCATCCAATATGGGAATTAAGGAATAAGGCTACGAATTCAGCATTAACAATCTCGGTGTTTGGTCTTAGACGAATCACGTCTTGCGTTATGACCCCGATAGGTTCTCCTGTGGGATATATCGCCGCAGTGCCAGGTGGATCGCCTACTTTCGCGACCAAGATATCTCCGGGCTGAACTAAGCAAGTATCAATTTCTTGAGTTTTTTCCTCCGTTACACAAACGGTACTTACGCGCTCATATCTAGCATTCCGAATATCCCTGATGTAGATAACGGGAAAACCTGTATCTGTCAGTTCTGACGTCAGCAAATTGCTACCAAAAGGTCCGTTAGAAAATGTTCCCTTCCCATCAGCAGCAATTGACGATAAAGGCATTGAAGGCCATCCATTCGGATCGCCGAACATCTCCAGGAAGATGCTTTTGAGCAGGTCGTCGAGGTGTTGCAGGTGCTGCTTGCGCTGGACAATTAGCCCTTCCACTTTGCCGAGCGCACATTCAGCAGGTTAATCAAGACAGAAAATAATATCGTTGGCAGGCCGCACCCAGGAAGTGCAAAATATGCTCTTGGGTTTGCGTCAGCTTAATGACCTCCTTGTGTCCGTTGATCCAAACCAAATGCACCGATTG
>JBEIGU010000242.1:0-3803 GCA_040381765.1 Leptolyngbya sp.
AATCCTCCCGGTTTTCCTCCTCCCCACCGGGTTGATCCTGGGCCTCCTGTTACTGGGGCTGATCAGCCGCCGCCGATCGCCGATCTGGGCGGCTCTGCTGCTCTTCTGGCTGTGCAGCGCCCCCCCTACTCAGCGATCGCCTGATCGCCGCCGTTGAACAGCACGGCCACCGCCGTGACCACCCCCCCCAGCCCACCGCAGACGCCCTAGTTGTGCTCAGCGGCAATCTGAAAACCGTCCCCGGCCCCAACGCCCCCCCCAGCAGCGAAAGGGACCAAGGCAGCGATCGCGTAGGGGGCGGCCTAGCCCTCGACCGCGCCGGCAAAGCCCCCCGCCTGATCTTCACCGGCGGCTGGGTCCCCTGGCAACCGGATACTCCCCCCGAAGGCCAGCAACTCCACGCGATCGCCCAGGCCCAAGGCATCCCCCCCAGCGCCATCACCGTCACCGGCCAGGTCAACAACACCGCCGCCGAAGCCCAGGCCGTATCCACCCTGCTGCCCCCCAACCCCACTATCCTGCTAGTCACCTCCGCCTTCCACATGCCCCGGGCCCAACACCTCTTCGAGCAAACCGGCGCCACCGTCATCCCCTACCCAGTTGATTTCTACAGCAGCTCCCCCCAACCCTTCAACCTGCTCCACCTCCTCCCCACCGCCACCGCCTTCCAACAAACGGAACTGGCCTGGCGAGAGCTGATCGGTCGCGCCTATTACGGGGTGTAAGGGAAAGCAGGGGCGCAGGGCAAAGAAGGGGCGACAGGCGCAGGGCTACGGGCGACAGGCCTTGATCTAGAGGATCCTGGCAGCGGCTAAGTTCTGTCTTTTCAAGCCTTTCACCCCGTCGATAGATTTCTCCATCCGCCTTGCGCCCTGCGCCTGTTGCCTTGTGCCTTTATATTGCTTTTTACATAAAAAACTATGGCCATCAACCTTGATAACCTTAAAACCTTGTCCGTCACCATGGGCAAAGATCCCAGTCTAATTCAGGCTACGGGGGGCAACACCTCCCTGAAGGAGAATGGAGTGCTTTGGGTCAAGGCCTCTGGCAAGAACCTGGCCAATGCCCTGCAGGAGGATATCTTTGTCCCCCTGGATTTAGCCCAGGTGCTGGGGGAAATCCATAACCCTGAAGATCGGGACTTCAGCTTTCAACCCCTGTCAGGCCCTGGCCTACGGCCCTCGATCGAAACCACCCTCCACGCCCTGATGCCCCATCCGGTGGTGCTGCACAGCCACGCCATCGATGTGATCGCCCTGAGTCTGTTGCCCGAAGCCCAGGTGACCCTGGCAACCGCCCTGGGGAACCTGGCCTGGCATTGGATTCCCTACTGCCGTCCAGGTAAACCCCTCACCCGGGCGATCGCCGCCGCCCTGGCCCGTCACCCCGCCGATGTGCTGATTTTGGCCAACCATGGACTGGTGGTGGGGGGCGCCAGCCCCGATCAAGCCGCCGCCCTCCAGGCAGAGGTCAGCCAACGCCTGCGCCAGGCCCCGCGCCCCTACACCCACGCCAACCAGGGAGAGCTAGCCGATCGCCTGGCGACCCTAGCCGGGGCTCGTCTTCCCCAGGCCCCGGTGATCCATAGTCTGGCCACCGACCCCTGGAGTTTTAAGCTAGCCCAGGAAAACCCCGCTTACCCCGACCATGTGGTCTTCTGTGGAGTCCGCCCCTGGGTCGTGACCGGCTCCACCCCGCCCACGGGAGATACCGCCTACGGCCTGATCCCTAGGGTGGGGGTAGTTTTACTGGCGGCGGCCAGTGCCGCCACCGAAGCCATGCTGCAGGCCCAGGCGGAGGTGTTTCTACGAATACCACCCGGTCGCTCCGTTAACCTGCTCTCCGATAGTCAGTGTGCGGAACTGTTGAACTGGGATGCGGAAAAATATCGTCAAGCTTTGCAAAAGGCGGCCTGATTATGCAAATTGTGATTCCCATGTCGGGGTTTGGGGAACGGTTTCGGCGGGCGGGTTACACCGTGCCTAAACCCCTGATCGAGGTAGACGGCAAACCGATTATTGCCCACGTGTTAGATCTATTCCCCGGCGAGGGGGATGTGGTGTTTATCTGCAACCGGGAACACCTGGACAGCACCGCCATGGTGGAGGTGCTGAACCACTACTGCCCCACCGGTAAGATCGTCGCCATTGAGCCCCATAAGTTGGGGCCAGTCTACGCCGTCAGCCAGGCCTTTGAGGCGATCGATGAGGACCGCCCCACCCTTGTCAACTATTGTGACTTCACCTGCTATTGGGACTATCGTCACTTCAAACAATGGCTGCAAGACTGTGGGGCCGATGGCTGCGTGCCCGCCTACCGGGGGTTCCATCCCCATTCCCTGGGGAGCACCAACTACGCCTTTATGCGGGTGGAGGATGGCTGGATGCAGGAAATCCAGGAGAAGCAGCCCTTCACCGACAACAAAATGGCAGAATTTGCCTCCAGCGGCACCTATTACTTTGCCCAGGGTCGGCATGTGAAGCGCTTCTTTAGCGAGACCATGGCTCAAGACCTGGCGGTGAATGGGGAATATTACTGCAGTGTGGTCTATAACTTGATGGTGGAGGCGGGGCTGTCGGTGGCGGTCTACGAACTGCAGCACTTTATGCAGTGGGGCACCCCCCAGGATCTAGCCGAATACCGGCGCTGGTCCGATGCCTTTCGCGCCCTGGCCACCCCGGTTACTGCGCTGCCCCCCACCGCTGGGACTACCCTGATTCCCATGGCGGGGCGGGGCAGTCGCTTTCAACAGGCCGGCTACCAGACCCCCAAACCTCTCCTGCCGGTGTCTGGCCAACCCATGGTGGTGCAGGCCACCCGCAGCTTACCTGCCACAGAAAACTACCACTTTGTGGTCCTGGGGGAGCACCTGGAGGGCAGCGATCTGCGGGGGGCGATAACGGAGCCATTCCCCGGGGCGGGCTTTACCCGTTTAGAAACGGTCACCGAGGGCCAGGCCTGCACCTGTTTAGCCGCCCTAGACCAGTTGGCTGCCGACCAACCCCTGACCATCAGCGCCTGCGACCACGGGGTGATCTTTGCCCCAGAGCGCTTCACCGCCCTGATGGCCGACCCGGAGGTAGATATCCTGGTCTGGGTCAGCCGGGGCCACCCTGGCGCCCTTAGCCACCCCCACATGTATGGTTGGGTGAAAACCCTAGGGGACCAGGTCACCGGGGTATCGGTGAAACAACCCCTCGAGGACCCCGCCACCGACCCGATTATCATTGGCACCTTCACCTTCAAACGGGCCGACATGTTTAGAGCCGCCGCCCAGCGGTTAATCGAGCGCGATGGGCGGGTGAATGGTGAACTCTACGTCGATAGCTGCCTTGAGGATGCGATCGCCCTGGGCTATCGCTGTGTGGTGTTAGACGTGGATCATTACCTCTGCTGGGGCACCCCCAACGACCTCAAGACCTTTGAATATTGGCAGTCCTGTTTTCATAAGTGGGCTGGCCATCCCTACCATTGGCCAGAGGATCGGTGGCGGTTGGAGTTAGGGAAAGACGACAACTCAGCTACTCCTAATCTTTCTCCGATATTTCCAGATTTACCAAAGCCCTGGTTGACTGACAAAACTTAGTCAGAGGCATACTGGTACGTGTGTATTTCGAACTCAATTCGATAGGTGCGTTTATCATGTTGCTTTCGAGATGCCATGGCTGGTTGAGGGTCTTTAACGTGAGTGAAACAAACTGAGTCAATCAGTTGCCAGCCTTGTATCAAGGCGGTTTTGACCCAGTCCCAGCCAATCCGAAAATAACTGTTACCCCGAAACCAATGGGGGTCGACACGGCGGC
>JBEIGU010000243.1:0-3768 GCA_040381765.1 Leptolyngbya sp.
TAAGGCTTGTCTCGCAGATGAGATCGTCTTGAGACTTAGGCGCTTATCTAAACCTAGCTGAAAGTGGCTGAAAACTTTGTCTGGCAAGCATCTCAAAAATCGAATTTCTCAAAAAACCTGTCTCACCTGCGGAATGTCGGTTGGATCTACTAATCCTTCCCAACATAGGTTTAGTAACCCTTCAAGGGAGGACAGGAGACGTAGGTAGATTTATGCCAAACCCTATTGGCTACGCCTATCAGGGCTTTGTTTGCTGGCTGAGCGGGTTTGCCTGGAGCGGATGCTGAATCGGACAAAGGATCTAGGTTGGGGCCGATCTAAACAGCCAGGATAGGGCAATGGCCCTGGTCATCATCTTGGCGGTCTGACGCAACCGAGGAAAGCAAAAGCATAGCCCGTAAACAGCTAGACCCTGGGATAGGAGGGTGGCCACAGCGGCGCCATAACCCCCATGCCGAGGAATCAGCAGGTAGTTCAAGCCCACGTTGATCAGGCAGGCAATCGAGACCGTTGCCAGCTGCAAGGTTGCCCAGTTCATCGTCATCAGGAAGGAGCTGCGAGCCATACCAAGGCTGGAAAATAGGCTTGTCCCCATTAAAATCGGTAAAATGCGGGCGGTATCTGTATATTGAGCACCATAAATCAGGCTGACCAGTACACCAGAGAACAAGGTAAAAAACAGGACAACTCCGTAGGATAGAACCACCATTAAATTGTAGAGTCGCTGAATATTCCTATAAAAACCAGAATCATCTCCCTGCCTTGAAGCCACAATTTTAGGGTAGAGAGAGGATACAACTATGATCGGTATAAAGTTCCAAGCTTCAGAGACTTTAGTGGCGGCGGAGTATAGGCCGAGGGCTCCATGACCTGCCAAGATTCCTAGCATCACCTGATCAACCCGGGTATATATAACCACGGCCAAACCTGAAAAAATCATTGGCCAGCCATCCTTAATTAAGCGCCTGGCAATGGAGAAATCAATAACCTTGGGGCTAATTCTATTAGATTGCCAGCTATAGAGCCAGACCAGGGCCAGGGCAGAAACTGTAACTTCACACAAAATTACCCCTATAAAGGCTGGCAGAGGAGCTTTGTAAAGTAATAGAATAACCTTTGCCAAACTGGAGAAAATCAGGCAAATATCCTTGATGATGACGCTATATTTAGAATTCACCTGGGACTTAAACCACAGATCAATAGTGTCTATAATGATCTGGGGAATCAGAATGAGTGAAACTAAGAAAATGACCTTCTGAAGCAGAATATCCCCACTGTGGATCAGCGATAGAATCAGAGATATTACTCCTATGGAAGTTAGCGTTGATACCAGTCTTAAAGAGAGACAGGTATTGATAATTTTATCTTTTTTTTGAGGGTAGGCTACCAGGTCCCGAATGACAATTTCCTCCAAACCCAGGGTTGCAAAAACACTAAATAGGGAGACCAGAGCGATGGCGTAGTTGAGCTTGCCAAATTGTTCAGGCCCCAGGTATCTAGCCACCCAGGCCCCTAGCAGCAGACTGACAAAAACCCTCAAAACCCTATCCACCAGTAGCCAGCCCATATTGGCCAGGATCTTTTGGGTTTCCAGATCCTTAAACCTGTGCTCTAGAAACCGCCGTAGGCTAGACAACCAGGATAAATGCATAGGGCATCGGCAATGTCGCCGGGGCGACCGGCGATCGCTCAGGTACCGAAGGCGCGATCGCCCGCATCCCCCAGCCCCGGCACAATAAACCCATGATCGTTGACCACCTCATCAATGGCGGCGGCGAAAATCGTCAGGCTGGGGTAGGCCTCCGCCAGCTTGCGCAGGGCGGGGGGAGAGACCACCACCGCAATCACCCGCACCGCCCCCGGATCGATGCCCCGTTGGGTAAGCTCCGCCATGGTGGCCATCAGGGTGCCCCCGGTGGCTAGCATGGGTTCGCTGATCAGCACCCGGGTTTGGGGATTCAGGCGATCGGGCAACTTATTCAGGTAACAACTGGCCTCCAGGGTGGCCTCATCCCGCACAAACCCGACGTGGTACACCGAAGCCAGGGGCAGCAGGTCCTGGATGCCGGGCATCAACCCTAACCCGGCCCGCAAAATCGGCACAATCATGGTGGGCTGGTCCGGGTTAATGAAGGTGGCCGGACAGGGGCCCAGGGGGGTATGGATGGTGGTAGCCAGGGTGGGCAGCCACTCCCGAATCGCCTCATAGGTCAGCCAGCGACCCAATTCCACCATTGCCGATCGAAACAGGGGGGAGGGGGTATCCCCATCGCGGGCCACCCCCAGCCAGTGCTGCACCAGGGGATGGGGGGGGACAAAAACACGCAGTTGAGAGACCATGGGCGGTAAATAGCAACCAAACCAGCCACATCATACTGGCATTGGAGGGGTCACCACATAAATTTTTACAGGAGCAATGAACCGTCAATGGTAACCTAGGGAACACTAAGTTAATTCCTTTGCCCTACTCCTGGCCTGACCATGGCGTCCCCTCCAGCTCCCCTGCGGCGGCTCCAGTCCCGCTGGTTACTGCAGATCACCCTGGCCCTTTCCCTGTTGGGATCAATGGCGGCGCTGCCGGTGCGGGCGGCGGTGGAAATGCGGGTGGCCCTGGCTGATCGCCAGGCCCGGGTCAGCCTGGGTAGCTCCACCCCAGCCCAGGTGAAAACCCAGCCGGGTCAGGTGCTGGGGCAGATTCCCCAGGGGCGATCGCTGACGGTCACCGCCCAGGCCGATACCCTCCGCCTGGGGGATTGGCGGGGCCAGGGCTTTTGGGTGGAACCCACCGCCGGGGGTTACCTCTGTGTTAACGATCAGTGGTATCGGGGTCGGGTGTGGGTGGCGGCCACGGCGGGTCAGGTGACGGTGGTGAATAGCCTTGACCTGGAGGCCTACCTCTACGGGGTACTGGGGGGAGAAATGCCCAGCAGCTGGCCCCAGGAAGCCCTCAAGGCCCAGGCGGTGGCGGCCCGGTCCTATGCCCTTTACCAGCGCCAGCGCCACCGATCAGAGGCCTACGATGTCGATAGCAGTACCGCCCACCAGGTCTACAAAGGGCTGGCGGCGGAGGTGCCCAGCACCCTGGCCGCCGTCAACGCCACCCGGGGGCAAGTACTCACCTACGGCGGGCAGGTGATTGAGGCAGTGTTCCACGCCTCCTCCGGTGGGCAAACCGAGAATGTTGAGGATGTCTGGCAGCGCCCCGTGCCCTACCTGCGCAGTGTGCCCGACTTTGACCAGCAGGCACCGGTGTTTCACTGGTCTCAAACCTTTTCCATCAGTCAGTTTGGCCAGCGTATTCCCGGCCTGGGCCAGTTACTGGGGGTGGTTAACCAGCGCCGCACCCCCCAGGGGCGGGTGATGGCCATGGAACTGCGGGGCAGCCAGGCCAGCCGCACCCTCACCGGCACCGAACTGCGCCAGGCCCTGGGGCTACGCAGTAACCTGTTTACCCTCACCCTGCAGGGCAACCAGGTGCGGGTGGAGGGTCGCGGCTATGGCCACGGCCTCGGCCTCAGCCAGTGGGGGGCCCGGGGCCTGGCCCTGCAGGGCCACAGCTATCAGCAGATTCTGGCCCACTACTATCAAGGCACCGCCCTGGCCCAGGTACAGGTGGCGCAGCGACCCTAGCCTGGATAATTCACGAAGGATAAATAGATCACAGAAAAAAGAGCCTGAAACGCTTTAGAATCAGACTCTTCAACAAATTAAGTGCTTCTATTTTGCCATGACAGTGTGTAAAACGGATCTGCCGTTTGATTTTCCCCA
>JBEIGU010000244.1:0-3749 GCA_040381765.1 Leptolyngbya sp.
CCCCCACCCCCGAGACGTTCTCTGAGACCGATTTTCACGCTACCCCCACCCCCGAGACCTTCTTGGAGCCCGAGTTTGCCTCCCCCCCCCCCCCCGAGACGCTGGTGGAGCCTGAGGTGGCCGCAACCCCAACCCCCGAGGCGGTGGTGGAGCCTGAGGTGGCCGCAACCCTAACACGCGAGTCGGTAGTGGAGCCTGAGGTTGCCGAAACCCCAATCCTCGAGACGGTGGTGGAGCCTGAGGTGGCCGCAACCCCAGTTCCTGAAGAGGCTTAAACTTTAAACCAGGCTGGGCTTAGGGATCTGGCCTGGTTAGCCTTGACCCGTATAGGTTAGCGATCGCGGTGGTGCCGTAGCCCTGGTCCCGCAGGAAGGCCAGAAAGACCTCCAGCTCGCAGCGAGCGTACTCCGTGAGTAGGCGGGGTTGTTCCACAATATGGTGAAACATATAGATGGCCCAGGCCCCATGGTGAACGGCCCGTTGGGCCAGGTTAGCCAGATCCCTGGCGGATAGCAGGGGGGTTACGTTGATCGCCCGTAGTCGATACCAGTCCGCTGGTGGCAGAGTTTCTGGCCCCCCGGAGATCAGCCGACCACTGGCAAAATAGGGAGCCAGTGCCCGCCGACAGGGGCGATTCATCTTGCCCAGGGGGTAGGCAAAATGTACCGGCCCCTGGGCCCAACCCTGGGTTTGAAACACCTCCAGGGTATAGCCCAGTTCCCCGGCCAGGTCGGCAGGGGCCATGGTGGTCAGGGGTTGGCTGTGGTGAGCCCCCAGTTCCCAGCCGTGGTCCTGGGCCAGGCGTTGGCTATCCGCCAGGCTGAGGTGACCGGGTTGGTTGAGATGGCGGGGCATTAAAAAGGCGGTGGCCTTGAGGGGTGCCTGGGGGGTGGAATGGGCCTGGAGTAACTGGGGCAGCTGCTGGCCATGGTGCCAATAACCATCATCAAAGTGTAGGGAAATGCATCCCCGCTGGGGACGAGGTTGGGCGGAGATCGCCCCCAGCTGCACCTCCACCGGCGATCCACCCCGGTCCTCCAGCATGACCTGCAGGTAGATCATGGGCGCCTCTGCCTCCGTCTCGGTTAGCTGACAGCACTGCCCATGGGCTAGGGACAGGTGCAGGGAACTCCATTCCCCCGGTTGCAGGAAATTGGCTTCAAGATCCCCTAGGAAGGAGATGGGCAGGCTAACGTAGTGATGCCGATCTCCGGCCTGGGCAGCTAGCCTCAACTCAAGCCTCTGGAGGTCGGCTAGGGAGTCGACCCGCAGCTGGATTACCAGGTTTTGCTGCCCCAGGTGGAGGGCAGGCCGTAGCTCCACCCCCGCCCGCAGAGCCTGTCCCTGCCCATTGGTGCGTAGAATCACCCGATCTGGCTGCCGAATCACCTCTCCCTCGGCCCACTCCTGATGCCAGTCGCCGCTACCCGCCGGGGCCAGGATAGTCAGATCCGTCGCTGGCTTAAAAGTCATGGAAGTCTCCCCAGGAGCGCCGATCCTGCTCACCGATCCGTTCCACAATGGTAATTCGCACCCCCGTTGGGGTGGGGGACAGTTTCCAGTCAGGCCGATTATGCCGCAGGTAAGCAAGAAACTTCAGCACCGTTGGCCGATCATCATCGGGAATCAGGATCACCCCGCCGAGAACCGTCATGGCGCTGAGGTAGTGGAAGTCTACAAACAGGTCATCCAGCTTGCCACCGGCATCAAGAAAGCTGCAGTCAAACCGTCGCCCCGCCCGCAGCAGCGCTGGTAGGGCCAGGCAGGTGAGTTCCGCCCGCAGTTCCAGGCGGTCGATTAGGCCAAAGCGGGTCAGGTTGCGCAGCCCCGCCCGGGTAAACTGCAAGCTATCGATCGCCGTGTGCCGCCCCCTCGTGGCCAGCATCACCGCCATGGCGGAGGCCCCCTCCCCCAGGCCCACATCCAGGGTGCGCCGTAGCGTGGGACGCTGGTAGACGTACTGATAAAGCCAATCTACCCCCCGGTCATCAAGGGCCATGGTCGTGCGCTCCATGGTGGTGAGAATGGCACGCAGAGGTTCCAGGTCCAGGACCATATCACCCCCGTCGGGGGCTGGCGGTGGCGGGCAGGGCAAAACGATTGTAGGACTCCCAGCGGGGCTGGGGACGAAAGAACAGGTGAATTTGGTAGTAGGTGCGGTTAGTCAAGAGAAAGTAACCATAGGCAAAGCCGTAGAGCAGGTGGGTCTTGAGGTCGTAGTTACAAAACCGCAGCAGCCCCTGCAGGGTAAAGGGAAACCCCTGGGCCAGCAGCACCAGCCCCAGCAAGTACCAGTCTTGCAGCAGCAGGGCTCGGCCCACGTAGATCCAGGATAGGACAAAGGTGAGAGGCCAGTAGATCACCTTATAGAGTAAAAACAGCAGGTGGTAGCGAGATCGGGAGGGCAATTGCCGCCAGCGCCCCAGCTGGCGGATCACCACCTGCAGGTAGCCCTGTACCCAGCGTTTCCGTTGTTTGTTGAGGGCTGGCAGGGTCTCTGGGACAATGGTGGCCCCCACCAGGTAGGGGCAAAAACTCAGGCGATAGTGGTGTTCAACCAGGCGGGCGGTGAGCTCCACATCCTCCGCCAGCACCTCACCACAGAGGGGCCCCACCGATCGCAGGGCAGCGGTGCGAAACAAGCCCAGGGCACCGGGAATCACATCCTGGGTGCGATCGGCCCGACGCCAACGAAACCGGCTGAGGAAGCGGCGAAACAGCAGGGTATCTTCGCCGTACTCGATCAGTTGCAGGTGGGCCAGGGGCGATCTCCGATTGGCGACGGTCAGAGCGCCCCCCACCGCATCGTCCCCCTGGCCGATCAGATAGCGAAGGGCGAGCTTGAAGCTATCGGGAGGGAACAGACAGTCGGCATCCACCATCAGGGTATAGTCGGTTGTCACCAGGGCAATTCCCTGGGTCAAGGCCAGGGCCTTGCCCCGATTCTCCTGCCGCACATAGGTAATGCGAGGATCCTCCAGGGCCGTGACAATCTCCCCCGTGCGATCGCTGGAGCCGTCATCCACCACAATGATCCGCAGGGCGGGGTAGTCTACCGCCAGTAGGGAGCTCAGGGTGGCCCCAATCACCTCCTGCTCGTTGTAGGCCGGCACAATCACCGTCAAACCGGGCCAGTCTGCCTCAGCAATGGTGGCCAGTTGGGGGGTACGACGCTGGTTCAGGTAAAGAGCGATGAAGATTAGCCCCTTGGTGAGGAAGTAGCCGGTCAGCAAAAGACAGTAATAAAAATAAAAAGTATCAAAGGGGGAGTCTTGCCTCTTAATGAAGAAAATCTGAAGAATTAAAAAATTGAAAATAATGCAGGGCGGAAAATAGACAGCTAGTTTCCATGGGTTTTTAATATTAAGCATGCTTATTTATAAACATATTGGTGAAGCCAACTCGGTTCAGTGATTCACCCATTACGGAGTACTAGAACACTATACTAGAAATGATCCCCAGCATCTTGATTGCACATTTGATTCACTTTAGCGCACATTCAGCAGGTTGGGAGGAACAGCCAATAATTTTTTAATCCCCTGAACCAGGGTTTTCAGCGATTCAGGGACTTTTGGCTGCGACAGAGACGTTGCCTGCTGAGCAAACTGATATGGTCACTCGCTTCTAAGGATGAGGGAACAAGGGTGAGAAAGTGTTAGAAGTCGATGGGTCATCATCGGTTTTGCCGTTGGGACTCAATTGTGCTTTATTTTGAGAATGTCGTTCAATCCTTCCCCCCTCGTATGGCG
>JBEIGU010000245.1:0-3736 GCA_040381765.1 Leptolyngbya sp.
ACTGGCTTACGGTGGTTCAAACCGCTGCTATCCAGACGAAGTCGGCCTTCGCCGACTGATCCATAACCCGCGTAGGCGGGTTTTGCCTGTCTAGGCGCGGCTTCTAGCCGCCAGCGTTGAGAGTTTTGTCAGTCAACCAAGGAGAAACCAGTTGTGATTAACGACCTAAGTCAGGCTACTAGCGAGGTGGTAGAACGCAGTACGCCAGTGTGTATCATCGGGGCTGGCACCGCGGGTATTTTTCTGGCCCGCCAGTTGCGTCATGATAATGTTGGTGTTTTGCTTCTAGAAAGCGGTGATTCCCTGGCTCGCAAGCCAGTGGAGCTGGGCCACTACTGTGAACAGCAGGGTATCCCCTACCGTGGTGCTGACCAGGGGCGCAGCTTTGGTCTGGGGGGCACATCGGTGCTCTGGGGAGGACAAATGATTCCCCTGACGGTATCTGACATGGCGGCACGATCGGCGGTAGCTATACCGGCCTGGCCCCTGAGCCATGACCAGGTAGCCGCCTATTTTCCTAGGGTGGAGGCCGCCCTGGGGCTGCTGCCGGTGGCGACCCCCCAGGAGGAGCAACGGACTTTGGCCCGGCACTTTTCGGCCCTGGGGCAAATTCACCCCGACTTTGAATTGCGCCTTTCCCAGTGGATACCCTTTCAGACCCGTAACTTTGCCAAGGCTTTTGCCACCGACCTGCAGGGGGATGCGGATCTTGAGGTTTGGACCAATGCCTCGGTGGTGAGTTTAGATCAGGCCGCCGACAACCCAGGACGCATTGCTGCGGTTCAAGCCCGTAGCCCCAAGGGTCGCCATCTGGTGGTGCATCCCCAGGTTGTGGTGATTTGTGCTGGGGCCCTGGAGTCTACCCGATTAATGCTAGCCTTTGATGAAGCTGCGCAGGGCCTGATCACCAAGGCGGGGGCTCCCCTGGGCCACTATTTCGCCGATCACCTCTCGGTCACCTGTGGTCGGTTTCAGTGCCATGACTGGCGGCGTTATAACCTGGCCACCGCTCCCCTGTTCCAGCGGGGGGTGATGCGCACCCCGCGCCTGGAGATCACCAGCCAGGTGCAAGACCAACTGGCCCTGACCAGCGCCTTTGCCCACTTCACCTTTGTCACCCACGGGGATACGGGCTTTGATATGGTGCGGGATGTGCTGCGCCGCCGCCAGGGGGAGGATCGATCCCTGGCCATCGACCCGCTCAAGCTGGGTACTGCGGTGGGGGATGTTAGTGCCATGGCCCTCTGGCGCAGTCTGCACCAGCGTCTTTATATTCCCCGTCAGGCGGAGTTGCTGTTGCAGGTTGACATTGAGCAGCTACCCAACTGGGATAGCCACCTGCGGCTGGCGGAGGAGCGGGATGATCTGGGCCGTAGGCGTTTGATTGTAGCCTGGCAGATTACCCCTGAGGATCGGCGGGTCATCCGGACGGTGGCGGAGCGGGCGATCGCCGCCTGGGGCCAGTCCGATCTGGGCCGGGTGGCCACCCTCCATCCTGCCCTACCGGAGGACCTTGACAACTTTGAGTCACTCTACGATGTCTACCACCCCACGGGCATGCTGCGCATGGGCAGCAGCCCAGCTAACTCTGTGGTGGACCCCGATTTGCGGGTTTGGCCCCTGGAAAACACCTATATTTCCAGCACGGGGGTATTTCCCTCCGCCGGTAGTGCCAATCCGGGCCTGACCCACCTGGCCCTCACCTGCCGACTAGGGGATCATTTGGTTAAAACCCTATCCAGCAGAGATCAGTTATCATCTCCATCAGTCTGGGCCGCCACACCTACTGCCCTGGGGGTCGGTGCAGGCCAAAGCCATAAAAAAAGCCCGTTGGCTTAGCCAACGGGCTGAAGATTTGCCTATGGGAGTCACCCATCTAGTCAGGACAGAACAGTGATGGCATTGGGCTGAAACCCAAAATGTTGCCCGGTGTCCTGAGCTAAGGGGCTACAGCCATGGTTTTAATCGATCATCAAGCTGGTCTCGGCTTCAGGGGTAACCCTGGCCCCTCGAGATCGCTAAACACCATTAAGCACATTCTAAACACACCCGTGCAACCACTGTTGTAGTCTATGTGTTTAGAGATCACCATTGAGCGAATCCTAAACACAGGCCTGAAAACGCTAAAAACTGGCCAAAAACCCTTATTGCGATCTATGTATATATCGATCACCATTGAGTGATCACTAAACACACCCCTGTGATCACTAAACACACCCCTATGGATGGCTTCTGATCATTGATTGCTGGCCACTCAATTGCTACTTCTCTTGCCGGGGGAATGGCGGTTTCCCCCGTACCTACCTCGCCCAGGGTGTGCCATCACCCTGGACCTCCCGGAAGGTATAGACGGTGGGCATTAACTGCCCACCCTTAGCTACAACCCAGCTCCTTCTCCCAAAACTAGGAGAAGGGTCTCGGGGATGAGAACCGGAGAACTTTGCAATCTGCTCAGACTAAGTCATAGCTAATCCTAACCTTCTGTTTTCCGTGGCTTTCATTCCTATCAATAACTATCTAAGGTGCCAGTAAGGCCTACTCTAGTCCAATGATCACCGAAAATATTCAAGTTCATCTGGATAACTACGATCCAGGCAGTGATTACACCCCTGGTGCTTCTCTTTTGCAACAACTCCTCTGGTACTTTGTAGGGTCACCTCTGGTCTGCAGCTCATGGTTGCCGATTGCCTCTGTTAAGGTCTGGGTTCTACGCTGGTTTGGGGCCAAAATTGGTCGGGGTGTCAACATCAAGCCAGGAGTAAGGGTGAAATTTCCTTGGCGATTGACCGTTGGGGACTACAGTTGGCTAGGCGAAGACCTCTGGATCGATAACGTTGCATCTGTCGTCATTGAAGATAACGTTTGCCTCTCCCAAGGTGTTTACCTGTGCACCGGCAACCACGACTGGAGTCGATCCACCTTTGACCTTCGCCTTGGCCCTATCCATCTGCAATCCTCCAGTTGGGTGGCTGCTGGGGCCATTATCGGTCCCGGCGTTACCCTTGGCAGCGGCGCTATTCTTACCCTCGGCAGCGTTACCACTCAATCTTTAGATGCTTGGACAATCTACAGCGGCAACCCAGCCCAGCCAATCAAAACGCGAGCTATAAGATAGGGTTAGCAGCGCAAGGCGGGACATTTTATTAGGGTAGTGGTCAGAACTTAGAAGCCAGCGATTTGCTTACCTCATTAAGACTGGCTCCTGAATTTCTTGCCCATCGGTGGGTTCTTGCTGAAGTTGATACCCCTTAACCGAATATTAGGCTAAACATTTAAACATTTAGGCTGCTGAATGATGTTAACTAAACAGCAAGCTATAACCCATCACCTCTGGTTACCGGGTCTAGCGGCGGATAAGGGGGGTATTCAAACCTACTCCAGTTTCTTTCTGGAGGCCCTGGTGGGAATTAATCCAGCTGCTCAGTACTGTATCCAGAGTAAACACGATCGCACCATTCTCCCCGCCCTCACCCCCCTGGGCTCGGCTCAGTTTTATGGTGCCGGTGGGGTGCCTCTTGCCCTGAGGACACCAGCCTTTGCTGCCCATCTGTGGTGGCGGGCCTGGCGGCAACGGCCCGATCTGATCATCACCACTCACTTAGAGAACTCCATAGAAAATATGATCCAATAGCTAAGATGGTTTACCCGTGATTTCCACAAACCACTTTGGCAAATTAGGCAGTCGCTTAATCTGTTGTTCCAATTGAGCCATTGCCTGTTGGGTCAGTTTCACTCC
>JBEIGU010000246.1:0-3730 GCA_040381765.1 Leptolyngbya sp.
CCAGTAGACACACCTATCCTATGGGCCACTCTAAGTTAGGCCAAGACCCAAGAATGAGGAGCCATTAGCTGATGGGCGATGTGGCGGATGGTATCGGCCCAGGGACAATAGGCGGCCAATTCAACCAGGATGCGTCGAGCCGAGACCCGCACCCGGGCGGCAGTTTTGATCAGGCTCGAGCGCAGACGGTCGACCTGAGCGTGGGCCAAGGGGGTGGCAGCCGCGGCCTGCCGGAGGCTGAGCATCATCAAATAACCGCGCCTTGCCCGTCTCACTGAGACAAGCCACCACTCGGGATTGCTCCAGCAACGGTTGAATCTTGTCTTTCAGCACCGCGTTACAGCTATAGCCCAGGGCATAACTCACCCCAGCCCGCTCACAGACCCTGACAATCTCGGGCAACGAGAAGCCGCTATCGGCTCTCAGGGTCATCTGTACTCCAGGCCAGGCCCGGCGCAAGCGCCAAAACAACCACCGCAACAAACCCGCCACGCCTTTGCCCGGATGACTATTGCCCGGGCGCAGTTGCAGCACCAGCGGGTAGCCACTGCTCGCCTCGTTAATCTGGTACACCCGTTGTTGAACCAATTGCGCCAAGCTATGGGTGACTTTGGCCGGGTCGCGCCACTCCTGGATGCAAGACGCTAGGGCCGCAGTGAGTCCCAATCGCTCATCCGCCTGGCGCCCTAACAGCAGGCCGGCGTCTGAACTCAATTCTAAATCCGAAAACTGCACGCTCAGCGGGCGGGGCTGGGGAAAATCAAACGGCAGATCCGTTTTACACACTGTCATGGCAAAATAGAAACACTTACCTACCTTCCGCGGGTTGAGACTGAACGAAAAATGAAAGCCTGGAAGCCTTATTTGCCAAACATCCCAGAAGTAAGTCTTGTCTCGCAGATGAGATCGCCTTGAGACTTAGGCGCTTATCTAAACCTAGCTGAAAGTGGCTGAAAACTTTGTCTGGCAAGCATCTCAAAAATCGAATTTCTCAAAAAACCTGTCTCACCTGCGGAATGTCGGTTATTTTGTTGAAGAGTCTGATTCTAAAGCGTTTCAGGCTCTTTTTTCTGTGATCTATTTATCCTTCGTGAATTATCCAGGCTAGGCAACTGCATCGACCTTCTGCAAAAAGGTAGGGATGCAGATGTTCTAGTTGGCGAAACAGTCGGCATTGAAGCGACTTTTAAGGATTATTCTGACTGGGTCTACACAGCGGCCAGAAGCTTCTGCAAGGATGACCAAAGCGGTACAACTGGCAGTGAATCTAGCCCTACCCAAGCCTCAACCTCCCAGGTTTCTAGTACAACCGCTGAAGCTAGCAGTCAGTCATCGACAAGCTATATTGTTCAGGCGGGCGATGGCTATGCCAATCTAAGAAGTCAGCCCAGTACAGAAGTAGCATCGGTTTCGCAGATCAAAAATGGGACCCAGGTAACGGTAGTCGGTAAGCAAACCAATGATTCTGGGCAGCTTTGGTACAGAGTTGAGGTGAATGGCCAATCGGGTTGGATTTTTTCTGAGTTGTTGAGGTCATCATAGACAATTGATAACTCAACAGAGTTCGATAACGCACCAGCGCAGGCTATCTCAGCGGCTCCTGGGGCAATATCCCAGTTAGGGCGATCGATCACCCCCTTCGGCGGGCGATCGCGGGCCTGTCTCCCCATGACTTCAGCAGAACCTTGGTCGGCCATGGGGGTGTAGACCTGGCGACGCGATGGCATAGGCGGCTATGGCCTTACCAGGGGAGTAGGGTAGCATTAACGTGGAAATCAGCCGCCGCAGATAACCTCTGCATCATACCGATTAGCTTTCGGCGGTGGGTGCGCATGGGCGTTATTAGGCTTTGTTAGAATAAGGCTATGAACACAGTACATCATCCAGACATTGTAGTAGTAAGCCCTGATGGGGATTATCTGATTGTCGTTGAGGTCAAGACCAACGACAATCTTTTTCATCGTGAAAGCGCTATCGAACAACTGAAGTGCCTTATGGCTTCCACGGGCTGCTCAGTCGGGTTAGCTGTAACTGGTAACCATATTTTCCTTCTTCGTGACTCTTTAGAAAAGTCACATGGTGAATCAATTGCTGTGGTTAGTGAAGCAAGGCTACCAGACCACTTACTGCCCTCTGCAGATGAGCAATGGAAAGGAAAACACGGACTTGAGTTTGAGTCACGAGTTCAACGGTGGCTTGAAAAACTAAAGCAGACTCCACGTCTAGAAAATTTGCCCAATGATTTAGCAGACCTTTTAAGTGAGCCAATTATGAGCCTTATCAGGCTTGGTGATATCCGAGCTGCTGGTCCCAGGTGGAGTAGAGCCGCAAGTTGAAGCCTAGTGTAGTTTTGGTTGAAACAAACTGGGTGGTAGATGTTATAGCTCCAGCCCATTTGCAAAGTCCACAGGCTGTTCAGTTGCTACAGCAAGCCAATGCTGGTGAATTTCAGCTATTGGTTCCATCAATATGTCTGGTGGAAGCACGCGAAACTGTACGTCGAAGGTTTATGCCCCGCTCCCGCTCAGAAGACTTTCGTAAGTTCGTTAGATGGGCAAGGGATGAAGGTCGAATAGGTTCTGAAGATGCGGAAGCTGCATTTAGAGTGTTTGACAAATTTGATGGATTAGTCGCTAATGAACTGACAAAAGTTCCCGAAAGATTGGATACGCTAGCGTCACATCCGGGTCTGTGGGTTTTCCCACTTTCAGAGAAGATGCTAGAACGTCAAATTACCATCGGGGCGTTGGATCTTCCCTTAAAACCTTATGACCTGGCAGTTCTCACCGCTGTACTGGTTAAGTCTGAAGAATTGCTGCAAGAAGGACATCGTTGGGTTGGATTTTGTGAGCTCGATTCTGACCTCCAGCCTTGGGATAAATCGGGTGCCCGCAAACCTATTCTCAGCGACCTTTACGATAACTCTCGCGTATGGGTATACGGTGATTTTCTGGTTGAAGAAATTGATAGATTCCCGAAGGCTTGGGACGCTCAGACCTAATGTTTACTGCCTTGAGTAAGAATCGGGCAGCCGATTAGCTGGCTTTCGGCTCGATATCACCAGATGGATTACCCTTGGCTCGGCCTTAGTCGCCGGTGCTGTGGGGCCAAGCCCTGGTAGGAGCCCTAGCCCGAGGAGGAGGAGTGGTGGAGCGATCGCTGCTCCTGGGGCAATATCACCATTAAGGCAGTCCATAACCCTGTTCGGCAGGCGATCGCGGGCCTGTCTCCCCATGACCTCAGCAGAACCTTGGTCGGCCATGGGGGCGTGGACCTGGCGGCGGGATGGATAGGCAGCCTGAGGCGGTCAAACCAGCGACGACGACGGAGTGGATGGGCTACCAAGTGGGATGATCTCCCGGGTTGGGGAACTGACTCTCGGAATGGGGCACTGTGGTGATGGGGTAGCCAGGTTGCGGTGATAGCTAGTTGCGCTTGGGGGGAAGCCCCAGGGGGGTTGTTGGACAGTGTTTGCTACAAACTGACAATGAGATCGGAATTTATATCTCCTAACCTAACCACCATTTTGCAGCCTGACTTGCCGCAACAACTCTTCAATGGATAAAACGGGTATAGGTGAACTCAAAAACGGGTTTGTAAAGTAGTTTGTGTCAAGAATGGGATCGTTACAAAGGAAACCTGCCTTCAAACTCGATGGCGAAGCGATTGAGGGCACTTTTCCAGTCCCGAATTGGCATCGTCCATTTTTTCGAGAGGTTGTTGATAGCCA
>JBEIGU010000247.1:0-3706 GCA_040381765.1 Leptolyngbya sp.
ACACCCGTAGGTTTCTACCAGGTTGCGTAGAGCCTGAAAGGCCCAGTCGGAGGGATTAACATCGCTCAACTGGGAGACGCTGGTGATCTGAGCCAGTTGCACCGGAGCTTCAGCGCTGGCTTGCTCCAGGCTATCCACAGTGGTGGCGGCCATGGCTGCACCAGAGAAGGCTAGACCCGCGGTAACAGGGGCCAATGCTAAGGCTTTCCAAAATTTAGACATTGATCTTTTCCTCACACCTTTGAAAGAAGACAACTTTGTCAACCAGGGCAGCATCCTGACCCTGGGTACAGAACGAAGACGGACTCTCTGATAAAAAAGTCAACCTTGTCCCTGGCATAGTAGCAGACCCTTTCTCTCGAAATCAATCCCAAGCGAAATGGATAACAAACTCGAATGAATTTAAGACGAAGTTAATTTACGACTAAGACTGGCAAAGAAGTAATTAAGCCACGGTTAAGGGTGGCTAGAGACATAACTTGAGAGAGTAAAGAGAGTAAGAAGCCTGGCCGGTGAGTCGATTTGACTATGTGCTGTCCTGATGGTCTTGCCCTGAATCTGCCGGCCTTACACTTAATCTGTTGATCAGGATTGGTAAGGTTACCCATGGCCCTAAATCTTTCCCAATGGTTGTCCCAGGTGCCGGGGCTGGTTACCCTGCGGCACTACCAACGGAGCTGGTGGGTCCAGGATGCCCTGGCGGGGGTGACGGTGGCGGCCTACCTGATTCCCCAATGTATGGCCTACGGTGAGCTGGCTGGAGTGGGGGCGGCAACCGGTCTCTGGACGATTCTGCCGGCCCTGGTGGTTTATTTCTGGGTCGGGTCCTCCCCCCAGTTGTCCGTAGGGCCGGAGTCGAGTACGGCGATCATGACAGCGGCCACGGTGGGGCCCTTAGTGGCGGTTTATGGGGGTAGTTACCCGGTGATGGCCGCCCTGTTGGCCTGCTGGGTGGGGGTTGTATGTCTGCTGGCCTACCTGGCCCGGTTAGGGTTTTTGGCGGACCTGCTGTCTAAGCCAATTTTGATCGGCTACATGGCGGGGGTGGCGGGGACGATGATGGTCGGGCAACTGGCTAAGGTCAGTGGCGTGCCGGTTAGGGGGGAGGCAATTATCCCCCAGCTGCTCTCCTTTCTGACCCACCTGGACCAGATCCATGGCCCCACCCTGGGGCTGGCTATTCTGGTGCTGAGCTTTTTATTTTTAGTAGAACTCTGGCTTCCCCGGGCCCCCGGACCCCTGCTGGGAATGCTGCTGGCCACCCTGGTGGTGGGGCTACTGGGGCTCCAACACCAGGGGGTGGCGGTGGTGGGGCCGATTCCTGCGGGGTTTCCTCGCCTGGAATTGCCCCGGGTGAGTAGCGCCGCTAACCTGGCCTGTTTCACCGCCGCCCTGGGCATTGCCATTGTGGGCTATTCCGACAATGTGCTAACGGCCCGGGCCTTTGCTACTCGCCACCGCTACGGCATTAAGCCAAACCAGGAATTGTTGGCCCTGGGGTTGGCCAACCTGGCCACGGGGCTGACCCAGGGTTTCCCCATCAGTAGCAGTGCCAGTCGGGCCGCCATTGGCAATGCCATGGGCAGTAAGACCCAGGTTTTTTCCCTGGTGGCCGGTGGGGTGGTGGGGTTGGCCTTGCTATTTCTGCGCCCCGTCCTGGCCCTGTTTCCTAGCGCCGCCCTGGGGGCCCTGGTGATCTACGCCGCCACCAAGTTAGTTGAGGGTTCAGAGTTTCTGAGGTTGCAGCGGTTTCGTCGTAATGATTTGGGGCTGGCCCTGCTGACCACCCTGGGGGTGCTGGCCACTGATCTGCTGGTGGGGGTGGCGATCGCCGTCGCCCTATCGGTCATTGAGCTGTTTGCCCGGGTAGCCCGGCCCCACGACGCGGTGATGGGCAAGGTGCCCGGCCTGGCGGGCCTGCACGACATCACCGACTGGCCTGGGGCCACCACCATCCCTGGGCTGGTGATCTATCGCTACGACGCCCCCCTGTTTTTTGCCAACGCCGAGGACTTTAAGCGCCGGGCCCTGGCCGCCATCGATCGGGAAACCACCCCGGTGGAATGGTTTGTGCTGAATGCGGAGGCGATCGTCGAAATCGACATTACCGCCGCCGATCTGTTGATCAGCCTCTACGAGGAACTCAAGGCCCGGGGTATTACCCTGGGGATGGCCCGGGTGAAGCAGGACCTCTACCTGCAGTTGGGCCGGGCGGGCCTGCTGGATCGGATCGGCGATCGCATCTACTTCACCCTGCCCACGGCGATCGCCGCCTTCCTGGAACGTCACTCCCCCCCTGCTACCTGAGTGATAGCGGGTCCGATCAGATTCCCTCGGTTTTCTCCCAGTTGCTGGGGTACAGTTGAAGCAATAAAAATTGGTTACCCCAATTTGATTTCGCCCCATTCACCGGCAGCCATGGTCAAACAACGCATTCTCTCCGGCATTCAACCAACGGGCAACCTGCACCTGGGTAACTACCTGGGGGCGATTCGCACCTGGGTAGACCTGCAGGAGGAGTACGACGCCTTCCTATTTATGGCGGACCTGCACGCCATCACCGTGCCCCACGACCCCCATCGCCTGGCGGCGGATACCTACAAGGTGGCCGCCACCTACCTGGCCTGTGGCATTGACCCCAACCAGGCCACTATTTTTGTCCAGTCTCACCTATCGGCCCATGCCGAACTGGCCTGGCTATTTAACTGCATCACTCCCCTCAACTGGCTGGAGCGCATGATCCAGTTCAAAGAAAAGGCGGTTAAACAGGGGGAAAACGTTAGCATCGGCCTGCTGGACTATCCAGTGTTGCAGGCGGCGGATATTCTGCTCTACGAGCCCGATCTGGTGCCGGTGGGGGAAGATCAAAAACAACACCTGGAGTTAACCCGGGACATTGCCAATCGCCTGAATTTTCAGTACGGCAGCGAGGAACAGCCCATCCTCAAGGTGCCCCAACCCCTGATTCGCGAAGCGGGGGCCCGGGTGATGAGCCTGACGGACGGCAGCAAGAAAATGTCCAAGTCAGACCCCTCGGAGCAAAGCCGCATTGACCTCACCGATGGGCCGGAGGTGATCGTTAAAAAGATTAAGCGGGCCAAAACCGACCCGGAACGGGGCCTGTGGTTTGACGATCCGGCCCGGCCAGAATGTCATAACCTGCTAAACCTCTACATGCTGCTATCGGGGCAAACCAAGGCGGCGGTGGCGACGGAGTGCGCCTCCATGGGCTGGGGCCAGTTTAAACCCCTGTTAGCTGAGACAGCGGTCACCGCCCTGGCCCCCATCCAGGAAAAGTTCCATACCCTGATGGCCGATCGCCCCTACCTGGATAGCCTGCTCAAGCAAGGGCGAGAGAAGGCCGCCGCCGTCGCCAACCTCACCCTCACCAGGGTGAAGGATGCTTTGGGTTACTCCAGACCTCTTTGATGGGGAGATGGGGGAAGCAGGGGGGAGGTTAATTCTGCCAACGCCTTGCCTGATCAGGGGAGGACAAATCTAGATCAATTCAGGGGAAAGGTTGAGTTGGCCAGCGCTTTTCCTGATCAGGGGAAGGCAAACCTAGATCGCACATTCAGCAGGTTAATCAAGACAGAAAATAATATCGTTGGCAGGCCGCACCCAGGAAGTGCAAAATATGCTCTTGGGTCTGCGTCAGCTTAATGACCTCCTTGTGTCCGTTGATCCAAACCAAATGCACCGATTG
>JBEIGU010000248.1:0-3669 GCA_040381765.1 Leptolyngbya sp.
CACACTGATGAGGGTAACGGTTTCCCATTAACCCTTCTTCTCGACTCCTCTGCTGTCTCAAGGACAACAAATACTCAGCCCTCAACCCCTGGCATTTTGTCAAGTACAATTTATACCAAATAAGATGCGATTACCCTGGTCCCCCCCCCCTCATTCGAAGGAGGAATCAAGGGTTGTAGCGTTGTAGCGGTTTATCCGGGGGAGGAGTGAATCATTACACTTGGTGCCTTGGTGAGTAGTCTCGGGTTCAAATTACAGCTTTCGCGTATTTTCCAATTCTAGTTCTTCTAGTTCTAGAAAAAAGGTGCATTTTGGGTAACCAGGACGTTTAGGATTTGCTCTAAACTAATGTTAATCGGGCAAGCTAAAATAGCTAAGACTGAAACTATAGAGGCTAGCTGGAGAACGAGGTCGTTTCCATGCTGAAAATTCTTTTTATCGATCTCTTACTAAGTTCACTTTACACGCTGCAAAGGTTTATCCGTCAAGGCTTTCCGGGTTTTATTTTTTTTGACTTGCGTTTTATTTAATTTGATTGCCACTCTTTAAGTTTATAAAGATCATATTAGCCTTTCTTTTGGCTTTTCATTATCAATCCATAGATTTAGGGACAGATCCATGGCCAAAGAGTCACTCACCAATCGAACCGATCGCACAAAAATCAACCCCAGCACCCTGGAAAGTCTAGGGCTGGCCCGTCGCGAAGCGGAGGTCTTGTTTTGGACGGGTAAGGGCTACACCGCCCAGGAGGTGGCTGAGATTATGACCATCAGTGAGCTGACGGTAAAAAAGCACCTGCAGAATGGCTACAAGAAACTGGGGGTAAAGAATCGCACCCTAGCGATTACCACCAGTCTGGAGCGCCTGGGGGTGCTAGAAGCCAATGATTGGACTTCCTGCTAACCCTAGGATAGAAGCCCCCCGCCTGGTCTAGTCAGGAGTGCCCCTCTTCAACCCCCTGGGGAGGAGTCCTTGCCCGCCATCATGCGGCCCAGGGCACTGGCCCAACCTTTGACGGCGGGGTGTTGGGCGACCGGGTCCAGACGGGGATCCTGGCAGATGATCGGTAACCAAGGGCAGCGATCGCGCCAACTCTGGGCCAAAATTGCGGCGGTGGCCTCCCCATCCCCCAGGGCCGCCGCCACGGGAGCGACAAAACTACGACAGGGTAAGTCCTCTGGAGTCAGAGCCCTCTGGATCATCGCCGCCGCCTCGGCCCGGCGACCGGCCCGGGCACAACCGTAGGCGTAGACCGCCTGCACCAGGGGTAGGCCAGGGGCCCGTTCCCTGGCTTTTTGACCCGCCGCCAGGGCCGTGGTCAGGTCTCCCTGGGTGGCCGCGATCAGACAGTGGTAGCTGAGGCCCGCCACCCCCTGGGGATCGAGCTCCAGAGCCCGATTAACCGCCGCCAGACTGGCGGCCCCCTGGCCCGCAAAGTAGAGGGCAAAACTATAGAAGCCGTGGGTTAGGGGGGAGAGGGGATCGAGGCTGACCACGGTTTCCATCACCTTAAGGGCCGCCTGGGGCCGAGCGGAGGCAAGCAAATGGCGGGCATAGAACAGTAAACTTTCCCCATCGTTGGCGGAATCCTGGAGGGCGGTCTGAAACAGAGCTTCGGCCTGGGTAAACTGCCAGTCTAGAGCGCTGAGCATGGCGGCCTGCATCACCTTCAGGCCTGGGGTGGAGGGGTCCAGGGCGGCGGCTTGGGCCAGGGCCGCCGCCATCAAGGGTTTACCCTGCTCTAAAGGTAGGGCTGACCAACTTACCAGACAGCCATAGCAATCCGCCAGGCCCACATAGGCCGGAGCATAGCCAGGATCCCAGACTAGAGCTTGCTGGTAGAGGGCGATGGCCCGTTGCAGCCGAATGGCATTGCGTTGCCGAAAGAGATAGCGGGCCTCCAGGTAAGCCTCATAGACCCGAGGTTCGGTCTGGGCGGCCTGCCAGAGGCGAGGGTTAGGCGGCATCCTCAGGGTAGGGGGCGGCGAATTCGCCACCCTGACCTGGGCATTGAGCCGGTAGCCCCGCCCATAGAGGGTTTTGATGTAGGTATGGGCCGGGCTATCGCCCCTGAGGCAGCGGCGCAGATCGTGGATGCAGCGGGTCAAACTACTGTCGCCAATCTCTTCATTTTGCCAGATCCGCTCCAGAATCTCATCCTTAGTCACCACCTGGCCCTGGGCCTCCACCAGCACCCGCAGCAGAGCCTGTTGCTTGGGGCTGAGGGGAATCACCTGGCCCTGTTTTAGGAGCTGGCCATCCGCCTGCAGGTGAAAGGGACCGAAATAAAAGGAGCCGTGGGGTGGGGAGGAAACCAACATGCCGACAAGAATTTGGTAGCAATAAGTAAGAATACGGTAAGGATTACTTTACCCCCATCCAGTATAAGTATTTTAATCGTAAATTAAGCTCTATTACGGCCATGGCTGTAGGTGCTATTCATCACTTTAACGTTGGAGATGGGCAACTAATCATGACCTGCGGAGTCGCTCCTAGCCCCCCTACCCCGATCGCCCTGGGGGACAGCCTCACCATGTTTCGCTATGAAGCCTTGCCCCCAGGAGAATTGCCAGAGTGTTGCCTGTTTGATCACCACGTCCTAGCGGTGATTGATCGGCATAGTGCGGCTATCTTCGAAGAGAAAATCGGCAATACCCCCTATCCCCCCCAGCTTAAAGACCATGGCGGCGTCACCCTGGTGCCAGCGGGGGTCAATCACCAGGCCCGCTGGCGCCAGACCATTAGCCTAACCACTTTCCATCTCCGCCGTTCCCTACTCGATCAGATGGCGGCGGATCGTTACCAAGTGCCTAGCCTTAGCCTACTACCCAGACAACGGACTGAGGATCGGGCTCTTTACCATCTCACCATGGCCCTGCAGACCTCCCTACTATCCAGCCCTGACCAGTCCGCTAACTCCTTATATAATCAACATCTGGTCACCGCCCTGGCCTGGCGGTTAATTACCCATCATGCCGCCGAGCCTCTGAAACCCTTGCCCTCCTTCAGCCTGGCCCCTGATCCCCAATCCCTGGACCGGACCTTGCATCAGATTAATAACCTGGTGCTGCTCAACACTGGTCAGTCCCTCACCGACACCCAGGCGAGGGTGCTAAGCGGTGTGCTTAGGGGACACCGCTATGGGGACATTGCCCAGCAACATCACCAATCGGAGGGCCATATCAAGACCATGGCCTCGGAACTCTGGAAAATCCTCTCCCGAGTTTTAGGACAGCCGGTCCGCAAAGCTAACCTGCGCTCTACTCTGCAACATCACCGCCTGCTATCGGACTAAAACCCCCTCACAGACAAGCAGCGAGTGCTAGATGGCGTCAATTAGGTAGGCGAGCCCTGAAGAGGGGGGCGGAGGTCAGTGGTCAGAACTCAGTAATCAGGAGAAGCGGGCCTATTTACGCCGGGGTCTACTATTGGTCTAGCAAGATTCACGTGAGCAGTAAATCTCTCCCCGTCTGCCTATCCCCTCATCTCCCCCTCCCCGTAAGAATTGGGTAAGGATCTCAACCCCCTGACAGGGTAATCGC
Source organism: Leptolyngbya sp. (assembly GCA_040381765.1). GTDB lineage: Bacteria > Cyanobacteriota > Cyanobacteriia > Phormidesmidales > Phormidesmidaceae > Nodosilinea. The sequence continues at coordinate 3,543 of JBEIGU010000248.1, forward strand.
ATCTTAATTGGCTAATTACGATACAGACAGATTGCTCACTTTCTGAAGCAAGAGCAGATTTACTGGTTCTTCATCCGTGATCACGGCTAATCTCATACTGATACTGCATTTTGGGTTATATGAGACA
>JBEIGU010000249.1:0-3660 GCA_040381765.1 Leptolyngbya sp.
CCACTTACCAGGTATCGCAGAACGGAGCCGATAAAGCCACCAACACCAATCAAGAGCAACTTATTCACTGCCACGACTCCTTGCCAAAGATGGTTTGGTAGGAGTCATCAGCCGAGGCAGTTGATGGCAGACTCCATTGCCCAAGCAATTTAATTGTAGCGGAAGTGAGAAATTGCCAACCTCCCGGTGACCGGGACTGTTCAGATTTTTGTGTAAATTCTGATATAGCGATTGTATCTAATTAGCGAATTAGGCTCCGATCTCGGTCTCCGCAATAGAGTGAATCTCTATTGTAGGGAGGGCATGCGGTAATCCAGAACCCTGGATTCTGGGTAGCTTGCCAGTCAGCCTAGCAAGCCTGACCTAGCAACCGGGGTTCTGGTCCTACTACGCCGCTGCCCTAGGCCAGGGTTGATCTGTATCGCTGCGGTTCGGGTTGGATCAGATCAAAACAACCTTCGGTTTGGTTCCAGACAAACATTTCAGTGTCATCGGTAGTCCGCCAATACTCGTCTTCAGGAGGATGACCGAAGCGAAAATGTAGAGTGACCAAATTGTCAGTGGATAGATTGCCGACCTGGTGGCCGCAGCGGCGATCGACTAGCACTACATCTCCATCAGTAAAGACTTCTGAGGGACCTTCATAGCGTTTTCGCTCAAAGCTCTCAAAGGGAATATCCTCCTCCTGAGTTCCCATTTTGAGGTGCCAATGGGTCATTTTTCCACGAATCACTTTAATAGCATCGAGGGCATAGCCATGGTGGTGGGCCCAAGATTCCTGGCCAGGCATCCAACTAATTACGTAGACTGTCAGAGACCAGGTGCTGAAAATTAACTGTCGTTTATAGTTCTCCGGGTCAAACTGCACGTAGCGGTTAATAAAGTCTGGAGTCAAATTAATCTCTTTAATCAGCTCAGACAAAATCTGTATATTCATTTCCTGGGGAAGGATAGATTCTATTTTCCTGACCAGGTTGCTAAGCATAAAACTATTTATGATTGCCTCTGAATCAATGTCCTTTCGAGTTCTATCTTGATATTTCTCTATAATTCGGTCGACTTTGTTTATCCAGTAGTAGTTTTGTAGGGTAGGCGAACTTAAAGTCAATAGTTTCTTACTAAAGTCAGGGCCGTATAAATGCCGGGTATTGCAGTATCTTCTGACCTGAATAATATCATCATCAGTAAGATTTGAAAACCGTAGGGACTCTTTTAGTTTATGGTATTCTTCACTACAGGAATTTACATCTGTCTTCAATAGAGGGACGATTCTATCTTCAAATAGGAGTACAACGGAGGCCTTAATAAGGAGTAGGAAATTCCAAAAAGTTTTAGCTAGTCTTAGGGGCTTGGGTACACTCAGTTGCTTGAGATGATGGTCAGATTCCCATAAATCACCGAGGGACTCATCCCGAATAGATTCATAGACTAAAAACTTCGCTGTGCTCTCAATTAGCTGTACAAACATGGCATTCCTTATCTGAGGTTAATCCTCATATTGACACAACAAAAAATTAGCAGAATAAAGAGGTGATGCAGTCAGAGCTAAAATTCGTAGGAATTATGTAGATAGCTCTGGACCTTCACTCTGTCTGCGTATTTGAGATCGTATTTCTTCCACCCTGAAGAGAACTTCCCTGCCCTCAGGAGTGACCTGGTAATAGCAACGACTATGGCCATTACGGACGGTCAAGTTTTCAGAAGCCTTTTGGTCCTGGATTAGCCCTCGATGTTTTAGTCGCTGTAAGGCTGGGTAGAGCGTTCCACTACTAACTTGATAGGTGCCATAGCTAGCTTCACTGAGTACTTCGACAATATCCTGTCCATAGCGGGACTGATCCAAAATTGAAAGCATAATTGCTTCTTCCAAGGAAGTCAGTATTAAATAAGCCATGGGCTAATAGTTGCTCCCTGAATCAGAGGATAAAGTCATTTTACCGAGGATTATTGAGTTCTGTTATCAGGTTATCGATATCCAACCCCGCTATCCATGTTCGATATCGAGGATCAGATTGCTGGAGCGGCAAGTCTGATCGTTTACTTAAGTTACGGTCCTTAATTAGTTTTAGGCAATCACTCAAGCGGACCGGTTTTTCGTCTAGGAGACCTGAAATGACACCCCAACGACCCTCGCCGCTGGCAATGTTTTTGCTTAGTCAACCGCTTAAACAACCGATTGACTCCTTCGCCTTACATAATCCCTATCTGAATAAACTCGCCTTGGTAGTCGAACCCATCGCTCCTGGCCAACCAGGTCGGGTACTGTGCCAGGGCATTTGGTGGTCAGCCATCTGTCCATTAGCCATAACTCTGGCCGCGGGCCAACGGGTTTACGTCAGTGGGCGGGATGGTGTGACCTTAATTGTCGAGCCCGACGATTAACGAAGCAGCTGACAACGTCAAGAGTATGAGTGTTTGATTCTCTGATCGTGAATTACACCTGGGGGAGGTTTAAGCATGGAGGCTGAGCATAGTCTGCTATTTCGATGTGTGTGTCGACTAATCAAATATTTTGCACTTTTTACCCTGGGTGTGTCGGGTGCTTGCCTCTTGACCAGCATCTTAGGGCAGGTAAGCTTTGCTATCGCCCTTCTCAACGCCATTTGGTTGTTATGGCTGCGAATAGCCCTCAGTTGCTGCTTGATTTTAGGCTTTGCAGTCATTTTCGAGTCGCTGCAGTAGCCCAGTTATATGTACCCTAGCCTATTGCTAGAACTTAACTTTTGTCATGTTAGCTTTTGGGACTCTGGGCATCAACAACTAGATCGACAGAGTATTGATCCCGATGTCAAAGGCCTCACCACCCGCCTCAGCCAATATAGCGTTGGCTAGAACGCTGAGAACCGGGTTGATCGGTTACAGCTAAGGCTGGGTAGGCGTTCTAGCTCGCCTCCGCCCCCTTACGGCTGGCTACGGCTACAGAACGAGCTGGCCTCCTCAGCCGCGCCGCCGAATTTGGCGAAGTGTACCTACTGCGGGCCCCCTGGACCCACAGCTTTAACTGTCAACAAATCAGCGACAATCGATTCATCTAACACTGGATTAGGTTTAGTTTCTTAGGAGCGATTTTTTTGGAGGTGGCTGTATAAAAATAAGTAGATGTACTGCGCATCTAATAGTACATCCGCTCATCTCCGTAGGAAATCTGAAAATATGCGGAAAGATTCTCGTCATTTAGCTTAAACAGTATATTATACGGAAATAATCTGTATAAGCAGTAAAGCTTGGGTTTTGTGTCGGATCATTCTGCCTATAGCGGTTTTCGATAGAGTGAGACACCCCATTTCTCAGTCCTACCCCCCAGCATCTGGCTGTTGAGGTTTCACGCTGTACCCCCCCTTGATAAGGCTACGGTGTACACACAAGTGATCAAATCTAACCCAATCAGCGACAAACTGCCCCCCAGCCCCCAATTCCGGGGGACCCGAACCCTTCAAAATCCACCAGAAGTGGGGGATTTTGGGGACGCAAAGGACTCAAACGAAGTCAGACCCGACTTCTGGGTACACGGCAGCCGGGGCAAGGTGGGGGAGGACGGGTGATCACACCCCACGTTACCCCAGTGAAACTGAGTCCAACGGGCTGTCGCCATAAAAAAAATCGGCTTCCGGGGAAGCCGAGCAAGGTATAGTAAAATACCCATAGGTTGGTCTATCAAGG
>JBEIGU010000250.1:0-3577 GCA_040381765.1 Leptolyngbya sp.
CACCATGAACCTGCCCCTTGGCAACCGAAACCGACGCACCTGTGAATAACTAGGGGAAGCCCAGTTGCGGGCGGTGCAAGCCCAAACGGAACGGGCCCAACTGGAGGCGGCGAAGGTGCGCACCTATATTAACCAGGTCACTAATCAGCAATCCCTGACCATTCTGCAAAGCGCCAGGCTATCGGGTCGCTTCGCCGATGCCTGTGCCGGTATCGAGACAGGGGCCCAGGCCATGGGCTTGCCCGCCCCCACCGCAGCAGCCCCGGTGCCGGGTGTTAACCCGGGGCCTGATCCCTCCTCGCCGCCCACCGTGGCCCGGCCCCCTGGTCAGCCCCCGTTTCGCCAGGGCAGCATGGCCCCAACCCTGGTACCCCAGGGGCAGACACCCCAGTTTACCTCACGATCGCAACCGGATCAGGGCCAGCCCCCCATCGCCGTGGCCCCTGCCACCGAGGAATTTGCTACCCAGCCGAGCCCCCAGGACCTGCCGGTGATCGCCCCCGCCACCGAGGAATTTGCTGCCCAGCCGACCCCCCAGGACCTGCCGGTGATCGCCCCCGCCGCTGATCGAGCCTCCCATGCCACCGCCAGCCTGGCCTCCCTACCCATCATTGCCCAGGTACAGCCCGCCTCTTCAGGGGTCTCCGCCCCGATTCAGCCAGCCGCGATCGCCCCGCCGCCCCCCTCTGCGCCTGCTCCCCCAGCAGAAACCAGCCTCAGCCGGAGGGTAGCCCTGCCCGCCATCGCTAGCATACCGGCCCATCGGCCCCATCCAGCGGCGACGGTGTCCTTCCCAGAAACCACCGAGGGGGTTGCTTTTGCCAGGGACGGTGGGCCCTGGAGCGGGCGGTGAGGGATAAACCCAAATAGTACAAACACTATCTAAAACACTGACCTTGGCAGAGTTTTTGCAATTGCCAGAAACCAAACCCGCCAGTAAATACATTGATGGTCAAGTTATTCAGATGTCAGAGCAATCGTTGAGACTTGGCGACTGGGTGTTGCGCCAGAGGAAATCCCCAACGGGATGCCTCACCTAACATTGGGACAAGTCTTTAGAGCATTAACTTACTACAGTGATCACCAAGACGAAATCAATCGGTACATTGAGTGCAACCGCATTCCTGACGAGTTAATTGATCCATTGGCTATAGATTTGTGAACAGTGTGTTTATTTTTTGTACTTAGATGAAGATGTCAATGTCTTGGTAGCAGATCTGCTTTCTTGACCTCGAATTGGCGGATATTCAAGCCTGTTTGCCTTTTGCGGCCCGCCGTACTGATTTTCCCAGACTAACGGCATGAAAGTTTGGATTGATGCTCAACTGCCTCCAACACTGGCGAACTGGCTGTCAGTGACCTGGTTGACTGACAAAACATTGGCTTAGGGCGGTTCAAACCGCTGCTATCCAGACGAAGTGGGCCTTCGCCGACTGATCCATAACCCGCGTAAGCGGGTTTTGCCTGTCTAGGCGAGGCTTCTAGCCGCCAGCGTTGAGAGTTTTGTCAGTTAACCAACCCTCATCGTTAGGAAACTGCTCCTCAAGCAACCGGGGTCTCGCAAAGCCAAGCGCGATCACTAACGTAGCTAAGGATAACTGTCCTGATGGGCACGAGCTCAGGCCCTTTGCCGATCCTACCTTTCTACTGCCCCCGACAAAACTCCCTCACCGCCTGAATCACCCGTAAATCAGTCTCCTGCTCTCGCAGGTGAACCCAAGCCTGGATCCGCTCCGCCGCAATGGTGGGAAAGGCCAGACTATACCCGATCAACTGCGCCTGGCTGCCACGCAAATCAAAAATACTCACCCTGCCATCACTGTAGACCCACAATTCCGGCACCCTCAGGGCCTGGTAAATCGGTCGCTTATGGCCCGAACCCCTGGCGATATCCACCTCGATCGCCAAATCCGGAGGCAAATTGGGGGGAATGTCTGGGTTCAGCCCCTGCACCAGGGCGGCGGCACGCCCCGGTCCGGGGGAAACCGCCATTCCCCCGGCAAGAAAAAGAGATCAAGGGCTATACTAGTTTTTGATCACGGGTTTGCCATCAGGGTTAATAGCTGCCCTGGCGGGTTTTTGGCCAAGGTTCTAGTGATTAGATCCTGGCATCGATCCACCAACTTCCCTTGAATCCTGAATTCTGCCCCCTGATCACTAACCCCCGCCTTAAAGAGTTGTCTAATTGATCCCACCGAGTACCAGGGAGATCGGGTGAATGGCTAAGTCCCAACCGCCCCTCCAGGGACCAGCCCTGGTCAAGGAAGTCTGCCGCCGCATTCGGGTAGCCCGCTCCTACTGGGATGCCCACAACAACCGCGCCTGCCGCCATGAGCGGGAAAAGGCCCTGGCTCTCTACCACACCCTCACCCCAGAACAGAAACAGGCCATTCCCCAAACCCTGCGGGTGTGGTTGCGCTATCGCAGTGAGAAGTACTTTGGAGCCCACCGCACCCCCCCTAACCGCTAAGCAACTGCAGCGCCGCTACCGCCAGGGCGATCGCCACTTCGTCCGCGCTAACCTCCGGGGCTCATCCCTGCGGGGTCTGAACCTCAGGGATATTAACCTGAGCCAGGCTGACCTCACCGGTACCTGCCTGAAGGCCTGGAATATCGACAGCACCACCCAACTGGCGGGGGCCCGGTGCGATTATGTCTACCTGCTGGGCCATCACCAGGAGCGACGCCCTAATAGCGGTCACTTCCAGCCCGGTGAGTTTACCAAAACGAATCACCCCATACTAGGTTTATCCAGGTGCCTGGCAGCGGTCAGGGGGGTGCTGTCAAACAGGCCGGTGATATTATCCAGCCCGATGGTGTCGGCGTCTGGGCCTGGGTCCTAGGCCATGGGGCTATGGCGAGGGGTCCAGGGGTCTACCCTGGTGAAAGGTCAGTAACTGACCTGGCTCAAATCGAGTCCAAACTTCGTTGTCGGTTAGGCTGGTGGTAGCGATCACGGCCACCCGATCACTGGGGGTGGTAAGCTCCTGGAAATCCACCGTAATGTCCTCATCGATCAGGTGGGCGGGGGCAAAGGGGGCCTGGCGCAGGATATAGCAGAGGTTGGTGGAGCAGTGGGCGAAGTAATGCTCACCATCGGAGAGCAGATAATTAAAAATGCCATGGCTGGCGATCTCCCGGGTAATCCGCTGCAGCACCCCATAGAGATCGGCAATGCCAGGTTTATGGCTGCCAAAGCTCTGCCGTAGGGTATTGAGGATCAGGCAAAAGGCCCGCTCGCTATCGGTGGACCCCACCGGACGATAACCCCCTTCCCCGGGGGTCGGTAGGCTGGGGAGGTCGCCATTGTGGGCAAACACCCAGTACCGCCCCCAGAGCTCGCGCTTAAAGGGGTGGCAATTTTCCAGGCCCACGGGCCCGATGGTGGCCTTGCGGAGATGGGCAATCACATTCATCGATCGAATCGGATACTGACGAACAAAGGCCGCGATGGGGGAGGAGCTGGAGGGATGGTCATCCAGGAAGATGCGACACCCCAAGCCCTCAAAGAAGGCAATGCCCCAGCCATCCTTATGGTCGTCGGTTTTACCGCCCCGGGCACAAAAACCCTCAAAGG
>JBEIGU010000251.1:0-3560 GCA_040381765.1 Leptolyngbya sp.
ATTGCTTCAACTTCTTTTTCTTCGCTTATTTCTCCCCTTCTCTACTCTAATTGCCCTTGACTCTAGTTGAAGTTCTGGGATTTCCCTCAGTTGAGCATCATCCAGGTTGTATTGTTCACAAACGAGGCTCAGGCGAATACCTGGACTCGTCACAGGATTCACCGAATGGATCAAATCTCCCTGGAAAAATAGCAGGGTGTTTGGTTGGGGGCGAATTTGTCCAATTTGGCGTTTGCGCGATCGCAGCACCAGTTCCCCTCCCTCTAAATCTGTGGGTACCTCGATATAAAGAACGCTGACTACAACAGGAGGGGTGATCGTTTCGCAGTAGGAGCGCAGGGAGCGATCGATGTGGGGGTCTACCCGAGAGCCTAGTCCGAGTAGTAGGGGGTTGAGGTAAAAAGCATTGCACTCTTGCTGCACTACTCGATCCAGGTAGAGCTTGAGGTAAGGGAAACGTTGCTTGACGGCCATCAGATGAGACCGCCGAAATGCTATGGAAAACCCCTTTGTCCCTACAAAATCACGATTCAGATTATTTACGGCAAAGTAGGGACAAGCTAAAATTTGTCCTGGCAACTCACTCAGGTAAATTTGAGAAAACGCTTGGGGATACTGATGATAGTAGGACAAGGGAAGAAGTTATGCTTTGAGTCGATCTATCAACATTCTACCTATCATCTCCTTAGATCTACTAAGGAAAACAAACTTACAACACTCCAGTTGGTTACTCTTTCAGGCTCAGACCGTGCCTAACATAGTCCCTGAGGCGGACGGAGTCAATAGGAAGTCTTAATATTGAGTTCGAGTTTATAGCGGAATTCATAATGATGAGAACACTCGTAAACGACAAAACCCTTGCTAGACAGAGCTTTCGTATCTCTAAGGAGCGCACCTCACCTCAATGAAACCCGCTATATGCGCCACCGCACAACTGCACCGTTCGGCGGCGGCGGCGCTTGTGGTGTTTGAGTTCCGGGTGACGAAGTACGACCCGGCCCACCGCGATCGCCGCGGAGCGTACACGCTGGACGAGTGGGCCTCGTTCGACGACATCGGCCGGGCGTTTGGCGGGGTAGTCCTCACCGAGCCCGAGTACCAGCGGGTCGAGAATGCCTACGTCACCGCCGCCGTCGCCTTCTTGCGAGAGGCGGGCATCGAGGCGCTATCGGTGGCCGGGCTGGAGAATTACGACGGCCTGCCACTTGCCTTCGCGGACGGCTCGTCGCTTGGGCTGGTCGAGGTGGGTGGGGTCCTCCGGCGATTGCTGCGGGAGGAGTTCTGGTGCCGGCTGGAGTGCGCAAGGGCGTTTGTTCACGTCGGGTACGACTACTACATGTATATCGGAGTGCCGGTGGCGTGTCCCGGCGCGATCGCATTGGCCCGGCAGCTCGGTCTGTTCCCCGAGTCGTTCCAGTCGCCATACCGCGAGCAAATGTCCGCCGAATCAGGTACTGCAGCAGACAGCGGAGCATGATTGGTTCCTGAGAGTTCTACGTTCAGTAGCCACGCCGCTACTGAACACGACTGTTAACGACACTCACACCGAGGCCAGGCTGGGCGATCGCCCCGCCTTCTGAGTTACTGGCTGAAATAGCTAACCGTGGCATCAGGTAAGCCCGGCTTCGCCCGGATCACCTTCACAACCTTGCTGTTACCAGGGCCTGAAAAAGCCCCCAGGCGGCTGGGGGTGGCTAGTTCACCAGTCTCAGAGGTTGTTTGAAAAGCCAAAGAGAGTCTCAAACTATACCTATGAAGTAGGATAATCACTGCAAAATTCAGTATTTCGGCGACCCCCTGGCGGCGAATTATACCTGAGCCCTTTTCAAACAACCTCTCAGAGTGACCAGTGGTCTATTCCTCGACATCGCCAATTATGCCTGACTGATTTTAGTTTGGTTCAATCGTACTTAATAGGGGTCGCTGGGGTAGTAGGGCGATCCCTCACCAGCACGACTCTCTCAAGCCCAGGGCACTGCCGGAAGGATCACCCTACCACCTCCTAGCGAGTTAGTTGAGGCGGTAGTCGTAGTGGGCCTTCACCAACCGGGTGACAATTTGGGTGTCGTAGTGCAGGACGCCCCGGATGGTGCCGAGTTTGCCGCAAAATCTGAGCAGCTCATCCTGGGTTTTAAAGCTAACGTTCACCACGATGTTGTGGAGGCCAGCGACGATGGAGAGGAACTGGACTTCCTCGAACTGAGCCAGTTCCTGGGCGACAGCCTTGACCCGACGGCCCTCTACGGTCAGGTTCATGATGGCGGCCTGGGGAGGGGCCATCCGGGTGGGATTAACCCAGGTCTGAAGCTGCAGCAGGTCACTGTTGAGCAGGCGCTGGACTCGATAGCGGGCGGTGGCTTCGGGGATGTTGACGCGATCGCTGACCTCTTTATAGGTGATCCGTCCGTTCACCTTCATCAGTTCAATGATGCTACGGTCCAGGTCGTCCAGGCTGGGGCAGTGAAGATCGTTTTCCATGACAGAGACCAAGGGGCCTTTCTTTTATAGCCCATTGGCTGCAGCGTCAGCTATGGGGTCTTACCACTCTGGGTAAGGGGAGGCGATCGCGGTAGAACTGATCTCAGTAGAACTGTGCTACTAAATCTCTTGTCCTGTTTGAGCTCAACAGGCTAGCCTGATTAGTCTCGAATGGGAACTGAGTTTGGATTGAGACATTGACATTTCTTCCCCATCGTTGTCACCGGTGGGGTTTTTTATGGGTGTCTACTGCCATTCTTCAGCCTCGATGGGGGCGATGTAGTCCCCTGGGGTTAATTTACCCTGGTCACAAATTAGGATGGGGTTCAGACAAAACAAAACGCCCTCCGCAGAGGGCGTTTTGCTAGAGATATCAGCCTATCGACTAACCGATGATTTCAGGAGCCTGAGCCGCAGCCAGGTCCAGGGGGAAGTTGTGAGCATTGCGCTCGTGCATCACTTCCATACCCAGGTTCGCCCGGTTGATCACGTCAGCCCAGGTGCCAATCACCCGACCCTGGGAATCCAGAATCGATTGATTGAAGTTGAACCCGTTCAGGTTGAACGCCATGGTGCTGATGCCCAGCGCCGTGAACCAAATCCCAATCACCGGCCACGCACCCAGGAAGAAGTGCAGGCTGCGGCTGTTGTTGAAGCTGGCATATTGGAAGATCAACCGACCGAAGTAGCCGTGGGCCGCCACGATGTTGTAGGTCTCTTCTTCTTGACCAAACCGATAGCCGTAGTTCTGAGACTCTGTCTCGGTGGTCTCACGCACCAGAGAAGAAGTCACCAGGGAGCCGTGCATGGCGGAGAACAAGCTACCACCGAACACCGCCGCCACACCCAACATATGGAAGGGGTGCATCAGAATGTTGTGCTCAGCCTGAAACACCAGCATGAAGTTGAAGGTCCCGGAAATGCCCAGGGGCATACCATCGGAGAAGGAACCCTGAGCGATGGGGTAAATCAGGAACACAGCGGTAGCCGTCAATGTCGACGGGGGGGCTCACAGCGGCCCCTTAGCCTTGACCGGCTGGTAGAGGGTTTCCATCGCGGCAATAAAGGAATTATCCCGAGTC
>JBEIGU010000252.1:0-3556 GCA_040381765.1 Leptolyngbya sp.
ATGCCATTCCCGATGATGTTAAGTTTATTACTCCCTACGTCTTCTGCCATCGTCTGATTCCTAGTCACGGTCGTCAAGCTAAAGCTATCGTGGAAAGACTTCTGCAATCGGTGGCGATCGAGGATCGCATCTGTGCTTAAATTTCAGTTATCGATGAATGGTAAGTTACAGGGTATTTCTAAATCCTGCCAAATTGGTAGAGCCGATCCATTAATTGCTAGTATTACCTTAGCTAACTAAAGGCTTGGGTAAAAAATATTTAGTGAGTCCAGGGAAAATCTGCTCTCAGGAGAAAACAATGTTTTGTTCACAGTGTGGAACCAAAAGTGGACATCTCTAAAAATTATCACCCGATCACAGCTGGCTTTGATGCTTACTCGCATTCAAAATATCCACCTTTATCCTCAGACGGGTTTTTACACCAATCGTTAAAATCAATGACAAAGGAGCTTGGTCTAAATCCGTTCTGCCAATAGCTCAAGGTTTTAACTTTATTACTCTCGTTAATACCTTCAACAACTGTAGCATAGAATTCTTTGCGTTTATAAATATTAACCTCTCCTTCTTTTAAGACTTTATCTATCCAGCTTTTTCGTTTTTTTAGTGCTTGATCTTTTTCATATTTTGCACCTTCTAAATTAGTATCGCTGCTAATTACAATAGCCCATTTTTTAATCGATGTTGCTTCTGGATATCGATTGTGTGCAAATGGAGTTACCCCTTGTAAAACATCCATAGCTTTACTTGCAAGCTCTTCAGATTGCATGGCATATAATTTGTTTATATTTTGTAACACAGCTGTCGATTCTGATGCTAAATCAATCTTTGCTTTCGCTATTTCTCCAATAGCCTCAACTGCTTCAAGAGCCCTATCTGTAGCTTTAGCATTGTTGTTTTTCGGATGGGTATCTAGAGGCATTGATTTCAGAATAATTTTCTTAAGGATGAGAATAGATGTGTAACTGGGATTAAGTCGTGCTAAGTTAATTGCTAATTCTTCATGTCCTAAAGATGCAATAACTATAATGGTATTTTCTTTGGCTACCTGAGCATTAGGAATGGTTCGTCCATTGATTTCACCTACTAAATAAGGCATAAATTTTTCTACCGTTTCAACTCTCTTTATATCGAGTTCTTGTTGACGGAAATAATAATTGGTTAGACCTGTAAACGTTCCTCCTATAGCTCCTCCTATAGTTGTAAATAATAAAGTTACCACGATTTTACTAATATCCCAGAAATCCTTTTTATCTTTCTTATCGTTTTTATCTTTATTATTATTCATAATTCATACCCTCTAAGCTCTGGATAGCATCGATTTATGATCTAGTCTGCATACCCTAAAAAATTCAACAAACGGTGAGTTTTCCCAGCGTCCCCCCTATTCTGAAAAAACTCACCAGAAGCCTTTATTTTGCCCCTCACACCTTATCGAATCGGTCTCCTATCCGAACTGTCCCGTATCGACCCACTCATTCTTGATTAGCGACCACCAATCAGTTGCCAGACCATCGAGGACGTACTTGTAGGGCAGCCAGCCGTAGCCAGCACTTCCCCAGCCAGTCCCCCAGGAGTTGCGAATCAGCAAGGCGCCGGTGGTTTCAATGCCACCGGGGTTAGTATTCTTAATCTTGAGGTTGTCGTCGTAACCGACTGCATCAATTGCGTGACCGCCGAGAACTCTCTCGCCCCGAGTCGGGTAAGGAATCTTGCCGGTCGTGTTGGCCTGATTGATGGAACTGTAAACAGTAAAGCCAAACATCGAGGGCAGACCTTTCGACAATTCGGTTTTAATCCGAGCTAACAGTGCGTCTCTTGCCGTCCCGGGCGGATCGAGGCGGTAGTAGGAAATCGCCTGATAGCTTTGGGCAAAAGCGTAGCAGAATGCTGACGGCTCTTTGTCAAAATCAGCGATATTGTAGGGATAGTACTCTTCTGGTGGTACGCCAAACAAGGTGAGGGCGTACATTGTTGAGCGCAAGAAGGCTCCCGTATCTCCCGTCCATTTGAGCAAGTTGCGCGTCACTTTGTAGAGGAAGAGTCTGGAAGCATCGAGGTGTTTGCCAAAAGCTCGCCGCTCAAAATACTCCACCAGTCCGACACCGGCGTGGGCCGTACAAGAACCGATAGTTTTTTGATCCTCGATGGGGGAACACCACGGCCTCAAGTCCACGCTGGTTGGCAGCGCTGCTGGGGCAGATGTCGTTGCTCCCACTTTGGCCAGCATTTGCTTGACAGATGGCTGTCCCAAAGCTTGCAGTTTGGACGGTACGCGTTCAGATTGAAAAGTGACATCACGAATATCGGGATAGTCGGGCAACCATCCCATTGCGGGAATTACAAATGTTTCACTCATTTTTCCTTTCCTCCTAAGAGAATTACAGAGAATGATTGATCCTATAATAACGGGAAAATCCTCAGAGTGAGGAACTCGCATGAAACCAGCATCCCTGATTCAACTAACCGATAGTCTGAAAGCCCTTTATATCAAAACTGCCCAAAAGCTGAAAGGCAGTGACAGACGACAATTTATGGCAGAAGTGGTGAAAACGTTAGGTATTGGAGGGCAAACCTTTGCCGAACGAGAATTGGGCTGGAATCGGCGAACAATCCGCAAAGGGATGGGGGAATTGACCAGTGGACAAGCACTCGAAGATGGTTATCATCGCAGTGGACGCAAGCGAGTAGAAGAAAAATTACCTAATTTGCTCGAAGACATACGAGCCTTGGTAGAACCCCAGGCACAGACCGATCCTAGTTTCAAAAGCACCCGTTTATACAGCCGGATAAGTGCATCGGAAGTGCGTCGTCAATTGATAGAGCAGAAAGGCTACCATCCGGAGGAATTACCCAGTGAGGAGACAATTCGTTGCCGATTAAACGAGATGGGATATAGATTAAAACGAGTAGTCAAGGCGAAACCGCAAAAGAAAATACCGGAAACGGATGCCATCTTTGAGCAAATCCACTCGGTTAATCAACAGGCCGATGCTGACCCGCAGACCTTACGTATCTCAATGGATGCCAAAGTAGCGGTCAAAGTTGGAGAGTTTGACCGAGGAGGCAAAACGCGAGTGACCACTATTGCCTTAGATCATGATTTTGATGCGAGCACCACCCTCACCCCCTATGGTATTTTCCTCCCCGAATACAATGAACTGTACTTGTTCTTTGTCAGCTCTAAACTGACCGCAGATTGTATTGTGGACTTGCTGGAGCAGTGGTGGGCGATGGTAAAAGACCGCTTTAGCCACATTCACAAATTGGTGATTAACCAAGACAATGGGCCGGAGAACCATTCTCGTCGTACTCAGTTTATGAACCGGATGGTAGCCTTTGCCCAGCAGTCGCAATTGAACATTGAGTTAGCCTACTATCCCCCCTATCACAGCAAGTACAATCCAGTAGAACGTACCTTTGGCTGGCTGGAGCAGCATTGGAAGGGGAGTTTACTCGATAGTGTGGAAACGGTGCTTCACTTTGCCGAAACCCTTACCTTCAAAGGAAAAAATCCGGTCGTCAAGCTCATTGAGAAGGTTTACCACACTGGGGTAAA
>JBEIGU010000253.1:0-3452 GCA_040381765.1 Leptolyngbya sp.
TAGTCACTCGAATCCAACGGCAGCTTAGGTTCGAGGATATTTACAGCCAATCCCTTTGGTTCAACCCCGATGAGGGGTTGAGCAAGTTTTTCATGCTATCCAGTTGGGCAACGCTGGATAACAGTTAGTCCAAACTAGAGTCTTTAAGGAAATGGGGCTATTATTTTTCCTGGCAGGGGTGGGGGTGGAGGCAGGGCGTGGATTAGTTAGGGCCATGACCGCCACCGGCCCGGTGATCCTGCTCTGTAGCGCCATGATTGCCACCTTGCCCGTGCTGGTCACCTACCTCTATGGGCGTCGGGTGAATGGCATGAACCCGGCCTTGCTGTTGGGGGCAGTCACTGGATCGGTGACCTGTACCCCGGCCATGGCGGCGGTCAGTGTCGATGCTAAAAGTTCGATCCCCACCATTGGCTATGCCGGCACCTACGCCTTTGCTACGGTTTTTCAGGCGATCACCGCCAGCCTCATGGTGCGGTTTTAATCCTTGACAGTTCTTTTCGGCTAAGGATCTAAGCTCGGCTCTACTCCCAGAGGGAGTAGGTACTATTTCCTAGATCAATCCCCCGATTTACACCGTACCCGGCTACCCTCCCCGATCGCACCGGTGGGGTAGGTCTCAAAAATACGGTTCACCACCAGGGCGTAGCCCTCATAGCCCCCGTTGTACTCCCCTGATCTCCTCCGGTTTGAGGTGGTCCAGGCTGATGATCAGTTGACATTGGTGGTCGATCCAACTGAGGCGAGACCCTCCAGCCTCATGGCGGCGGTTGAGGCGATCTCCAATGTGGATAGCTTCCAGGTAACCTGTCATGGCTTCAGGAAAAGTAGCAGTAGTAGCCTAGCATTTTGCTGGGGCTAGGTTGGGTATCTTGAGGGAAAGAAACCTAGGCCTCCAGCGATCGCGATCGCTGGAGGTTTTTTTATTCAGTTTCTACCCCGCCACAAGGCTGGTGGCCCTGGTCAATCTGGGGTGGGGTAGGGGTTCGTAAACAGGGGATGGGTATCGAGGAGAATGATTTGCTCACGACGGTTTCTGGATGGATCCGTGATTACTTCACCGGCGTAGGTGCTGGGCTGGGTGGGGTCGTCAGGTTGGGCCGTCCGGGCTAACCTGAAGTCAAGACATTGACCCTGGGGGCCGCCAGGATGGAGGGGGCAGGGGCTAGCTACCCTTTGTGCTGAACCTATGGGAGGGCAGCTTTACCACCCCCATTGCCCGAGCCCGTAGCGCGGCTGTTCTGGGGACCTTGGCCAGGGTGTTGAAAGAAATGGATCCTAAGGCTCGCTATGAGGTGGTGCGGGCGGATGTGCTGAGTTTTGATTACTGTTTGAGCGATCGCACGTGCCTCCATTCAACCTGCCCGGGCAGTCCACTCCTGCAACAGTAAGTGAACCGAGGAAGTTGGAGATGCCGGTTCGGGATCAGCGACGTTGGGCGGCTGTTCGGGACTATCTGGTTGAAACCCGCAAGCTCCCAGCCCCTCTGGTCGATCGGATGCAGGAACGGGGACTGGTGTATGCCGACCTGATACAGAATGCGGTGTTTGTACGCTATACCGTGGGGCGCCAGGGGAGTGGCTGGCAACGGGGAGAAGCCTCCGGGGCAACGCTGCGAGAAGGGGGGAGGGCAACTCGTTTCATGGGTTAGCTCCTGGGTCTGATCGAGAAAGTGGGTGGTTTTGGATTGGGGCAGGCAGTGGGGAAATTAGCCGGGTGCTGCTGACGGAATCTCCGATCGATGCGCTGTCGCTGGCAACGCTGGATCGATAGCGACGGCAAACCCAGGGGGTGACGATTTACCTCTCGACTGACGATGCTGGAGCCGTGCCAGTGGCAGCTCTACAGTCGGTGCTGGAGCGAGGGGGGCAGGTAGTGGTGGCGTTTGATGCGGACTCGGCGGGAGAGGAGATGGCGTGGCGAGTGGTGCAACAGCTTCCTGGAGTGAACCGGATGACGCCTGCCTATGGCAAGGATTGGAATGAACGGCTGGTGTATGATGGGCAGCCGCAACAGGCGAGTCAACCGGAACGAGATCGGCAGTTGTTGAAAGCGCTCTGGCAGTGGCATCAGGAGGCGAAGGCATTGGATAAGTCAGGTAAATTCTTGAGCCGGATTACGGAGGTGGCCAGGGAGGTGAACCGGGGAGAGCCTCTGTCTGGGCGGGCGAAGGTGGCGATGCAGCAGGATTTGCAGATGGCTCAACAGCAGCAGGGACAGGCAGATGGGAATCTGACGGCGGTGTCGGTGAGACAGCCGAGACGGGCGATGGCGGTTGGGCGTTAGTCGCTAGAGGTACAAACTTTGGTATAAAAAGACTACTTTTTATTGCAGGAAGGATACTTTTTCCACGGGGATCACTAAGCTGATAATAAGTAGAAATGTACACGCATCATCAGCATTTCCAGGAGGATCTAGGGTGCGGAACCTGTCCATCGGTTGGTAAGTGCCCGTGAAGCTTTGAGCTTTTGAGGGTTGCAGATTGCGTCACTGCTTTGAGGCGATAAGTTACAACCCACCTACGAATTGTTGGACTGAAGCAGGGATGAGAAGCGTTTTCAGCGGGAGTGTTCAGAAAACGGTGCCAGATCAGGCTGAAACCATTGATTTCTGGTTGCTAAAACCGGGGTTTACACAAAAATCCGAACAGTCCCTTTTCAGCAGGGGGCTTCTATGGCAGATGAGCAACGGCAAAGGCTGGATGTCTATCTTCAGGAGTACGGCAAGCTGAAGGATGAGCAGGCACAGCGGATTGGGTTTCGGGACAATCTGTTGTATGTCACGCTGGCTTTATTTGGGACGGTGTTGGCGTTTGCCTTAGGGGATAAAGCGAATCCTTATGCGCTGTTGGTGTTGCCCTGGGTGAGTCTGGTGCTGGGGTGGACCTATCTGGTAAATGACCAGAAGATAACAGCGATCGATTGGTATATTCGCTACACGCTGGTTGAAAAGGTTAGTGGACTAACAGTTGAATAAGCGACTTTAGGAGGATTTATTGTGGTGTGCTTTAGCTGGTTACACTTAACAGATCTTCATTTGGGAATAAAAAATCAAGGTTGGCTTTGGCCTAGCGTCAAAGAAAGGTTTTTTGAAGATTTGAAACTTCTTCATGATAAATGCGGGCCGTGGGATCTAGTTTTGTTTACTGGTGATCTAACCCAGGCAGGGTCTGTTGAAGAATTTCAGAAAGTTGACGAACTTTTAAACAACCTTTGGGCAGAGCTTAAACTACTCGGTTCAACTCCTTTTTTGTTAGCTGTACCGGGAAATCATGATTTAAACTGGCCTGATCCCAAAAAATCCTCTGTCATACGGGCGTATCTAAAGGTTAGGGGAGGGGTCGGTTAGGGGGTTAGGAACGGAAGGAAAGAGGTCATCAAACCGATGATTAGCCCAAGCTAACCTGAGCAAGAGAAGATGGTTAAAGCCATCCTCACTCCAGCGCATACCGA
>JBEIGU010000254.1:0-3401 GCA_040381765.1 Leptolyngbya sp.
GCCGAGGTCTAGAGGACTCCAGCCATAACTCAATTCAGTGCCCAGTTTGCCACGATCGGGCAAAGTTGGCACAGTCTTTCTGAATTTTCTTAGTCAGTGCGGGGGATCAGTCAGGGGAGGGGATCCGTTTCTCAGGTCTCATCTAGGCTGGATTACGGCGATAGAAGGGTCGTTTTACCACCTGGGCGGGTCGGTTCTGGCCCCGGATCGCCACCTCCAGGTTCTGGCCTGGCTGAGCCAGGGCGGTGGGAACGTAGGCCAGGGCAATGGGAATCTTGAGGCTGGGGGAGAGGGTGCAACTGGTAACCACCCCCACGGCCTCCCACTGATGGATGAACGGGTAGTCGTGGAGGGCAATGTGTCGATCGGCCATGGTTAGCCCCAACAGGCGGCGTTGGGGACCCTGATGTTTTTTCGGTTCTAGTGCCGATCTGCAGAGAAATTCACCTGTCTCCTCCCGGTGAACCCCCCAACCTAACCCCGCTTCCCAGGGGGTGGTGGTGACGTCGATGTCTTGTCCGTAGAGGGCCATGGCCGCCTCTAGTCGCAGGGTATCCCGGGCTCCCAGCCCGCAGGGGGTAGCTCCAGCCTCTAGCAGGGCATCCCAAAGGGCGATACCGGTGGGGGCATCGGTCATGACCTCAAACCCATTCTCCCCGGTGTAACCAGTCCGGGCCAGGAAGGCGGGGGACCCCAGCAGGGTGCTCTCCAGGTGGCCAAACCGAGCCACCTGGGAAAGATGAGCTGGGGTGAGTCGCTGGAGCAAATCGGTAGCCAGGGGACCCTGCAAGGATAGGAGGACCTGATCACGGAAACTATCCTCTAACTCCAGCCCCTGCAGGTGATCGACCAACCAGGCCTTATCGGTATCAGTGGTGGCGGCATTGACGATCATCATCCACCGGTCTTCCCCAGTGGGCCCAGGGGCCTGACGATAGAGAATCAGATCGTCAATAATGCCGCCCTCGGGGTTAAGCAGTAGGGTGTACTGGGCCTGACCCGGCTGTAGTCGCTCCAGGTTAGAAGGCACCAGGGCCTGCAGGGCGGCGATCGCCCCCGCCCCCCGCAGCCCAAATTTACCCATGTGGGAAATATCAAAGAGGCCGGCCTGGGTCCGCACCGCCTCGTGCTCAGGGCAAATGCCCTTAAACTGGACGGGCATTTGCCAACCAGCGAACTCAGTCATCCGTCCCTGCAGGGCTAGACAGCGAGGATAGAGGGGGGTTTGCCGTAAACTCATAGGGCTACCGTTTTAATAATTTTTAATCCATAACTAGCCCTTCCAGTGTACCCCTAGTCGACTGAGGGTGCCTGGCAAGGGCCTGGACTGATTCCGACTACAAGAATTGGGGACAGTTGCCAAGATCACCAGGGTCTCCGGTTATACTCAAGCCAGAGTGGATATTGCCCCTCATGCACTACCTGGCTAAAGTACATAAGAAAGCTTTCTTAGGCGGCGCTGAGCTAACCCTATTGGCGGTGCAAAGTAGCGACACTGTCTGGGAACGGTTAGCCAAGGAACGCTTGGTTGATACCCCCCAGTTGTTAGTCTTTCCCGAAGGCAGTTTAGTCCTGGTGGAGGTGGATGGGTCAAATCAGGTGCTAGAAGTGGAAGATGCGATTCCCTGGGTACTCACCCTGGTGGAGCAGTACCTGGCCTACGGCATTACCCCAGCCGCCCTGGAACAGGAAATTGAGCGGGCTGAGCGCTGGCGCCAATCCCTCACCTTAAAAAGTCAGGAGGTGGATCGTCGTGCCCTGGAAACAGCAGCCCGTCGGGACGAAATCCAGGAACTGGAACGTAGCCTAAAACAGGAACGGGAAGAGTTGGAGCGCCGCTGGCAAGACTTTCCTAAACTGAACAACCCTGACCATCTGTCGTAGCGAACGTTTTTGGGTTGGAGGCCTACTTCGCCTGTGCCCTTGTCTTATGACTGTCCAGCCATAAATCCCAAGCACTTCAAGCTCGACTGACCTATTCTTAGTGACCTATGGTTGGCGCTGGAACGCGGCCACCCCCTCAGGGTCTATCAGACCGGCCTGCAACTCCAGGTTTCTAGCTGAGGCGAGGGAGAGCAATTCACCATAGCCTGAACGGGTGGTGGCAAGGTAGCGCTTCGCCTCCACGTCCTGGCGAAGCGGTTCCGTCATCTCCAGGCCAATGGTGTCTATCATCAACCCGGTTGCCCCCAGCATGACCAATAGGACAACCAAATTACAGGAGCAACCAGATTACAGGTCAGTAGGGCTTGCCAAACCATGGCGGTCTCCTGATCAGAAAAACCCCCATCTATGGATGGTTGACAGTCTCCAGCCTCGATGGGGGCGATGTAGTCCCGTAGGGTTAATTTGCCCCGACGATAAAATGAGATTAGGTTTCAGCGTGGAGTTAGGCCCTATGGCGGAGTGGAGACCTGATCTTAGTCAGTCCCGTTTGATTTGATAGGAGTAGTCCAGTGAAGAGGAGAATGAAAGTTGCCTTCGGGTGTCATTTTTTAGCCACCCTGATGCTGGCTGCCTTTGCGATCGTCTATTTATTCAGATCAGAGTTTATGCCCTACCACTCAGTGGCCGTTGGTATGTCCTGGAGCGAAGTAGACCCCGCGTTTCAGGTCGTCATTTTGGCTTTGATGAGGGCGACGGGGGGGGCCTGTCTTGCGGTAGTTGTCACGACCTTGATTTTGCTGTTTATTCCATTCAAACAAGGTCTGATCTGGGCACGGTGGGCTATTCCCGCTGGGGGGTTAGTGTTATCTGCAGGAGCACTCTATGCCATGCTCTATGTTGACCTTAATACGGCAGCCACGCCACCATGGATTGCTCCTATAGTGGGTGCGTTAATGATGATAGTTGGTTTACTCCTTTCCCTAGGGCAGCCCTAGAACTGGCTGAGAGCACAGGAATAGGTAAAAATCAAAGATTAGTAACTACTGACCAGGAAGGTTAACACCACTATCACTGAGGCTAGGCCGGGCGATCTCCCAGCCTTCTGGTTTGATCTCCGGAGGACTTAGGTGAAGCAGCGGGTATGCCCGGCTACCCTCAAAGGTTGTGCTGTCAAAGTTAGCCCTTGAAGGAAAGCGCTCATGATCGACAATGTTCTGGTTGATTTTTCCTCTGGTATTGCCCCTATCCCCCCAGAGGTTGTAGAAAAGTATGACGACAGGTTCCATAACGTTCTCGGTATCTTCTCCCTGATGGACCCGCTGCCAGGGCGGTCAATACACAGCCCCCTCAGCAAGTAGGGATACCGGCGAGCATTCCGGCTATCGTCGTCCGGGGCTTCGGATAGATCGCCTGAATCCCCATCTGACGCATGATCCGCGCCACCCGCTTATGATTGACCAGCTCGCCCTGTTGGCGGTCATTCGGCGCACCCCGTAAAACAGCGTCGCCGTGTA
>JBEIGU010000255.1:0-3375 GCA_040381765.1 Leptolyngbya sp.
AAGCAGCTCTGATGGCGACATGGATTTCAGGGCTTCAGGTAATAGATTCATTCCTTTGTTAGACCAGATCTTTGCTCTCTTGACAACCCCCTTCCCAGTTCCACATCCGCCGGCTTGCCAGCGGTTATGGAGAAGTTACGAAACGGGAAGCCTATGACCACTTTCTACCCAAAGGGCTTTACCCGTTTAACTCAATCAATTTCTGTAATCTTGTCCCGGCCTGTCATCACTGCAACAGCAGCTACAAATTAAGCCAAGATCCGGCTTTCACGCCAAAAGATCCAGTTAAGAAAACCTCTCGGAGAAAAGTCTTTTACCCCTACTCCGCTTCTAGTCAAAAAATTGAAATCACAATTGATTTAAGTAAATCGAATATCGATAATCTCACTCCCTCCGATGTTCAAATTACTTTTGGACTAAGTGCTATTAATGAGGAGATTGAATCCTGGAAAGATATTTATGGCATTGAGGAACGTTTCAAGGCGCAATGCTGCTACCCTCTTGGCGGCAAATATTGGCTTGAGGAGTTAAGAATTCAATATTGCAACTATAAAGTTGCGCCAGAGGTTGCACTCGCTAATACACAACAGGTTTGTGAAAATAATCCATTTGCAGATAATAACTTCTTGAAAATTGCCTTTCTTGAAGCATGTCACCGCATTGGAATGTGGACTTGAATAGTAATCCTTAATATGACTAGAGAATTCAACTAAGTCGGTCAGTTCATCACCTTAGAAGATGGGGAAACCTTGCACAATGCTTACTTTGACCGTAACTTTCGATCTCGACTAGAGAAGGGGCTAGAACCATGAAAATTCAGTATTTCCCAGAGACCGACACCCTATCAATTCGGCTGAACGACAGACCAGGTATAGAGTCGGAAGAAATTGCCCCCGATGTGGTAGTTGACTTTGATGAAGCCGGTGGTGTGGTGGGTTTAGAAATCGACCTAGCTTCCGCAAAGGTGGATCTTAAAAATTTAGACCTGAAAGGACTACTGATTCCAGAGTTGCTCTCAAAATAATAGGCTAGCAGCTCCAAAGCAAGATCGACACAGAGCTGCGCTTCTGGGAAATGGGGGCCCGCACCGAGCGGGTGGTGAGTCAGTCCTTGGTTAACTACTATTTACCCAAGGGCACCCGAGAACCCCGGGAATTTTTTCTGGTCAAAAATCGCGGGTTTCGACAGGTGCTATTCTGTAGCCGGTTAGAGGAAATCAGGCGTTCATCGGCGGATGTGGTCATCTTCGATGCCAAAAACTGGACCGATCCCCCTAACCAGCCAGTTGTCCATACCGACAAAGGATGGCTCACCCCCGAGAGCGAAGAGCGGGTTAAGGCGGAAATTAGCCAACTGGAGGCCATCCTTTCCGATCAAACGGTCTTAGTGGTATACGTCCGGGGCACCGTCGCCTATTTGAATGAGCCCAGGTTCGCTGAGAAGTTCGTTCTACCGGCGAATAACCAGGTAACCCTATTGGGCCATGTGGTCAATGGGGTCTACGTCGCCTACGGCGATCGCAGAGCCACCCAATCCCACCCCCCAGACTGAAACCCAGGGCTTTAGTGCCCCCCATCCTCGACAGCACCCTCCGCCTCAGCCTGAGCAAATTCTCCAGCGATAGCGACCTACACCCCACCGCCACCCTCCTCCACCAAGCCGTCCAGACCATCCACAACCTCTCCACCGGAGTCCTTTAACTAACGGGGTACAGCTTAATCCTTCAAACTATCCTGCGGTAGTCAAGACAAAATCGCTCAGCAACTCGACGCCCTAGCCCTGGTGGTGGAAGCCCCCGTAGAGCAGTTCAAAGACCCCGACAAAACCCTGCCCCCTCTGATCACCCTGGCCCCTAACCAGGGCTTTCTCACCGACTGGCGCTATAGCTCCCAGGCAGGGTGAGTGGTTGTCACGCCCTGTCTCCCCAGCAGAACCGCCCAGCTACCACGGGTCAGACGGTCAGCTTCAGGTTACTGCCCGGTTGGGTAAACTAAAGGAGGGTCCCTGGGGGTAGCGACGGCCCTGAGATCGGTCCGATCTCTAACTATCTAAACAACGGCGGGGAAAACCCTAACCTTAGGAACGTGGATCTTTTAAGCTGTAATTTTTGTAGGTCATTCATCTTGCCTGGCCGTTGTCAGCCAGGACAGCTATCCCAGGTTATTTAGTTCGCGATTCTTAGTCAAGATTGAGGAAGCCAGGACTAGCGATCTAAGGCATGGCGATTTCCTGGTAGGTGCCAGGCTTAATGCCATTTACAACCGATTGAATTAGATCGAGGTGTTGCTGAATCCGAGGCCAGGAAGTAGTCATCAAAACCACGATAGCTATTTGGCGATTGGCTAAGTTTTGCTGATAACGTAGGTTGCGATCGGTGGTAACCAACACCTCATATCCCTTTTGCTCTGCTATGGCCAGTAAGGCACCGTTAGCCAGGGCTGACCAGCCCTTTTCATAGGCCGTATCAATCGCGTGTTCCGATAGATAACGACGTAGTGGCACCGGAGTACCCTGGTCAAACAAGATTTTCATTAACTAACCAATTGGTTTAATACTGTGAGTTCGTAATCTAACAGGGCCTCTACTTGGGCTCGGGTGACGCCAGGAAACCATTCTAAAAACTGATCAATCGATGCACCATCTTTCAGATTTTCAAAGAGGGCAGATACAGGGATGCGAGTACCTCGAAAAACCCATGCGCCGCTCACCCTGTCAGGGTTACGCTCTAATATCTGGTTCAGAGTTGCTCGGTTATCCATAGGGTTTACCCTTATTGACAGGCCATTATTGCTATCTCCAGTCTAGTTTCTCTGCCTACATTCCGCAGGTTGACAAATGATTAACCAGATGGGTAGTAATACCGCTCAACCGGCGGTCCCAATAGGCGAATAATCAGTTGTCGCTCATCGGTCAGGTTACTGATCTGGCGCTGGCCCTCCAGGTTAATCCAGTGGATACCCTGAAACTTTTGCATAATCCATCGAAAGGTGGGCTTAGCGGTAGGCTGCTTGCGTTGGTCTCGCACCGTCTGGTTTTGGTCTTCGAGGGCCTGGCGCAGCTTGCGTTCGGCCAGGGTGTAGACCATCAAGGTGAGGGCCATGATGAGGGCCAGAGCCTCGACCCGTTGGGGCTTTTTGACAAAGACACTACTGACAAAGAACAGGGGGTCTTTGAGGAAGCGAAACCCTCGTTCGACGGTCTGTTGACCTTTGTATTCCTTCAATAGCTTCTGAGCCGGCCACACTGTTTTATCCAGTTGGTTCGTGGCCAGGATGAAGCGGCTACGCTGGCGGCTAAAGGTCTCTTCGGTATCAGCTTTGCGCTCCAACGTTGCCTGCAGTTGATAGCCCTGAACCGAGGCCGGCTCAGCTCCCT
>JBEIGU010000256.1:0-3370 GCA_040381765.1 Leptolyngbya sp.
CACTTTCTAAGACAAAAGCAGATTTACTGGTTCTTCACCCGTGATCACGGCTAATCTCATACTGATACTGCATTTTGGGTTATATGAGACATGTGAAATGAAGCACAGAATACTGTCTTTTGTAGCCTCCTGTGGATCTAATTCTAATTTTTTCTGAATTTGGGCATTTTCAAGCTCTTGATCCATATGGATTTGGATATGTCTGTTTTTGTCTATACCAAATCAGATGCGATTACCCTGATTGCAGGGGCAGTTCGGGGTGGCTGGGGCGATGATCAACCAGCAGCCCCTGCAGGAGATCGGCAGTCGCTTTAGCTACCAGGATGCCACCCTTAATCTCCAGGGGCGAATTCTCGGATCCAGCCCGGAGCCCCTCACCTTCTCTGGCCAGGTTCCCTATCCCCTGCCCTTTATGACGGTGCAGCCCCCTAGTCAGGCCATTGCCCTGCGGGCTAGCCTCAAGGATGAGGGCTTCTCCTTGATTAACCTCTTTACCCCCCTGGTTATCTGGGGCGGTGGTCAGGCCCATCTGGATGTGGCGATCGGCGGCAGCCTGAGTCGGCCCCTGGTGGAGGGGGCGATCGCCTTTAACCAGGCTCGCTTCCATAGCCCCCTCCTCAACACCTCCCTCGACCACCTGACGGGGGCTATCCAGTTGCAGGATCAAGGGATTAAGATTAACTCCCTCATCGGTAACCTGTTTGAGGGCCAAATTGCCCTCAGTGGCGACCTGCCCCTCACCAGCCAGGCTGCCCGCCCCCCAGACCAGGGGCTCACCCTGGCCCTGGAGGACCTGAATTTTAATTTTGCCGAGGAGGTGAGCAGCCACATCGATGGCCAGATCACCCTCACCAACGCCCTGCTCAGCCCCACCATCGGGGGCGACCTGCGTCTGCAGGATACCCAGGTAGCGGTGGGGCCAGAAATTCTCAACCTGGTCAATACCGTCCTGCTTAACCCCGGGATAAAAGCCCTTAGGCAGGACCTGGCGGCGGTTAGAGAAATCTTCCCGGTGCAGGTCGACACCCTCAGGATCACCCTGCTACCGGCCCGGGTAAAGGCCGCTCCCCTATTTTCCCTGGGCCTGCAGGGGCAACTGGCCCTCAGCGGTTCTGTGCCTGGCCTCTACGGCGATGGCGCCATTGCCCTCACCGAGGGGTGGATCAACACCGTCACGGCGGAGTTTTTCCTGGAGGAGGGCCGAGACAATCTCATTGTCTTTCGACCCGAGTCGAAACTTGACCCGGAGCTGGATCTGCGGTTCATCGCCACCGTTCCCCTCCAGCGTCGCTACAACATTAACCGTTCCCAGGCCCTCACCGCCAGGGCGGAGATTCCAGACATCGATCCCCTGGGGGCGAATACCATTTTTGATGATCTACTGATTGAAGCGCGGGTCACCGGTCCCGCCAGCCGCCTGTTTGAGAACCTGGAGCTCAGTAGTAACCCGCCCTATTCCCAAAATCAGCTATTGAGCATGGTGACCGGGGGCTACCTATCGGATCTGGGGGGGGCTGAACCAGCCCTACCCCTGGGGATTAATTTACTCAATGCCTTCACCGCCGACCGCCAGGATGCCCTGGGCAACGCCCTGGGCTTGCGGCGGTTTCGGTTGACCACCACCAGCCTAATCCCAGATACAGAGGGCGATCGCCTCAGCCTTGGACTGGGGGCTAACCTGGGTATTACCGAAAATCTTTCTGTTAGCCTGATTCAAGTACTCAACCAGGCCCAACCCTTTGCCTTTAATGCCCGCTACCGGATTGATCAAAACTGGGGCATCCAGGGATCGACCAACTTTGGCGACAACAGTCGTCTATTTCTCGAGTACCGCTTAAATTTCCGCTAGAGAGCAGAACCTGCTCCCCTAGCCAATCTTCTCTGCCCCCTAAGGAGCAAAACCTGGGAGTGAACGATACAGCCGTTGTCCCACATGGCGGGATAACGGCTGTACGCCTATGATTAATTAACCGACAAAAGCCAGGCGGGGTTCAGAAACACCAGCGGACTCCGTCCCCTTCAGGTAAGCTAGCATGGTATCAGCATCCGAGACCTCAAAAGGATCGGTGGGGCAGTTGTCAGCAAAGTCAGGCTCCACGAAGATTTTTTCAATCTTGCCGTCATTCACCAGCATAGAATAGCGCCAAGAACGCAGACCGAAGCCCAGGTTGGACTTGTCCACCAACATGCCCATCTTGCGGGTGAACTCACCATTACCGTCAGGCAGCAGGAAGACATTTTTGGCACCAATTTTCTGGCCCCACTGGAACATGACAAAGGCATCGTTAACCGAGATGCAGATGATCTGGTCCACACCTTGGGCCTTGAACTCCTCGTAAAGCTCTTCGTAACGGGGCAGGTGATTGGAAGAGCAGGTGGGGGTAAAAGCGCCAGGCAGGGAAAACACCACAACCTTTTTGCCCCCAAAAATGTCCTGGGTGGTGAGGTCTTGCCAGCGGTAGGGGTTAGAACCTCCTACAGACTCATCCCGCACGCGGGTCTTGAAAACAACGTCAGGAACGTGTTCGATAGCAGCCATATTTACCTCTTCAAATCACAATTATTGGAACTGCGCGTCTGCCATAATGGCCTATCTCAGAATAGTTCTAAGATAGGAGCAGATCAATAAGTAAAATCACTTACTGTTGCTAATTTAGCTTAAATCATTTTCTGGCCTTGAATAAAAGTGCTAGCGTATAAGAAATCTTCGAGTGGTTAGCGTGGTTCTAGCCCTCGGCTAAAACACCTCGACTTCGGGTTAATCTGTCCCGCTAACGGCCATGCATCAAGAGAGTGAGCAAATTGTTCAAGCCCTCAGGGCTAAAGGGTTACGGGTGACACCCCAGCGCTTTGCCGTCTATGCGAACCTGCTGAACCGATTTGATCACCCAACGGCGGAGGATATTCTTAAGGACCTCAACCAAGCGGCCCCCACCTCTTCCCAGGCGACGGTCTATAGCTCTCTGCAGGCCCTGCGGCAGGTCAATCTGGTGCGAGAGGTGTTGCTGGAGGAGGGGGTGCGCCGTTATGACGCCAATGTTGCTCCCCACCATCATTTTCAATGCCAGAACTGCGGTCAGATCGCCGATATTGCTTGGGAAGCGCTGGCCCACCTGGCCTTGGATAGTTTGAGTACTCGTTGGCACATTATAGGGTACGAGGTGACCGTCCATGGTGTTTGCGATCGCTGTCAGGTCTAGAACGTCGGGACAGAACACCCAAAACAGTTGAAAGGAAAACAAAACCCCCCATGAGTTAGATCAAGGGGGGTTAGGAATAGTACCCTGGCATTGCGCTATTTTGACAAGGGGCGACCCCCTCACTATCTTTGCCGCAGATACGTTTCACGCCCGAGTTCGGGATGGGTCGG
>JBEIGU010000257.1:0-3347 GCA_040381765.1 Leptolyngbya sp.
CCTGCCGCAAACTAGGCATCTCGTTCTGGCAGTACCTCCTCTCTCGCGTTCATGGTGATCACCGAATACCACCGTTACCAGATGTCATTCGAGCTAAAGCGGTAGCGCAGCAGGTGGCGGTAGCAACCTGAAGGTTAACCTATGGATCCTGCTACTACCAGCACTTTTTGAGTAGTTACTTATCAACATCACGGAAATCAAGTATAATAGAGCGTCCTTATGGTGATCGCTCCAAGCCTCAGCCAGCATGAATGTTTTTGATCGTTCTGACCATGTTTATGTCTCTCCCGATCTTGACGAAGTTATAAAAGACACAATACGTTTTTTTAATGGCACACCTGTACATTCAATTCCCACTCCAGAGCGTTTTCATGGTACAGGCGTATATGCTCTCTACTGCATTGCCAAATCTGGAATTTATTCAAAGTTCCATTCGGTGAATAGAACTGAATTTCGTATGCCAATTTATGTTGGAAAGGCTGTTCCAAAAGGATGGCGACAATCTAGGCTATTACCCTCTGTAGACGCTAAAGTTTATGAGCTACACAATCGAATCAAAGAGCATAGCCGCAGCATCGACATTGGAGACGGTTTGAATATCTCAGATTTTTTCTGCCGTTTTATGATTCTTGAGGGGAAAGAAAGCGATTTGATAGGCACTGTCGAAGCAGCCTTAATCCGAAAGTACAAACCAATTTGGAATACTTTGATTGATGGTTTTGGTAATCATGATCCTGGAAAGGGTAGGTACGAGCAAGCAAAGTCAGATTGGAATGTCTGTCATCCAGGACGTGCTTGGGCAGAAAAGTGTCAGGGAGTACCCGCAAACAAAGAAATCCTTGTCCAAAGTATTGAAGAGTTTTTGAGCAATTTAAATGAAGAAAATTCCTGAAATATCTTGCTTGGAGCTATTTGCTGGTGCGGGTGGACTAGCAAAAGGGCTAGAACTCTCTGGAGTTAAGCATAAAGCTTTAATCGAATGGAATAAGGATGCCTGTCAGACACTGATAAATAACTACAGCAACAAGCTTGTTCATAATGTAGATATTCGCTCATTCCAGTTTGATCAGTTTGGTCATATTGACATGGTTTCAGGAGGCCCTCCTTGTCAACCATTTTCAATGGGGGGAAAACATAAAGGAAATATGGATCAGCGAGATATGTTCCCTTATGCTTGCAAGGCCATCAGCACTTGTACGCCAAAAATTTTCATTCTTGAAAATGTCAAAGGTCTCTTACGGAAATCATTTAATAGTTACTTTGAGTACATTATTCTAAGATTAACTTATCCTGATGTTCAGCCTAAAACTTCAGAAAACTGGGAAGATCATCTAAGAAGGCTTGAGAAAATTCATACATCTGGGAAATTTGATTCCATTAAATATAATGTGATTTTTCGGCTAGTAGACGCAGCAAATCATGGTATTCCACAGCGCCGTGAACGTGTTTTCATTGTCGGTATAAGAGAAGACTTAAATATAGAGTGGGCTTTTCCAAAAGAAACGCACTCTTTAGATTCATTGCTATGGTCGCAATTTGTTAGCTGTGATTATTGGGAACGACATAGGATCAAGCCTTCGGCAATTGAACACCTAGATATAAGAAATCAGCAAAGAGTTCATCAACTGATTCAACAGCCTACCTTATTTGCGCCATCTTTGGAGCCTTGGAAAACAGTGAGAGATCAAATTGGGGATCTCCCAGAACCTGATTTTGAAGGTGGTTTTGACAGTGAGCATGTTCTTAGAGAGGGTGCAAAATCATATCCTGGACACACTGGCAGTTATCTTGATATGCCTTCTAAAGCACTGAAAGCAGGAGATCACGGAGTTCCTGGAGGAGAAAATATGATTCGATATCCAGACGGTCAAGTTCGCTACTACACAACCTTTGAGGCTAAACGAATCCAGACTTTCCCAGATGATTATAAAATTTGGGGTTCATGGACAGAAGCAATGAGGCAGATTGGCAATGCTGTACCCGTAGAACTAAGTCACCACATAACGAGTTCCTTAGCACGAACAGTCTGTGTGTAACAACTGCTAACAATCCCGTTGCACGCCGACCGTATCAAGTTGGTCGGTGAATCCGAAAGATTACTAGCGGCGGGTGAACGGGGCCGTTATACAGCGGTTATTCTTTCAAGTTAGGAGTGCTAATGAAAATAAAAGAAATATTTACGCCTGGAAGATTTCCTACATGGACATATGTGGATGAGCATCTAAAAATTAAAGAACAACAGCTATTTGATGCTTTAGATGATGGTTCCATGCTAGTTTCGATATCTGGTCCATCAAAATCTGGGAAAACGGTATTCGTAGAGCATATTTTAGGAAAAGAAAACCTTATACAACCTACATTCCGCAGGTTGACAGGATATTTCCAATATGTGTGCCAGGAGGCAATGGCTGAGATCTATATTCGACAAAGATTTCAGGGTTTGAGTAGATTCCTCGTCGCGTCACATGCTTAATATTTCGAAACTCAGGTTGACCCTGGGTTTCGAAGCGTGACCAACGAGATTTCAATGGCTTTAGCAACCGGAAATTACCTGCACACCTGGAAACCAAAAGCAACCTGCGGAACGCAGGATACAAGTTACTGGTGCTGGTGTTAGGACACCAGCCGATTTATGGATTCGTGTGTTCGACATCATCGGCACACCAGTTACTAGAACCAGTATGGTTGGAGGTTCTTCATCCGGTAGTGTTGGACTTAAAGGTGGAGTAGAGGGTAATGTGTATGTTGTCAAAGGTAAAGGTGAACTATCTAGCTCTGCAAGCTTTACTTCTCAAAAAAGCACAACGGAATCAGAAGCAATAGATTTCTTGCAATTGTTAATCAACGAATTAGCAAAGACAGATTTTGTCATTTTTATTGATGATTTCCACTATATACCTAGAGATATACAAGCGGAACTAGCACAACAAATCAAAGAAGCGATCCGACAAGGCGTTAAATTTATATGTGCTTCCGTTCCTTATCATTCAGATGACGTAATTAGAAGTAATCCCGATTTAAGAGGACGGATATTTTCAATCGATTTTGATTACTGGGGCAAAGACGTACTTGAAAGAATTGCTCATAAAGGATTTAGAAAGGCGAACATAACATATCAAAATGAGATGGTAGGTAAGCTGGTAGACGAAGCTGCTGGCTCACCTCAGTTAATGCAATATCTCTGTTTAAACTCATGTTTTGAAAAGGTAACTTCTCCATAACCGCTGGCAAGCCGGCGGATGTGGAACTGGGAAGGGGGTTGTCAAGAGAGCAAAGATCTGGTCTAACAAAGGAATGAATCTATTACCTGAAGCCCTGAAATCCATGTCGCCATCAGAGCTGCTTTC
>JBEIGU010000258.1:0-3339 GCA_040381765.1 Leptolyngbya sp.
ATTCATTATGCGGTCTGTGGATAGATCATGAGAATACTAAACCGACCATTAGGTCATAGCCGGGGTCTCGTGGTGTGGGTCAGTGGGAGATGTGAGGGAACTGGTGAGCTTACGCATGGATTCGCCCTTGAGGGTAAGCCGAAGGGAATCATGGACAATGCGGTCGAGGATGGCATCCGCGAGGGTGGGATCTTGAATTTGAGGATGCCACTGGTCGACGGGGAACTGGGTGGCAAAGAGACAAGAGGCGCGGCGGTAGCGGTCATCGAGAAAGTCGAGGATCTCGCGGGCCTGATTGGGGGACAGGGCATCCCGGAGCCATTCATCGAGAACGATGAGGTCAAAGGTGGCCAGATGCTTTCGAAGTTTGGGGAACGAGCCGTCGACTTTAGCGAGTTTCAGCTCAGAGAGCAGGTCAGCGGTTTTGAGATAGCGCACGGCATAGCCTTGGGTGCAGAGGTGGTCAGCCAGGCTACAAGCGAGAAAGGTCTTACCGACGCCCGTGGGGCCGACCACCACTAGGCTGAGATGCTGGGTGAGCCATTGCCCCTGGGCCCATTGGAGGAACTGGGATTTTTTCAACCCGCGCGGCACCTCAAAGTCGACGTCATGGAGGGTGGCAGCGGTAAAGAGAGTCGCCTGCTTTAGTCGGCGTTGGAGGCGCTGCTGCTGGCGGCGGAGGTATTCGCGCTCGACCAAGAGGGACAATCGTTCGTCAAAGGCGAGGTCATGGTAGGTGGGCTGGGCCTGCTGCTCTTGCCAGGCCTCCAGGAGACCGATTAATCGGAGAGATTTGAGTTGGTCTAGGGTGTGTTGCATCAGGGTTGCTCAGAAACGACTAGGAATAGTAGGTTTGGCCACGGACATGGTCATGGGGCGCGGAGGGGGTGGCGTCGTCCTCAGCGAGGAGTGGAGTGCTGTCGAGGTTGGCCTTGAGAATGGCTTTGAGCCGCTTGAGGCCAACCAAGGCAAAGGTATTGGCGTGACGACAGGCCGCCTCCAGGCGAGCAGGCCCATGGCGGGTCGCTAAGGCCTGTACGCCTTTGAGGGTGCGAAAGGCTTGTTCTTCATGGTCTTTCGCGGCAAAGATGGCCTCCACTTGACCGTGGGTATGGGGCCCAATCTGCGCGGCCCAAGCCAGAAACGAGGCCTTGGATTGGGCTTTGTAGGCCCAGTGATCCGGAGGCATATGCGCGGCCAGGGTGCTATGACGATAGGGTATGGAGGCCTTGGGATGCACCGCAATCCGTTGATGGTCGTAGAACACTTCAATCAGCGACTCGCTGATTTTGACGCTCACCTCGCGTCGAGCAAACCAATAGGGCACCGAGTAATAGTGGCGCTCAATTTCCAGGTGATAGTCCAGATTCACCTTGGCCTGTTTCCACCGGGCCAAGACAAAGGGCACCGTGGGTAGGGGCTTCAGGGCCGGTTGGTCGACCTGCTCAAACAGGGCGCGGCGAGAGCACCCATAGCCTTTCATCACCCGCTCATTCAGTCTGTCCAGATGCGTTCGAATCGCCGTGTTGAGCGCCGTGAAACTGGTAAAGCGCTCATGGCGTAAAGGGGCCAGAATTTGGCGCTCCACCTCCTGTACCGCTTTCTCGACTTTGGCTTTGTCCCGTGGTTTATAGGGTCTCGCCGGGAGGATAGCCACCTGATAGTGTTCGGCGAACTCCTGATAGCTCCGGTTTATCCCCGGTTCATAGCGGCAGGGGTCGTTCACCCCCGATTTCAGGTTATCGGGCACGATGGCGGCGGGTACCCCGCCCAAGAAGGCTAGGGCTCGTTGATGGGATCCCAGCCAGCACGGCAGCGCCTGGGAGGGGGTGGCTTCAGCAAAGGTGTAGTTACTTGCCCCCAGGCAGGCGACAAAGATCTGGGCCTCACATTCAACTCCCGTTTCGGCGTCTATGACCGTCACCGTCGGGCCGCAATAATCCACAAACACTTTCTCCCCGCCTTTGTGGATTTGGCGCATGGAGAGGTTGTGCTGGCCTTTCCACTGCCCGTAGCGGCGGCAGAACTGGGCGTAGCTAAACGTCCAGTTCTGCTGGTCAAGCCCTTCTTGCCACAGCAGCGCCAGGGTGACCCCTTTGCGTTGCAAGTCTCGGTGCACCTGTTCAAAATCCACTGGCGTGGCCGCGATCTGGGGCGGTTTGCCTTTTCCCAGTAGCCCTTGTGCCTCGCTGTCACTCATCTCGGCGAGCTGTTCATAGCTCAATCCTTTGGCGGTGGCGCGCCGGAGGTAGTCTTGCACCGTCGCGCGCGCCACTACGCAACTGCGCGCGATCTCGCTCTGGTTATACCCCAGCGCATGGAGCCGTAAGATCTCTCGAAATTTCACCATTGGCAGTTGCTCTCCTTGGCGGTGTTGGCCCATCGTGATCTCCTTTTACCTGGCTCAAGGTCGAGCGCAGTGTATCGGGATCCACCGATGGGGTGGATATGACCTGCCGAAGTTGATGCGAGTTAGCTGCCGAAGTTGATGCGATTCACCTGCCGAAGTTGGCGCGAATCAGGTGCCGAAGTTCATGCGATTTTGCAGCAACGACAAGCCGTCTTAACCACAGCTTATCTCGCCCATCCTGAGCGCTTTGTCCCTCATCCGCCCAGCCCACCCGTGGTACCCACGGCCGTTTGGATCAATCCACCAATGGCGGATCCTAACAGCCAGGCGGTTCCACACTAATTCCCTTTTATTTTTTGTCTCATTTTTGTTGACACATTCCGTGCGGGTAGGCTTAGAGACAGCGAGCTATGTGCATACCGATGACACTGGCGCGCGTCACCAGGGTAAAAATGGGTACTGCACCGTCATCGGTAATTGGTCGCTGCTTCCTGCACCACGCCTCGCTCAATACCGTTTTAAGCCAATTCAGAGCCCACAAGGCTGAGCTATTGCAGATGCTCGATTTTCCCCAGGTGCCGCTGCACAACAATGGCGCTGAATCGGATATTCGAGAATACGTCACCCGCCGCAAAGTCAGTGGGGGCACTCGATCTGAAGCCGGACGGCGAGCCAGAGACACCTTAGTGGGTCTGAAGAAAACCTGTCGTAAGTTGGGGATCTCCTTTTGGCAATTTTTGATGTCCCGGTTGCGAGGCGATGGGCAAATCCCGCCGTTACCGGATGTGATTAGAGCGATGTCATCAGGCCTACAACTGGTAGAAAGCCCTACCTAAAATCCATGCTGTAGCTCGTTAGCTACAGCACTTTTTGAGCAATTGCCCCTTTTCAACGATCCCCTCAGGGCGATCGCTTAGCAGCAATATCCTTTCTGGATCTAGGTATACGTACCAGGGCATAGGTTGTTGCCTGAGGGTTTGCCACGCCTC
>JBEIGU010000259.1:0-3313 GCA_040381765.1 Leptolyngbya sp.
CTGCTCTTGGGTGAGCCAGACCAGATACTCCCGCACTCCATTACGCTGGTAAGCCCGCCGCTTATCGTGCAGATCGTAGGACGCACTACTGGCGGCAATTTCCACAATCAGCTCCGGTGCCCCTTCAATGTAGTCATCCTCGCTAATGCGTGACTGTCCACCCCAGGCTTGATCAATGCGTAACAGGGCATCGGGTTGGGGTTCGTTCTCTGCGTCCAGTCGCACCGTAGTGTTGTCACAGACCATCACACCAGGGGTCACCGACCGGTAAGCCACCAGCCAACCAATGATATCGCTGTGAGGCTGACCATGCCGACTCACCCGAACCGGAGATGCCACGTAAACCACTCCTCCAATTAACTCTGCCTTTTTAAGCTGGGGCAGGGCCCGATAGCGACGCTCAAACTCAGGGCGGGTCAGGCGATCGCCACTTTCTAGAATGGTTATTTCACCAATGGTGGGGCTTGTGACATTCATGGCCAAACCTCTGGCAGGGAATGGGGAGTAGGGAATAGGGGGAGCTGGCGAAAGACCTGGCAAACAGTGAGTAATCTGCCACCGGCATTTTCCCCGGACCCTCTCTGCCACTGCCTACTCCCGACTCCCTATTCCCTCTTCTGTTTTCGTTCTTCCTTCTTTCTTCCCCCTCTGCCACTCCCCCCTATAGCGTCTCCCCATACTTATCCAGGATGGCCAAAACCGTCGCCAACGCTTGACGGTTAACCTCGCTAGGGTCTAATTGGAAACGGATTTGGGCAGCGCGGCATCGAGCTTCAACTCGAGCTCGGCGAGCCGCGCGTTCTCTTTCCTCAGCTCCCTCAGCCGCTGCTCGTGCTGAATCCTCAGTTCTTCGTTGCTCTTCCTCAGCCAGGCGGTCTGTTTCTTGATTGCGACGGTCCCACTCAATGCCGAGATTAACCAACGCCACCACGAGGGCCGCCACAGTGAGTCGGTTGCTCCAGAGTCGTGGCTGGGCGATGAGTCCGAGGAGACTGAAGTCTTGGGCATCATAGAACCTCAGAAAAGCAATGGCAATGGTCAGAACCGTTAGCCCCGTACCCGGTACTAGAGCTAGAAGATTGAGCCAGGCTTGTCCATTCATTCTAACCTCTGCCACTCCCCAGAGAGGGAATAGGGAGTAGGGAGTAGGGAGTAGGGGGGGTAGCGACGATTCTTGAAGCGTTAGCGATCAACCTTGAAGCCTTCGTTACAAACCTTGGCAGATTGACAATCAACCTTGAAGCGTTCGTTACAAACCCTAGAAGGTTAGCGATCAACCTTAAAGCATTCGTTACAAACCCTAGCAGGTTAGCGATCAACCTTGAAGCATTCGTTACCACCTTTGAAAGCAATCTAGTCAATCATCGATCCCTCCACCCGCCCCCAGAGTATGCCCTCCCGGCACTGCCTGAGGTGGGAGGAAGCCCCCTTAGAGCTTTTTAAGCCTCAGTAGATCACAAACATGCTCTGTTGTCATGATCCAGCCCTCACCCCCAGCCCCTCTCCCAGGAGGGAGAGGGGCTGGGGGTGAGGGAGACGTTGCGATCTACTGAGCCTCCATAGGAGCTGGCTGTATCTAGCGGCCCTGTTTAAGGCAGGGCGCAGCTTGGCAAACCCTACCCCCATTCCTATCCGTAATCCTACGATCGTAAATCTACGGCAAACCCTAGTCCAAACCTGATCGAAAACGCAAAAAAGATCCGCAACACTACGGTGAACATTATTGAAGTTTATTGGCTTGATTGAAACATTGGTGGACAACGCACAGTTTTCTGCCAATGTCAATAGTCAAACTCATTCAACCGAGTCAAAGAGGTTATTTCTATGTCCAGAAGGAAACGAAATACATCTAAAATCTTAGATGTTGCCCAACAACGGGCCCTGAGCCTCGAAGTCATCGACCCCGATATCGATCTCGGTCGAGACGTCTCCCTCGAGGAATATCGTCACAACATCCAAGACCTGCAGGATACCCTGAACCGGTATAACCGAGATCTATCTAGCGTGGACCAATTGCAAAAACAAATCCTGCAAAAGGAACGGAACCTGCTTGACATGAACAGCCGCATGCTAGCCGCCGTCGCCGCCCGCTTCGGTCGCTACAGCCAGGAATATCAAGTCATCGGTGGCACCAGACCCGGTGGTAGCACCCTGCGACCCACCACGGTCACCACCACCAGCTCCGACGCCTAGGCCCGGTGAATAATCGCGCGACTCACCCCGGCTCCCCACCCTAGCCTCCTGACTAGTGATCATCATGAATCGTCCACCCGACCCCAG
Source organism: Leptolyngbya sp. (assembly GCA_040381765.1). Lineage (GTDB taxonomy): Bacteria > Cyanobacteriota > Cyanobacteriia > Phormidesmidales > Phormidesmidaceae > Nodosilinea. The sequence goes on from JBEIGU010000259.1 coordinate 2,281, forward strand.
GTTGCTGCCAACCTGGGGTTTCTGGATTGTAGGGGAAGAGAGGGAGTAGGGAATAGGGGGGCTGTCAAGCAACTGGGCCGTAAGTGAGTGATCGACAAGAGTGCTCAAACCACCATGAAATAGACCGGTGACGGCCATCCACCAGCCAGTCAACCACACTATCCACCGGCACATTCCAACTCTGCCGCCGCCCCAGCAGGCCATAGTACAACCAGTAAAACACCAACTTCTGACTCTCCGTCACCACCCACCGCCGCTGCCCCCCATCCCGCCACCACCGCCGGTGAGCCTCCAGGGTCAGGGGCACCGGCGCCGCCGTCTTCAGCCCAACCTCAGGCCCCTCAAAACAACAGCTCAAATAGTGAGCCACCACCCACCGACTCCGCCGCAGATGGTAAGCATCCGACACCAACACCAAAGTGCCATGGGGCAACCCCGTTTTCTGCAACTGCCCAGCCAAGGCCTGGGCCTGGGCAAAGGTGGTATCCACCCCATCACCCCCCCACAACACCCGAGCCCTGGGCACCCCCGCCGTTTTCAACGCCTCATCCAACACCTGGGGGTCAATGGCATCCACATAGATCGCCCCCACCTGCCCCCGCCGAAACAGATCCATCGCCGTAGCCAGGCGATCTCCTCCCCCCAACGCCACCGCCATATCCGCCCACGGGTCAGCACTCACCGGACTCAACCACTGGCTATAGACCACCGCCAAGGAGGGTAACCGCCACAGACTCCCCGCCAGCAACAGACCCAGACCCAGGCACAAGACTCTACTAACCATGGGAGGGAGTGGGGAAGAGAGGGAGTAGGCAGTGGGGAATGGGGAGTAGGGGGTTGTCAGGCAATCGGGCCGTAAGTGAGTCACCGACCGATCGCCCCTGCCTTTTCATTCTTCCTTCCCCTACTCCCCATACTCCTGCAAAAAAGCGACAAAATCCCCTAGGGCTGTTCGGGTCGCTTCCCCTGGGGAGATTTGATATTGTACTTGGAGAATAATCCATCGATTTTGGACTCTAGCTCGGCGAGCCGC
>JBEIGU010000260.1:0-3246 GCA_040381765.1 Leptolyngbya sp.
AAATATTCACCCAAGTAGTCTGTAACAGTCGAAGTAGTCGCAAAAGCTTCAGCATAAAAGGAGCCAAAAGCACGGGCAGAAGCAAAAGCATCGGCAAATGCAAAACTCCCTTCTACAAGCTGGCTGTCAGAAACGTTCTGCAGGTATTGAAGATCAGAGATAATCATTTCAAATTCCTCAAATTCAAAAATCAAACCAAATCCATGTTGAGAACTACAGTTCTACCTCCCTGACATCGGAACCCCTCGTTCAGAAAACCATGGAGACTGTAAAAATTCTTTAGAATTCTTCCCCCGAGGGAGAAGAATTCTCGAAATTTCAAGTTAAACGAGGCTTAGAAAGAAGCTGACGAAGACGACGACGAAGCAGCAGCGAAATATTCAAAGAGATAGTCTGTGACCGTGGAAGTAGAAACAGAGCTAGAAGCAAAGAATCTACCAAAGGCAAGAGCACTGGCAGAAGCAGAAGCAAAGGCAGCACTTCCTTCTACAAGCTGGCTGTCAGAAGCGTTTTCCAGGTATTGAAGATCAGAGATAATCATGACATGTTCCTCTTTGTAAAATTGATTATCGGCCTGACTTATGCCGATGTATGAATCCTATACCGACCCAGTTCTTGATGGATGCCAAAATGGCAGATTGTTTAGTTCAGCATGGACTGATTGATGTCCGAAGGCAGTCGATTTAACTAAGTATAATAAGTATTTAGAGAGTGAGTAGAAAAAACTTTTAAGACATTGACTACGGACAAGATGTCATAAAATAGAGATTTACCAGGGGTTAAAATTATCCGTACAGGTAATATTTGTTACTCAGGCTTTTCCTTGTTAAGGCAGCCCCTAATTAGTCTGAAAGTCTCAGTAGATCGCAAAGTCCCCTGGCCCTCACCCCCCAGCCTCTTCTCCCAAAACTGAGAGAAGAGGAGCCGGATCGGATCACAGCCCCTCTCCCAAGCTTGGGAGAGGGGCTGTAGGCTGGTCGACTGACAAAACATTGACTTACAGCGGTTCAAACCGCTGCTATCCAGACGAAGTCGGCCTTCGCCGACTGGCCCATACCCATATGCCTGTCTAGGCGCGGCTTCTAGCCGCCAGCGTTGAGAGTTTTCTCAGTCAACCAACCCTCATCGTTAGGAAGCTTCTGCTCAAGCAGCCAGGGTCTGGCAAAGCGCAGCGCGATCGCTAACGTAGCTAAGAGGTTGTTTGAAAAGCCAAAGAGAGTCTCAAATTATACCTATGAAGCAGGATAATCACCGCAAAATTCAGTATTTTGGCGACCCCTTGGCGGCGAACTATACCTGGGACAACCCTTTTCAAACAACCTCTAAGGATCATTGTCCTGATGGGCACGGGCTCAGGCCCTTTGCCCATCCTACCTATCTACCACTTCTGCCTCCTACCCGTTAGCAGCAAACGCCTACTTGTTAGCAGCAAACGCCTACTTGTTTGTAACAAACGCCTACTTGTTTGTAACAAACGTGAACCCGTTTTCAGTAAACGCCTTCTCGTTAGCTGCTAACGCCTTCTGGTTGGCAACTAACCTAAACCGGCCTAAGTCCCTCAGGAATTAGTTTCCAGCCCTTCACCCCTGGCCCACCGTCAGTTTTCATCCCCAGGTGAAAATGATACAGACTTCAGGTCTCCAATCCGAGAAGATACTTAGGGATCCTTGAGATCAATGCCAGAGATGAACTGGCGGCAGGGTCTGGGCGAAGCGCGATGAAGTGAGTGGTCAGCGATCAGGAGCCCTTACCGCCCAGGTCCCCACCCATAGGAAGCATCTTCTTCAAACAGCACAGGCCTACAGGCTGAGAGCAACCCGACGCGCGATCACAGGCCCCCCTCCAGACAAAGCCCGGTAAAGACAGCTTCAAGAATTCAGCTCAGGGGCGATGGTCATGGGGCTAACCTCCTGAGATGCTTCTAAAGGTTGGCTCTAGTCTGGCATACTCCTGGAACTTTTACCGGCCCTGATCCTTCGCAGCCTAACTGAGGCCACCCTCTAAGAGAGGGGGCAGGGGTGGGGGGGCAGAGCTACGGTTCTCACCATGGATCTGATTTATAATTAGTTAAGCAAATCCGAGGGCAGTCTCCCGCCTGGTGAAGGCCGCCTGGATGTAGCCTTAAACAGGGAATGCACGCCATGGTTGCCGTTCCAGCCTTCAGCCCGATCTCCCCAGAGGACTACCTGGCCGCAGAGGTGGCCAGCTTAACTAAACACGAGTATTGTGACGGTCAGCTCTACGCTATGGCGGGGGGGACCGATGCCCATATCACCATCGCCCTGAATTTCTGGTCCCTGCTGCGTTCCCACCTGCGCAATCGGCGCTGTCGGGCCTATGCCCTGGATATGAAAGTCCGGATTGAAGACTTAAACTGTTTTTACTACCCCGATGTGATGGTCACCTGTGACGATCGCGATCTGGCTTCCAGTACCTTTAAACGCTATCCCTGTTTGATTGTAGAAGTCCTCTCAGACCGCACAGAGGCCTTTGACCGGGGGGATAAATTCACCGATTACCGGCACCTGGCCAGCCTGCAAGAATACGTGGTGGTCTGCCAAAGCCGGCCCCAAGTGGAGGTGTTTCGTCGCAATGCCGAAGGGTTGTGGGTGCTGTATTGCTTTAGGGCCGGGGAACCGGTGGTATTGACCAGCGTCGGCTGGCAAGGGGCGATCGCCGACCTCTACGAAGAGGTCAACCTCTCTGAGGTGGCTCCAGTCGGGCCTCAGGATGCAAGGGCAGAGGGCGAAGCCACCAGAGAGTGAGACCGGGTTGGCGCTGGTTCAGCAAAGCTAATCAACTGGCCAGTCCCTAAGGGCTAAAGTGTACCCTCTTTTTTACGCTAGTCCCCCAACCGCTAGATACGCCCGACGCCCTACTGACTGGTCAAGGATCAGCAGGAGCGACCCTCACATTTTCTTTACGACTAGGGTTGTTTAATGGGTGCATCCCAGTTCTGTAATAAGTACAAATGCATAGTCATCAAACCTGCGAGAATTAAGGACTTTGAGGGCCGTCTTATTCCTAGACTTGCAAGTCTGGTATGCACCCTGTTTAATTAGAGCAATAGGAAATAGCTCTTTCAGGACAATTACTGATTGATTCAGTAACTGGAGAGTCGGAAGTTCTCCCAAAATCCGGGGCTTGAAGAAGCCTGAAACCCTTCTACCATAGGCACTTGAGTAGTTTCCGTCTTTGTTGGCAGTCCGAAGCCTGAAACCCTGATGAAATCTCACTTTCTCGGAG
>JBEIGU010000261.1:0-3201 GCA_040381765.1 Leptolyngbya sp.
ATCGCCATCGGTCACCCAGGCGCTACCATCCCTGGGCGCACCGTCGTAGCTGGGGTGCCAATGGTCTTCACACCACTCCAAAACATTGCCGTGCATGTCCGCCAGTCCCCAGGGGTTCACCCCAAAGCCCCCCACCGGGGTAGTCTGTTCTCGATAGGTTCCCTGCGGCCCAGAGCCATAGCTGTAGTTGCCGTCGTAGTTGGCCAGGTCGGGGGTGATCGTCTCGCCAAAATAAAAGGGGGTGGTGCTGCCCGCCCGGCAGGCGTATTCCCACTCCGCTTCGCTGGGTAGTCGGTAGGGTTTGCCGGTGTGTTGAGAGAGGCGATGGCAAAATTCCACCGCCTCATACCAGGTCACCCGCTCCACCGGGCGATGGTCGCCCTTAAACTGGGATGGGTCTGGGTTGAGCTTATACTTAATAAGGGGCAGGCTGGCGACGGCTCGCCATTGGGCCTGGGTGACGGGGTGTTGGCCCAGATAAAAGGTGGAAAGGCTGACCCGGTGTTGCTGTTCTACGTTTAAGCCTTCGGTGTCTGGAAACCTGCGAGAATACCAATTCCGGCCCTCTTCATCTTCGGGAGAGCCCATCACAAATTCCCCCGCCGGGATCTGCACCAGGGCCAGGGTTTGCTCCAAGGGCAGGGCTGCTCGCCACACCTCCAAGCTAATTACCCGAGGGATGGGTTGGCCCTCCCTCAGGCCTAGCTCTAGCATGGGCTGGGGTTGGCCGCTGGGGCCCCCGCTTAACCCCAGGGCCTGGCTGGCGGCCTGGCGCAGGGTTAGGGGTTGGTCTTTTGCTTCCAAAATTTGAAGGAGTTCCGCTTTGCCCGCTTTCATATGGCCCAGGGCTTCCGCCGCACTACGCCGCAGGGCCACTTCGTCAGTCGAGTCGGTCAGCACCGTGAGGAGCTTTTCAGCCCCAATACCCAGGTTACCCAGGGTCTGAGCTGCCACCTGGCGGGCCTGCAAATTTTGATCGCGATTTCCCAACATACCAATCAGGTTGGGAGCAGCCATGCTGGCACTGGGTCCTAGTTGTGCCAGGTCTTCTGCCGCCCGGATACGAAATTTCAACTCCGGTGCCGAAAGTTCTGAAATTAGCAGGCGAACCCGGCGCTTTTCCTCAGCCTTGCGGAGTTCTTCCGGGTCTAATTTGGCTTTGCGGGCCAGTTCTTCTGGCACGAATTCCGGAATTCTATTATCCGATTGTTTTACTAGACAGCAATCGCGCACTGCCAGCAAAAACCCCTGAATTGCTTCTGATGTTTCGTTTTGACCTAATTTTTGGTCAATGGAACCAAAGAACAACCGCCACATTTCCTGCGGGTCAGCCCAGTTAGACTGGGATTCGTCTAACCCCTGCAGATACTTTACCAGAAAATCAGGCGCAGTCTGGAGTAAGGGAGTCTGGAACCACTGTACCAACCAGGTAGCCGCCAGATACTCCGTCAGGGGATCTAACATAATCCGTAGTTTATCTCCTGGTTCCAGGGTTTCTAGCACTTTCAGGCGGTTTTCCAGATATTGCAGCCGCTGCTTGGCTTCCTCTACTGGCATGCCCTGAGCGACTAAGGCCGCGATCGCATCTGATAGTTGGGCGGGTGCGGGGCGATAGGTGGATTTCAGGCATTGCCAGGCGATCGCCTGAACATCTTGCTGCACCTGTAACTGATCGCGCTGATTGGCAGGTTCGATTGGGCGGTTTAGTTGATTCAAATAACTCAGCATTAATTTTGGAATCGAGTCGGGCAGATTACCCCCCGCGCCTTCTTTCTGTTCAATCGTTTGGTCGGTGTAAAGCCTTGCCAGCAGCACAGTAATGGTGCGTTGCCCCACCATGCGAGACAATCGGCGACAGACCTCAAAATACTCCTCATCTTCAAACAGGTGTCGTTTTCCCTTGGCTCTCAGATAGGCATTGATAAACTCAGACAGGTGGTTACCTTCCACCCGCATTGGTTCTACTTGCACGTCCTTTTGAAGGCGGTCTTCTGGCCGACGAGAGGTGACGATCAGGGCATGGATAGGAAAGTTGGAGTCGGCGGGACGGATTTTGTCGCGGGTCGTTTCAGCCATTTCTGAGAGGTGATCCACAATCACCAGGAGCCGCCGTTTTCGCAACAGGGCTCCAACCAGGGTTTTATCCAGGGGTTCTTCGGCAGCCACCAGTGTCTCGAGGTAGCCCTGAATGACTTCCAGCAGGTTATCTGGCTCACCCAGTTCCTGTTCAATCAAGATGGGTAGGATAGCGTACTTTGCCAGTTTGCGCTCCAATCCCCAGCGGGCAATCTGGCAGGCTAGACTGGTTTTTCCGGCCCCGCCTTCACCAGTCAGCAACAAACAAAAGCGAGATCGCCGAAAGTAGGGCTGTAGGGTTTGCGGTCCAAATTCTGCTTCAGAGTGATCGTTTAACTTCACGGGTAAGGGTACATGGATAGCGCGATCTCTCACCGTTTTGTTGGTTGGACTGGTGAATTTTTTGGTTGCGGTTTCCAGTTGCTGAGTCACCCAGGCATCCAGCACACGGGGATGATATTTGAACAGCAACAGCACGTTCAGGACGCCACTCAAGGCGGGTCCGACTTTGGGAAGATTGGCGATCGCCTGAACCGCCCCATCCCCCCATTTCAACAGCAGCAAGGGCCGGAACCAAAAAATTGCTCCATAGGCCATGACGACAACGATCCCACCCACCCCAATGACGACCCACAGGAGGTGACCCCTGGCCCAGATAACCCCTCGATAGGTGGGGGTTTGGGTTAAATCCTCTACAACGGGTTGCAGCCCCCGACTGGCCAATTGCAGAGCCGCTATGTCCTCAGCTTTAGTGGGCCAGGAGGTTTGATCCTGCTCTAGGGCCGGCAATAGTTGATCCAGCCCTTGCTGAAGGTCTTTTAAGTGATTAATTTCCCCCACCTGCCACCCCTGCCATTGCTCAGCCTGGGCCTGACCACTGCGGGCAATCTGGCTGAGGGCCTGCACTGCCCCACGCCGTAGCTCTAGATCAGGATCACCCTGAGCCACAGCCACCAGGACAGGGCTAGCTGATGTTGCCACCCAGCCCATCTGCCCCAGGGTTTGGGTCGCCGCCAAACGAGTCGCCGTCTGGGGGTCACTCAGGGCCCTGATCAGGAGGTCTACAGCCGGTTCCCCACACTGTTTGAGACTGGCCTGAGCCGCCCCCCGCCCCTGATCGTCTTG
>JBEIGU010000262.1:0-3155 GCA_040381765.1 Leptolyngbya sp.
CCTTAGAAGCGAGTGACCATACCAGTTTGCTCAGCAGGCAACGTCTCTGTCGCAACCAAAAGTCCCTGAATCGCTGAAAACCCTGGTTCAGGGGATTAAAAAATTATTGGCTGTCCCTCCCAACCTGCTGAATGTGCGCTGGAATAAAGAGAACCCCGAACTTGAAGCGTCGAGATAGAAGGGCGATCGCCCGATGAATCGCTCAAACCACTCCCTGACAATCCAAAATCCCCAATCTAAAGTCCAAAATTAATCAATGCCGTCACAGAGATGACGGTCTTCCTCACTGACCTCCGGGTTATATTTCAGGTAGTTGCTGATTCTGTCACAACTCCGTGCCATTAACCAATCAAAGTCAATCCGCCACAGCTTCACCGTAGTGTCCCCACTGCCCGTGGCCAGGGTCGTCCCATCCGGGCTGAAACTCACGCTACTGACCCTGCCCTCATGGCCCGAGAGGGTGCGGATCAGCTCGCCACTCTCGGTGTTCCACAGCTTCACCGTATTGTCCCCACTGCCCGTGGCCAGGGTCGTCCCATCCGGGCTGAAACTCACGCTAATGACACTGGCCTCATGGTGGAGCCGCTGCCGCTCTTGACCTTCATAAATGTTGGCAATTAAGGCTGCGTGTACCTGAGGGTCAGTTGCGTCATGGTGCTGTAAAGTCTTCCCCGCCCGAATCGCCTGCATTGCGGCCTCAAGATCCTTATCTTCACCCAGCAACGCCAAGGCATATCGCGCCGATGAGTCTGCCTCACTCAGTTCGGCTTGTTTCTGCTGATAACGCGCACTTAGAAAAAAGCCCGTACTGACCGCCACCGCCACCAATGCCCCCGCCGCAATGCCCCAAGCGGTGCGGATTTCCCGTCGCCGCCGTGCCGCTTTCTCCTGCTCGATCCCCGCTTGCTCTTGAATACTTTGCTGAATGAATTCCCGCTCCGCCACCAAATCATCCGGGCGTTCCGCCAACTGTTCCGTTGCCTCAGCCAGCGCCGCCCCCCGCAGTAACGACCCCCCATCTCGCTCTGTTTCCTGCCACTGCCGCATCGCCGATCGCAACCGTTCCTGCCATGCCCGAAACACCCGATCCGTCTCCATCCAGCCCCGCAGTTCCCCCCAGTTTCGGATCAGCGCCTCATGCACCACCTCCACCGTTTCCTGCTCGGTGGCATTGCGGCTCGTCACCACCAACCGCGCATCCGCCAATTGCTTCACTAGCGACCAGCTTTCCTCCCCCAATTCCGACTTTATCGCAATTCGACGGGTATCTTCCGCCCCTTCCCCTGGTCGCACCAGTTGCACAAAAATCCGCCGCACCTGGGTTTTCTTGGCCTCACTCAGATGTTCATACTCCTGATCCGCATGACGGGCCAACGCCCCTTCCACCTTACCAATGGCCTCATACACCTGATGGGTCAACTGTTTTCCCCTGCGCTGCTGCCACAGTTCCGTCAAGGCAAATTCCAGCAGCGGCAAATTCCCCGGTTGATCCGCCACATCGCCTAAAATCCGTTCAACCAATCCCTCCTCAAACGTTACCCCGAACTCAGTTGCAGGTTTTTCGATCACCTCCGTCAGTTCCTCCTGGTTCATCGAGCGGATTTTGATATCCGTACCGCGCAACTGATCGGCAAACGCAGGATAAGCCAGGGCATTCCCCAAGAAATCCGCCCGCATGGTCAACACCAGCACCGCCTTGCCCTGCCCTACCCCCGCCGAAAATTCCGCAATCAGTTGATCCAGAAACTGGTGCCGGGTGGTGGTGTCAAGACAAAGGGTATAGAGTTCCTCAAACTGATCAGCAATCAACAAAATCCGATCTTGGGGGAAATTCTGCCAAATCTGGGCCAGCACATCCCCTAGGGGCACATCCCCTTCCCGCAGATAGGTTGCCAGCTTGCGCGACTGGGCAATGCGATCAGTATCATCCAACTCTGTCGCGTACAGCGGCACCAACGCCAACGCCAACGCATGAAACGGATCCGATCCTGGCCGAAAATGGGTAAATTGCCAATGCCCCGCCTGCTGCAACTTAGGCACCAGCCCCGCCAGCACCACCGACGACTTACCACTACCGGACGCGCCTAAAACCGGAATTAAGGTATGGGTTTGGGTAGCCTCATACAGTTCGTCTACAAAAATATCGCGGCCAAAGAAATACTCGGCATCGTTGGGGCCAAAGTGAAACAATGACCGGTAGGGACAGGGTAAATCGGCTCTGCCATCTCCATCCACCTCAACAGGTTTGACCTCTTGGCTGGCGTAAAAATAGTTGTAGATGACGTTACCTTCGCCAACCGCCACCCCCTGTGCCTTACCCACAAACTCGGCTTGATACTGTCCCGGTTCTTCCGTCATTTCGATGTTCCCCGTTAGACTTAGCTAAACGTATTGGTTTGGGTGTTGCCATCCCCCACCTGCACACCTTTGGCTTCACCCTGGAACGTCACCTGATATTTTCCACTGGCTGATTCTTCCGGGTTCAGTTGCTCCATCAATTCCTGAGCAGCTTTGAGAATCACGTGATCTTGATCGACCGCTGCTTCCGTCAGCTTCTTCTTCAACGGAGCCTCGTAGGTCTGCGGATCCAATTCATGCTCCTCCAACACCATTTCTGCCTTAGCATCCCCAGCAAACTTGCGCTTAATCAGCGCTTTTAAGCCCACATATGCATCGGGAGCGACATCACTCGCTGCCTTTGCTGCACCTGCTACCAGAGCTGCCAAAATCAGAGAAAGAGGTTCCATGCATTGTCCTTGAACTGCATACCTCTCCACTATACGAGCAATTTTTCTGATCAAAAGTCATATTAATACGATTGAGAGAAATAGACCTAAACAGGCGATCGCCCCCAAACAACCTTCCTCCAAACTTCACGCAGCCCTTAAAGGTTGTTTGAAAAGCCAAAGAGAGTCTCAAACTATACCTTCGGAGTAGGATAATCACCGCAAAATTCAGTTTTTAGCGGCCCCCTGGCGGCGAACTATACCTGGGATAACCCTTTTCAAACAACCTCTTAGAGACTTCCATAAAATATGTGATCCTGGGATAATAGGAGAAACATTTAGCCTGGTGAATCCCCGATGACTACAACTCCCCCGATTCAACTGACCGATACGCTCAAGTCTTTGTATATTAAAACTGCCCAAAAGCTC
>JBEIGU010000263.1:0-3127 GCA_040381765.1 Leptolyngbya sp.
GCGAGGATTCCCAGTCTGCCCGCCCTAAGCGGACTCCTGATGAGTAGACAGACAAGCCACTGCCCCAGATTGGGGTCTTACACGGCTTAGCGCCTGTCCATTCGGGTCGGCTTGCCCAGCCGCCAAAATATTCACGCTGGCGTTGATGTCCCGATCCTGTTTGGCCCCGCAGTTGAGGCACAACACTGACCGCACCGACAAATCCAACTTGCCCCAGCGATAGCCACAACATGAACACACTTGGGAGGTAGGTTCCCATCGGCTGATGGTTCTTACGTCCCGGTCGTGGATCAGGTGGGCCTTACCCTCACAGAGGGTTCTAATTTGCCGCCATCCCGCCCGACTAATGGCCCTGGACAGGGAACGGTTCTTCACCATTCCCGCCACGTTCAAATCCTCCAAAATCACGACGCTGTTTTCCCGCACGAGGCGAGAAGCCAGCTTTTGGTTGAAGTCTTGGCGAATGTCGCGCTGTTTGGCCTCCATCCTGGCAATAGCCATCCGCAACGATTCACGCCGCTTTGAGCCTTTCATAGCCCTAGCGAGTTTGCGCTTCCCTTTGCGGATGTGCCTGTCCAGGTGTTGAGTATCCGGGGCTTTGATTTTCTCCCCGGTGCTGAGGGTGGCTAAGGTTTCGATACCCAAATCCACGCCGACCCCTTGGTTTTTAGGTTCGACGGTGATAGGCTCCACCTCCACCACAAAGCTCAGGAAATACCGTCCTGCACAATCCTTGATCGCCGTGACTGAACTGGGTTCAGAGGGTAACGGCCTCGACCACTTGGTTTTGATGTCCCCTATCTTAGCCAGGTAGACCTTCCCAGCTTTGAGGGAGAAACCGCCCTTGCGGAACCGAGCCGATTGCTGATTGAGCTTCTTCTTAAACCGAGGAAACCCAGCCCGTGGCCCTTTCCGCTTGCCTTTGCGAGAATCAAAGAAGTTTTTGAAAGCAACACCCAAATCCTGAATCGACTGCTGCAACGGAATATTGCTGACCTCGGCCAGCCATTCCCGCCCCTCAGTCTGCTTGGCTTGGGTGATACAGATCTTCTGCAACTCAGCATTGCTTGGCCACTTCTCGCCCTCCGGCGTTGACTTGACCAAGGCCAGGGCATCATTCCACACCACTCGACAGCACCCAAAGAGCTTAGCCAGCCCTAGGCGCTGTTGGTCGGTAGGGTAGATTCTGTACTGATAACGTGCTTTCATAGTCTTATTATAAGTTGGTCGCATTCTTCAAGCAATGACTTGTCGCCGGGAGAATCACAGCGTTTCAGATCTCAAGGCTCACCTCATCTTTGTGACTAAGTATCGGCAGAAGGTGCTGAGCGCCGAAGGTTTCAAGGTGTTGGAGTCCGCTTGCAAGTCCGTAGCCCTGAAAATGGATTTTCAGATCCTTGAGTTCAACGGTGAAGCCGACCATGTTCATCTGCTAGTGGAATATCCACCCAAGCTCTCCATTTCTCAGATCGTAAATGCATTGAAGGGAGTTTCAAGTCGTCGGTATGGCCAAGCCGGGCTGCCTAAACCCAAGGGCAAGGCCGCTCTCTGGACACCCGCACACTTCTCGGCCTCGGTCGGTGGCGCACCGATAGAGGTTTTGAAGCGCTATATTCAAGACCAAGAAAAGCCGCCCTAAAAGGGCCGGGCTTGTATCCCATTATTTTTGGTCATTCTTGAGCAAGAATCGGGCAGCCGATTAGCTACCTTTCGACTCGATAGCACCAGACCGCCACAGGATTATCCTTGGCTCGGCCTTAGTCGCGGGTGCGGTGGGGCTAAGCCCTGGCGGTAGACCTAGCCCTAGGAGCCGTAGCGGTGGAGCGATCGCAGTGGCTCGGGCAATTTCACAGTTAAGGCGGGCGATAACCCCATTCGGCAGGTGCGGCGATCGCGGGCCTGTCTCCCCATGACCTCAGCAGAACCTTAGTCAGCCATGGGGGCGTGGACCCGGGCATAGGAGGCCTGAGGCGATCAAACCAGCGGCGGCGGCGGAATGGCTGGGCTACCAGTGGGATGATGGCCCGGTTGGGAGCTGGCTCTGGGGGCCGGGGGAATGGGGCAGTGGGGTGATGGGGTAGCCAGGTTGCGGTGATGGCTGGTTGCCCTTGGGGGGAAGCTCCAGGCGGAATTGGGGCGGATAGGGGTGGGTGCGATTGCTAGAGGTTGCCTCTATGGCTGACGGTCGGCTGGATTAGAGCCTGACGAATATCTTCATGCTCCAACTCTGGATAAGCCTCTAGAACTTCTTGGATGGATAGGTTACTAGCTAACAGTTTTAGGATAAACTCTACAATAATCCGCATTCCGCGAATTGTTGGCTGTCCAAGGCACACATTTGGGTTAACCGTAATACGATCTAAGTGATTGCTCATTGTTAGACTCCTGGAGATGTCGCATAATTCTCTATTTTGGCGCGGCAGTAGTACCACTTAGCACAGGTGAAAAGTTTTAGTATAAGTACCTCATACCCTGGCTACCCTGTAACTCAAGATTTCTTTATCGATGGTACGGGTTTGCTCGTAGATGCGTCATCCCTTGACTAGAAACTGGGCACCCGATCAACTGCCTTTCAGCTGGTTGACTGACAAAAGTTGATGCGAATGGCTAGAATGCTTCTGACATAATGATTTCAGCCATTTTGAGTACAAGGGGGACATAGCGTTCTAAGGTTAGATACCAATCAAAACCGAGAACACTATGTCCCCCCTTTACAATGCCTTAAATACCTGGTTGGGTCAATCGCTGCCCTGGGCCCACCGCGCTCATTTGACCACCTGCATAATCATGGTGGCCGCCCTGATTCAGCGCGGTGAAGTCAGTCTGACTCGCTGGCTACCTTACCTGCCTTGCCGTGGACTACAGGCCCAAAGCAAACAGCGCCGGGTGAGTCGCTGGCTACATAATAGCCGTATCAATATTCACCGCCTCTATAAACCCCTGATTAAAGCCGCCTTGGCTACCTGGGGAGAGGGGTGCTTGTATCTCAGCTTAGATACCTCCCTGTACTGGGAAGAATATTGCCTGGTGCGCTTGTCAGTAGTGTATCGAGGCCGAGCCTTACCGATCATCTGGCGGGTCTTGAAACATGACAGTGCCTCAGTCGCCTATGAAGCCTACCGGGAAA
>JBEIGU010000264.1:0-3048 GCA_040381765.1 Leptolyngbya sp.
AGGAGTGAAACTGACCCAACAGGCAATGGCTCAATTGGAACAACAGATTAAGCGACTGCCTAATTTGCCAAAGTGGTTTGTGGAAATCACGGGTAAACCATCTTAGCTATTGGATCATATTTTCTATGGAGTTCTCTAAGAAGAGAAAAGCTGACCTCTTGCCTTTCTGCCAGATTTTATACCCTATAGGGGTTAAGTAATCCTTACGGCATTCTGACCTGAGGACAATCTAGACCAGAGGTCGCCAACCGCCTGGATTTCACCAGGCAATAGCTAGCGACCAAGGTGCTTCCATTATGGAAGTGAGTCAGGAAAATCAATATTCAAAAAACGCTTTTTCCTCAGGGGGCTGGGGCAACAGCGGCAATTTCCCTAAGATAGCGTTGTTTCTCGGCGGCGGGCAGAAAGGAGGCCCGAAAGGAATTCTCCGCCAGTTGTCGCAGCTCCATCGGGGTTAACCCCAGGGCCCTCTCCACCGCAGCTAGGTTTTCCCCCAGGTAGCCGCCAAAATAGGCGGGGTCATCGGAGTTGACGGTGACGCAGAGCCCCAGATCCATCAGTTGTTTGAGGTTATGATCGGTAATGGCCTCAAAGACGCAAAGCTTGACATTGGAGAGGGGGCAAACCGTCAGGGGAATTTGATGTTCCCCCAGGTAATCCACCAGGGCCGGATCTTCGATACAGCGGACGCCATGGTCAATACGACTCACCTTAAGGCCCTGAATCGCCTGCCAGATATACTCTGGCGGCCCCTCTTCACCGGCATGGGCCACGGTCAAAAAGCCCTCTGCCCGGGCCCGGTCAAAAACCGCCTCGAACTTCAGAGGGGGGTGGCCCACCTCGGAGGAATCTAAACCCACGGCAATAATCGAGTCGCGGTAGGGCAGGGCCTGCTCAAGGGTGGCCATGGCGGCCTCGGCGCTGAGGTGGCGCAAAAAGCAGAGAATCAGAGCGGAGGAAACCCCCAACTGCTGTCTGGCATCCCTGAGGGCCTGGCTAATGCCCTGGTGCACCACCTCAAAGGCAATGCCCCGATCGGTGTGGGTCTGGGGATCAAAAAAAATCTCCGTATGGCGCACCCCCTGCTGGGCACATTTTTGCAGGTAGGCCCAGGTGAGATCGTAGAAGTCTACCTCGGTTTGCAGGGCCTGGGCCCCGGCGTAGTAAAGATCTAGAAAGGACTGCAGGTTTTCAAACTGGTAGGCGGCCCGCACCGCCTCTACAGAATCGTAGGGCAGGGTAATGCCATTACGCTGGGCCAGGGTGACCATCATTTCTGGCTCCAGGGTGCCTTCAATGTGGAGGTGGAGTTCGGCCTTGGGGAGGGCTTGGATCAAAGGGGTCATGGTTGGGGGTCGGGGGGCAGGGAAAATAACATCAGGGTTTGACGGCAGCATTGCCTGAGCTGTTCACTACAGGCGGCATCGGGCACCACCTGGCCGACAAAACTCCAGTCGTTAATGGTAGACAGGGTCCACTGCTTGCCACGATGGTCAAAACCCGCCACCTCCAGGCCGATCACCCGGCGATCGCGACAACCCGGCTCACTGTGGCAACGAATCTGCACCAATAAACTACGACATCGCAACCGACGGCTCACCCCAGGAAAGTGGAACCCCAAATCAATGGAGTCAGGATCCACCAGATCACGGGTTTCCCTATCGTTAGACCAGGGCTTCAGATCGGCCCTGAGATCAGGGAAGGTAGCCTTAAACAGGCCCACTACGGTAGCAATTTTACTGGCGAACTCGATGGTATTGGCTTGTTCTGCTGCGTTCACGCTGATTTTGCTAAAGGCGGTCACCTTTCTAGCATAGGCCAACCTTCAGGTTACAACCGTTAACTGAGTTACTGTGGGCCAGGGGATGGGGAAGATTAACCGCAGCCCCTCCTAGCGAGGACGGCACACCTCCAGCATGGTCAAGTCCTGATCGGTCATGGTTGGAATGGCGTGGAACCCTGCCAAATTAACTGGGGAGAGGCCCTGGGGTAGGTTCGTGGCGGCGATCGCGGTATCGGTGACCAGGGCGACGTTATAGGGATAGGCTTCCTGGCTGTAGCTATCGACAATGGTCATGGCCAACTGGCTTCCCTGGACCTGGCCCTGGAAACAATCAAAGGAGGAACTCGGGAAATACACTGCACCGTAGATCTGGTTACCGGTGCTCTCCAAAACCATATAGCCCTGGCCAATCTGATTGGGGGTGGGCACCTGGCCAAAGAGATAGCGCCCAGGGGCAGGAAAACTGGAGGCGGTTTGGGGAGCTGTCGTGGCGGTGGCAGGGGTAACCTGGGCCAGACCATGTCCAGTCTGAAGTGCTAACCCAGCGGAGACTAAGCCTAAACAACTGATTAAAATACCCAGACGGGTAAGGGGACGATGCAGCCTGGTCAGCCAGTCAATGGACAACGGAGCAGTTTCAACAACCCTATAGTCAACAAACACCATTTTATCCTCCCCTTAGGTCAACCGTGGATATACCTAAACAGACATGAAAATATGAAAAACAAGCAAATACGAAGAATTTAAGGCTCTATATTGATTCTTTGTACACTCTAGAATAGCTTTATGATTTGGTTAAGTAGCTTTGTTGTAATCTTAACAACTCTTTGAAGTTGGACTTGTGATCGGCCTCATCATTATCCTTACAAAAATATGAAGATACCTATGCAGCCCTGGTCCTAGGGACTCTTGATCGGGTGCAGCAAAGCAAAAGTATTGACGAGTAGGCGTTACAGCTATCTCGACAGACCTTAGGCCAGGGAGCACCAGAACAAGAGGAAAACTTAACCGTTGGGCAAGCACCCCCGGCATCTATCTTGATTTATATCCTTAGTTGTAGGAGGTTTAGCTCTACTGCTGGTCTTGCTTAGTGCCAGCTGTTTAACTGTCCTGTTAACTTAGAGCGCACATTCAGCAGGTTGGGAGGAACAGCCAATAATTTTTTAATCCCCTGAACCAGGGTTTTCAGCGATTCAGGGACTTTTGGCTGCGACAGAGACGTTGCCTGCTGAGCAAACTGGTATGGTCACTCGCTTCTAAGGATG
>JBEIGU010000265.1:0-3037 GCA_040381765.1 Leptolyngbya sp.
GTTCTCCGAGAAAGTGAGATTTCATCAGGGTTTCAGGCTTCGGACTGCCAACAAAGACGGAAACTACTCAAGTGCCTATGGTAGAAGGGTTTCAGGCTTCTTCAAGCCCCGGATTTTGGGAGAACTTCCGACTCTCCAGCTGTATAAAGGAAAGCTAGATGACATAAAGTTGTTTAAGTCTAGCAATCTAGAGGTTCTTGTAAGATACTTTCGCAAACTCAAAGTTGTTCTCGAAGATCTAAGAAACTTTACTTCTTATGAGTTACCTAATTCTATTGATGAGTTTGACACTTTTAACTGGCGTTCAAGCGAAACGTACAGAAATAGAACAAACTTTCTTATTGCCAGGATCAATATCGTAATATGTCTAGGGCTAATAACAAAGCGTATATTTAATCGCTTTGATATGAAAGCTCAACAAGATTTGGGTGAAGTATGTCAACAATTGTTCAAGCTTAAAAGCGAGATACAAGATGATAAAAATATATACTCGCTGCTGAAAGAGGATTTTGATGTAATTCAGGAGCTTGCTCAAAAGAGTAGAATTAATATCAACACGCCAGCAGCCTAACACTTCCTGGCAGCGGACGGATGAAACCCGCTGGTGGAGTGCCAAACGTTATCTGCCGCCGCTACATTTCACCGTTAGCTGGCAAAAGCCAATAAGTGTCTAAAGAGGTAAGGAACCCTGAATAACCTGATTGGCATCTTTGAAAGTCATAGTCTTCCCGCCGTTTGCCTCAGGCTCCCAATCAAGGCTATCGCCCCTAAAACTAGGGTAGAGACTTGCTAACTTGGGAATACTTTCTAAAGCAGCTTCGTAATAGCATTGATCAACTTCAATTCCAATAGATTGATAGCCAACTGCCTCAGCTGCAGCAATCATTGAGCCTGAGCCCATAAAAGGATCAAGTATGATTCCTTCTCCGAGTGGCAGCAAAGATCGAACAATAATCCGCATAAATTGTTGTGGTTTTAAGCAGGGATGATCAGAAATCTCCGTTTCGACGGTGGGTGTCCGAGTACTTGGGATAGCTTCAGGAAGAGGTTTATCTATTGATAAACGCCTTAAACCACCTGTTTTCCATTTGCGTAGGTTAGCAACTACGGTTCGCTCACTTATAGGCTTACGAAATAACATCCACGGTTCATAGGCACTACGAGGAGTGACACATACATTTAAAAATTCTTGCTCTGCGCCTTTTGGTCTGTCTCCTCCTCTAAAACTTGCATAAAGCCGTAATAGAGCAGGGCGAACCTCATAGCCAGCAGTGGCCATCCCGCTTTGAACCAAATACTGAAGCATAGGATGCCCTGCTATACAAACATGAGCACCTGGAACCAAAGCAGGATACAAAGCCTCACCAAACTCACAAATGTATTTGTAAAGATTTTGCTTTTGCTGCTCAGTAAGCACAGTGAAGCGTGGTAGAGGATCTCTGCGGCGTCCACCAATTGAAGGAGGAATTCTCCAAACACCTCCTTGGTTCCCATTCCGCAGTTTTGAAACCTCTTTTTCGGAAAACTCAATTAGCCCATATGGGGGATCTGTGCACACAGCATGAACTGAGCTGGGTGTACAAGTACGGAGCCAATCTCGACAATCTTGATGAAATACGCTGTAGTTAACCATTCATACAGTTTCAACTATAGTTGAAAGACTGTCAAGCAGGTTTCGACTATAGTTGAAGCCTATGACAGAAAAACACATAGCACAACAACTCATCGGGCGATACATAAGGCAACTGCGAGAGCAAAGGGGGATGACCCTTGAAGAACTTGCATTAGAAGCCGGGATTTCCTACCAGTACTTGTCAGGCATTGAAACTGGCAAGGAAAACTTTACCATCTCTGTTCTTGAATCTGTTGCAGAAGCTTTACATTTTCCAGTGAAGACCATTGTATCTGTGGCTTATGAAGAAGTAGATTTAATCGAAGTACCCAGAGCAAATCCTGCATACTTCCGAACTAATGTTCCGTTGCCAGAAGGGCTTGAAGTTGGGCACTTAGAAGCTGCAATGAATCAAGCTCAGACAATGTTTCACAGAATCAACCGTAACTTGATGCTTGAGGTAGGCAAACCCATTCAGGCTTTTATCCAAAGCAATAATTTTAGCGGGTTAGTCTCTAATATTTTCGCGGACGCACTTAATGATCAATCACCATACAAACATAACCATCATCAACGGTATCCGGACTTAGTTAACCGATCTGCTAATGCTGGAACAGGTGAGGGATTAGAAGTTAAAGCAACTGTTAATGTAACTAAAGGAGGAGAAAGTCATAATGGCCACAGTGGTTGGCATACTATTGTGTGTTACGAAACCAATGAAGAGCATGATATTAACTTTACCTTAATCATGTTCGCTGATCTCAATGGTCATCAAACTGCTGAGCCAGATTGGGACTACGTGAAAAGTACAGTTAATTTAGAAACTGGAAGTCAGAGGACTGAAACCTACATCACTAATCTATTTGGAAAAACAAAGCTTCGTGACGGTTCGGTATACCTTGATCCCACAAAAGTTAGTTATCGCCGTTGGCGTCAGGCAAGAAGAGCTAATGAATCTATACCTCCGTGGTCAATTTTCTTCTAAAATCCAGAAGTAATTGCCAGCTAACACTGCGTTGGTGCGGACGGAACAAAGGCTATTTGTGGGAGTTCAAGGTGATCTGCCGCCGCACAACTTCACCGTTAACGCCACCACCACCAGAGCCCCCACCTGGGCCTGGATCTGGGCATCCTCCAACTGGGCCACCACCGCTCCTGACTCCACCCGGTCCCCTTCCGCCACACTCATCTGAACCACTCGCCCCCCACCTTAGCGGCCAGATCGGTCTCATAGCCTTCAATCCGACCACTGAGGCGAATCTCATCGGTGGCAGGGCGGGGGTGGCCGTAGTATCGCCCCACCCCCACCGCGATCGCCCTAATGTCCGATTTGGGCGAGTTAGACTGACGCTGTAGCCAATTTCAGAATTCTGAGAGGCACTTACGAGAATAGATAAAAACGTGACAAGGCGAATCTGTTGATAA
>JBEIGU010000266.1:0-3025 GCA_040381765.1 Leptolyngbya sp.
CATTAGAGCAACTAGATTACAGGTCAGTAGGGCTTGCCAAACCATGGCGGTCTCCTGGTTAGAAAAACCCCCATCGATGAATGGTTGACGGTCTCCAGCATGGATGGGGGCAACGTAGTCCCGTAGGGTTAATTTGCCCCGACGATAAAATGAGATTGGGTTTCAGCCTGAAGTTAGGCCCTATGGCGGAGTGGGGGCCTGATCTGAGTCAATCCCGTTTGAGTCGATAGGAGTAATCCAGTGAAGAGGAGAATGAAACTTGCCTTCGGGTGTCATTTCTTAGCCACACTGATGCTGGTCTTAGCCACACTGATGCTGGCTGCCTTTGGGATCGTCTATTTATTCAGATCAGAGTTTATGCCCTACCACTCAGTGGCCGTTGGTATGTCCTGGAGTGAAGTAGACCCCGCCTTTCAGGTCGTCATTTTGGCTTTGATGAGGGCGACGGGGGGTGCCTGTCTTGCGGTAGTTGTCACGATCTTGATTTTGCTGTTTATTCCATTCAAACAAGGTCTGATCTGGGCACGGTGGGCTATTCCCGCTGGGGGGTTAGTGTTATCTGCAGGAGCACTCTATGCCATGCTCTATGTTGACTTCAATACGGCAGCCACGCCGCCATGGATTGCTCCCATAGTGGGTGCGCTAATGATGATAGTCGGTTTACTCCTTTCCCTAGGGCAGCCCTAGGACTGGCTGAAAGTACAGGAATAGCTAAAAATCAAAGATTAGTAACTACTGACCAGGAACGTGAACATCGCTATCACTGGGCCAGGCCGGGCTAACGCCCAGCCTTCTAGTTTGCTTGTTGGTGGGGTTAGGTGAGGCAGCGGGTATGCCAGGCTGCGCCCGGCTACCCTTAAGGGCTGGGCTGTCAGAGTTAGCCCTTTGAGCGGAAGTGACTCTCACAGTGGGAACTGCTGAAAAACCATTAAGTTAAAGGGCACCCAGGGGATCGGATATCTATACTAAAGTTTTTAATCTATTTAGTAGCTAACTCAGCAAGAGGAAGCTGTAATCAATTTCTTGACCACTGCTCCTGGTGGTTTTGTACTACTCGATGAAATCACGTTTGGAGATCATTTGCGATGACCTACTCTTCGTGGAAACGCGCCACAATCGCATGGCTAGGATTCTTCATACTGGCTTTTGTGAACGGTACGATTCGCGTAGTAGCGATCACCCCATTGATTGGAGAGACCTGGGCTCATCCGCTATCGGTAGCGACAGGAATATCGCTGTTTACGATATATGCCTATCTGATTTGGAAATGGTTGGGCATCGAGACTATCGGTCTGTCACTGGCAGTAGGCGCATACTGGCTGGTCCTCACGGTTATAGCCGAAACCTTCCTGATCAACCGCTGGATGTCCGGGATGTCCTGGCAACAAATACTTCAGACCTACAATCTAGTTGAAGGCCAACTCTGGCCACTGGTCTTACTTTGGGTAGGGTTGCTGCCCCTCATCCTACTCAAGGTAAGGAATCACAGAAATATCTAATCCACTCAGACGGCCATAAAAGGTGTGGGCCAATCAACAGTTAGACCCGCAAATCGTTAGCAACACTACCCCATGGGCCAGGCCGGGCTATCGCCCAGCCTTCTAGTTTGCTTCCTAAACAAGTTAGGTGAAGTAGCGGGTATGCCAGGCTACCCTCAACGCCGTCGCCGCCAGGGGCAGAAAAATCCCCAAGGCGGCTGGGGGTGGCTAGTTCTCCAGCCTCAAGGATTCCAAAGATGGCCAGGGCAATCACCTTACCCGGTTCATTCTTAAAAAACTGCCCATGACATTATCAGTTATGCCAGGCTCGCATCTGACAGTATAAATGTATTGCCAATCCTGTGGGATGACTACAGGGGATCTCCTCCATGATCTGCGTGAGTAAAGCTCTAACCAATTGTAATGACTGTTAAATGAGGTGTAATCTCTTGAAGAAAAAAGGAAGCTCCATGGTGGCTAAAGGAAAATAGGAATTAAGGCAGGCGAATTTAACTGAGATAGAGGTTGTGTGAGGAGCGGATCTCAAATCTAAATTTGAATGATTTAACACTCTACCAGAAATAGAGGAGGTTTCTATGTTTAGCCATTCCTCCAAGATTTGTGTAGCAGCTCTGTTGCCAGTGATTTTAACCGGTTGTGTGAAGGTATATACCACCCCTGAGCAGGGTAAGAACCTACCCGTTCCCACACCGCCAAGACTAGAGGACATGAATTCAATCCAGAGCACAGGAGGACCAGATTCAGCTAAAGCACCTAAAAATGTTATTTCTACTCCTGGGAATCCGGTCGCTCCTACCCCTCCGCCATCAACGATTAAAGCCACACCAGAGCGCCCTATTCCTGGTCAGTTAAAGGCTCAACAATCGACATCTCGTATCAATGTTCGAGAAGGACCTGGCGCCAACTACCGTGTCTTGTTCTCGGTCCATCCTAAGGACACGGTGAGGATCATCGATGAAGCCTTAGGCGGTGATGGTTACCAGTGGTACAGGGTTGATCACAATAATTTCGGTTGGGTACGAGAAGACCTGCTGACCCTTGATAAGGGAGTTGCCATGATAAAAGCTATTCATCGTAATGCAACCATTAATGTGCGGGAAGGCCCTGGTCAAAACCATCCGGTTATCCACGACGCCTACGTCGGGGATCAGTTCCCCGTGACCGATCAAGCGCAGGACGCTAATGGCTATACCTGGCACCGGTTGGATTTAGGCTACGGCGGTTGGGTGAGAAGTGATTTGCTCAACAAAGGAACAGCAACGTTTAACTAACATGCCTTTGCCTGTGAAAGTTTTGCCTGTAAAAGCTTAGCCTGGATAATTCACGAAGGATAAATAGATCACAGAAAAAAGAGCCTGAAACGCCTTAGAATCAAACTCTTCAACAACTGGAGAGTCGGAAGTTCTCCCAAAATCCGGGGCTTGAAGAAGCCTGAAACCCTTCTACCATAGGCACTTGAGTAGTTTCCGTCTTTGTTGGCAGTCCGAAGCCTGAAACCCTGATGAAATCTCACTTTCTCGGAGAAC
>JBEIGU010000267.1:0-3000 GCA_040381765.1 Leptolyngbya sp.
TCCGCCGGTCCGCCCTTGTCCCAGCGGTGAAAGGCGATGAGCCTGCGTTCATCATGTAGATGGTAGACCTGGGTGAACTGCCCACAGAGGCCACGCGTAAACCCGTCGCGGTTGCGCCGCAACCGGATGAGGTCGCGGTACAGCCGAACGATGCCATGAAACTCGTCGCGCTGATCCCAATCGACGGGAACCGTGTCGCGGAACCATCCTCCTTCGAGGAATTCCTGACCTTGGAAAAGCATGGGGATCCCTGGGGCAGTGAAAACCATCGCGGCGGCCAACGTCGAACGTTTTTGGGCATACCAACCCTTGGGATCGTTCGGGTTGACCTCTTGAGGTACGCGCGCCCTGCCGTTCGCCACCTCGTCATGGGATTCGCTGTAGATCACCCGTTCGAAGGCATCATCGTTGTAGCGGTAGCAGATGGCGTCGCGGATGGCGGCGAGTGAGCGTTGCTCGTCCTGGGCTGTGATCACCGCCTGACGGATAGGGTGGACGAAGTTGGCATCCCATTGTGAGCCGAATCCGGCACCACCGGACCCGACGTCCTTGGTAAGCCATTTGTTGTTCTGCAAGTCCTCGGCGATCGTGATCCGACCAGGGAATTTCTGAGTAACCAGGCTGTTGATCGCTTGGAGCATGCTCCATCCGTCGGGCAGGTCGGCGCTGCCGGGGCCGTCGGGGGTGCGAATGTAAATAGTACCGTCGAAACGGATGCCGTCCACATGGTATTCCTCGAGCCACATGCAGGCATTATCAAGGATATATTGGCGGACCTCGTCGCGTCCGTAATCGGGACGGGTGTCTCCCCACGGTGTGGTCGCCCGGTCGTCGTTATAGAAGTAGATGCCGCCACGATTGTTCTCATACCAGCCGTCGAACTGCCAAAGATCGAGGTCGCTGGGGCCCAGGTGGTTGTAAACAACGTCCAGGATCACCGCGATGCCGTCCTGGTGGGCGCGCTTGACAAACTGCTTGAACGCCAATGGGCCTCCGTAGGCGATCTCCACCGAGAAAATATGGGCAGGGTTGTAACCCCATGACCGGTCTCCTGCAAACTCGCCCACCGGCATGATCTCGATCGCATTGATCCCGAGCTTTTTCAAATGCCCCAAACGGGCTGACACCGAGGAAAACTTACCCGGATGGGTGTCGTCCTGCTGGTCGTTGAAGGTGCCGACATGCAGTTCGTAGATGACCAGCTCGTTCCACGGCGCGAGCTGGAAGTTTTCCCCTGACCAGTCGAAGCTGGGATCGTGAACGATGGCGTTTCCGACCGAGTTGGTCACCTCACGGGCATAGGGGTCGATGCGCTTGAACTCGCCCTTGGGCGTAGACAGGAGGAACCGATACTGATCACCCGCATGGGCCTCAGCCACGTTAGCGTACCAGTAGCCGTTCTCTTCAGGTTGCATGGGGTGCTTGGTGCCATCCCAGTCGTTGAAGGATCCGATGACGGATACCTGCTGTGCATGGGGTGCCCAGATGCGGAAGGCGACTCCTTGGGCGTACAGAATAGATCCCATGCCTGTGATCTTGTTTTTACCGCCCATGATTCCTCCGCTACAAAGATCATCCGAATAAGTGCACCAACGACAAACTTACCTGTCGATGCAAGCACCACGTGAACCGATCTAGCAGTCAGGCGCTCGGAATGGATTACTTACCGACACGAATTCCTTGGAGAAAATGAAGCAACCCAAACACCTTAAGAATCCACAAAACGAGGACGACGACAACCACAATGTTCAAGATTTGCTTGATCTTCCTGTCCATCGGAATGTAGTTGTTCACGAGCCACAATAGAACGCCAACCACGATGATAATGACCAGGAACTGGACTAAATCCATGACTATCCTCCTTTCTAGGAGCTAATGAGTGGTGACTTGAACTAAATAGCTATAATTTGATTAGGCATCTTGTTTTCTCCATTATTGATCATTCTGACTTCATTACTCCGTCTGGTTGACTGACAAAACTTAGTCAGAGGCGTACTGGTACGTGCGTATTTCAGTCAACCAGCAACCAGGGTCAACAGAGTGCCTGAATGCCAGCCACAACAGTGATTAGGCACGTTGCCCAATAAATAAGTTGTAGACAATGCCAATCAGGGCCAAAACCAAAAGCAGGTGAATTAAGCCGCCGCCAATATGAACTGCGAATCCTAACAACCAGAGGATGAAGAGCACAACAACGCCAGTCCAGATAAGATTCAACATATATCCTCCTAATGGAAATAGTGATCAAGATTCAGTGTCTAGACCCTTTTGAGAAAGATGTCTCCAGTACTTGACAGCGTAAGCTTGCCGAGGGATAGATCGACAGCCTCTTGAGAAGCTACGGATCTGATGCTGCTGGGTTTATTTACGTCGCCTCGCACGAGCAGATTCCTTGCCCCCCAAAGAAGTCATTCCTTCAGGAAGACATCCTCTGTAGGCAGGGTTTCAGTCATTCGCCATGGCGAATGACTGAAACCCTGCTCGGCAAACGACCCACTAGTCAATCATTTCTTTGACTGTATCTTTCACATTTTCAACAGTGTGGCGAAGGCTTGCCTCTACCTGTTTTTCTTTCCCCTCTGCTTGAGCTTTGGGATCGCCAGTCAGCTTACCTATGGCTTCTTGAACTTTACCTTCGATATTTTCGGCAGTTGCCTTGGATCTACCTTCTAAACTCATGATGTCCTCCTTATTGAATTTCTTGGATTTGAGTAGCAATTCTCATTTCATAACCCTTGTACAAAAAATGGCATTTCTACCTTAAATCGCCTAACGGAAGCATAGGCTTTTCAACCAGAGCTATTGAGAGTATTTTCAATAGTTGGAGCCAGAATGCGGCCAAGGTTTTCATGATGAGAATCGCTGAAATCTGATAACTCCTTATCTAAACCTAATTTAATTTTAAAGCTAAAAATCTGCTTCTTGGTATTTACAACATGAAATGTAACTATAGTGTTTTAATGCTGGTTGACTGACAAATCTTTTCTCCCCCATCCCTAA
>JBEIGU010000268.1:0-2954 GCA_040381765.1 Leptolyngbya sp.
GAAGCACAGAATACTGTCTTTTGTAGCCTCCTGTGGATCTAAGTCTAATTTTTTCTGAATTTGGGCATTTTCAAGCTCTTGGCCCATATGGATTTGGATATGTCTGTTTTTGTCTATACCAAATTAGATGCGATTACCCTGTCTAACCTGCCAGTTCTTGCGGGCATTGAGGTGCAAAGCGTAGACCCTGGTCGGGGGGTGGGGGGTGGGCGTGTTTCTAGCTTTGCCATCCAGCCAATCCCCAAGGGTCTAGACCATACACTTTGTCACTCGCCATAGCAGAACCACGGCTATATCATAGGAATTACGGCTAGGATCCGTCCGACAAGGATGCTATCAAACCCTATGTTTTTACAACAACTCAAGGAACAAGCCCTGCAATTGGCCAGGACTGATCGTTTGGAGCTGGTCAGGGAGATCGTTCAATCCCTTCAGGACACACCGCAGCTGGAAAACTGGCAGTTTTTGGTGTCACGCCCCCACCCCTGGCGTAAGCAGCTTTATGTCAAGGGACGCAAACTTCTGGCCACTACCCTATGGCAAGACATGCTGGCCAATCAAATGCCCCCAGAGCAAGCTGCTGAAAATTGGGATCTTCCCCTGGCAGCTATTCAGGAAGCGGTGCATTACTGCGAACTCCACCAGGACCTATTAAGGCTTGAAGCACAGGAAGAGCGCTACCGTCTAGAGGAAAACGGAGTTTCCAGCAATTGTAAATTCAAAAATTCTAGGGGCTGAAACCCTTGATACCTCGTTCAGATCAAGCTCCATGGATGGGCGCGAATCGGCTGAAACGGCCTAAACTGGTTCTGAATTTATTTTTGCTGCGGAGTTTCCCTTATTGGCAATCTCGAGGTAGTCAGCCTAGCCATGGCAAGGCAATTTATCGTACTCAATTAATGGCAGTTTTAATTACCTAGCCCTATAGTTGTCTGGAAGACTCCGTCTACAGGCATGAACCCAGTAGAATCCCAAGCACGCGACAAAGAAAGGGCTTTACCCCCTTTCCGTCTGTCCACCTCAAGAGGGATTTCTATATTGGTTCAACTTGTTAGGCCTTTGGTGCGTTCCCCATGCCCTTTCCAAGGCCATTCACATTGCTCTGATTGACAAGCAAATCAGCGCGGCTGAGGATGATGTCCTGAAAACCCTCTTGCAAGCCCTTGACGGCAGCTACGCCTAGGAATACTTGCTCCTCCACCAAGCTATCTACACCCTCTGCGTCCGGATACCAATTCAAGCTGGAACCTACTCAGGGATTTGGCCAGAGTTAGCTTGTCCTGAGACCCCTCGGGCCGGTCTCAGCGCCAACGGTGTTAACCCTGAGTTAGTCCAAGGGCGCCATAGTATAGCTTTAGCCCTATTACCCTGGGCTAAAGCCAGGCTATTGAGATCCTGCAACCCCAGACCATCTGGTCAGTGCGGCAAGATCAAATCCGTGAATTAACGGAGTCCTTAGCACTCTGGCTAAAGCTACCCCTAATGACTCCTGCCAGTTTTCTCACCATGACCCTTGATCTGGTTACCCTCCTCAAAGACCACCCTGAAGTAAATTTGTTTGTGCTGTTGGCCCTAGCCTACCTGATTGGCCGCATTCCCCTGGGGCCGCTGGAGCTGGGAGCCCCGCCAGGCATGCTGATTGCCGGGTTACTATTTGGCCATCTAGGTTTTGCCATAGTGCCCGGAGTTTCAACCATTGGCCTATTTCTATTTCTCTACGCTGTGGCCTTTCAGGCTGGTCCGGCCTTCTTTACGGTGGTGTTGGCGGATGGGGTGAGTTACGTGATCTTGGCGGCCCTGGCTACGGCGGTTGGGTTTGGCTTGACCCTGGGTTGTCAGGCTGTTTTCCAATTTGAACCGGGGCTGTTGGCCGGATCCTTAACCAGTCCGGCTGGGGTGGCCGCCGCCCTGGAAACCGCTAACGCTGGCCTGGGGGCTGGCACGAATCAAAGTAGCATACTGAGTAATATCAGTGTCAGCTATGCCATTACCTTCCTGGTGGGGGATGTACTGGTGCTACTGTTGGCTAGGTCGCTGTCCAACCTGATGCGTTTTGACCTCCAGGCCGCTGCCCACCAAGCCGCCATCGAAAAACACGTAGTGGATGAGGGCACTGGACGGCCCCACGACTGGCAGTTGACCAGGCGGGCCTATTGTCTGGTCAACCCAGAACCCGTCGGTCTATCCCTCAGCCATTTACAGTCGGAAACTGGCTGTGCCGTCGTTGGCCTCAAACGTCAGGGTCGACTAATCGACTTTGACGGGGACACCCGGCTGGAAGCGGAGGACGAGGTAGCCATTTGGGGACGTATTAAGGGTCAGGATTTGATGGATCAGTTATTCGGTAGTGAAGTGGAGGATCAGGACCTGCTCACCTTCACTATTACCAGCCAGGAGGTTACCCTGACTAACCCCGCCTGGGTTGGCAAAACGATGGCGGAACTGCAGTTGACGGAAATCTACGCCTGCTATCCAACCCGACTGACTCGCCTGGGGATTGATCTACCCCTCACCCCTAGCCTCACCCTGGAGCGCGGTGATGTCATCACCCTATCAGGTCCCCAGACCTGTCTACAGGTTTTGACGAAACAGCTGGGCTATGTTGAGCAAAACGTTAACGCCACCGATCTGTTAACCTTCGCCGCCGGTATCTTGGGGGGTTTTTTGGTGGGTCAGATTGGTATTAAGGTGGGGGGGGTCACCCTGGGCTTGGGGGTTGCCGGCGGCCTCTTGTTAGTGGGAATTTTGCTGGGTTACCTGAGATCCCTGCACCCTACCTTCGGCCGCGTCCCCCCCGCCACCCTCTGGGTCTTTAACTTGAGTTTGGACTAATTCTGTAAAGGAAGGCAGTCAATGAGTGGCACTGACTGCCGTAAGGTCAATGAAGTAGAAATTCGATTGACCCTATGATTTTCAACCAACTTCAGCAATTTCGCCAAACCCTGTACAACACC
>JBEIGU010000269.1:0-2943 GCA_040381765.1 Leptolyngbya sp.
ACAGGAGTGAAACTGACCCAACAGGCAATGGCTCAATTGGAACAACAGATTAAGCGACTGCCTAATTTGCCAAAGTGGTTTGTGGAAATCACGGGTAAACCATCTTAGCTATTGGATCATATTTTCTATGGAGTTCTCTTAAGTTAAAAGTCCTGACTTAAGGCTCTGCCTGTAGAATGTGGCAACCCTTGAGCTTCTAAAACATTTTGCTGACTGTCATTCAAGACCGTCAATACTTGAGGTGGCGTAGCGTCGGCGGGGTACACCAAATCAACTTCCACCTCGTTCCGGGTTTTAGCAGGCATAGTTAGGCTGACTAGAGGGTTACTTTCCTGGCCTCCCCGTTGGACTAGGTGCAGGTAGTGGGTACGTTCTATACCCATGGGGTTTTTAAACTTGAGGCGTACCGTTCCCCGGAAGAAGATTCGGTTGTTGGGTGGTCGACGAAATCGCAACCCATCCGTCAGACTTTCATCCCCCAGGGGGGTTTGAAACTTGATACTAACGGTTTGAGCCGCGTCGTGACTGTTGTAGAGGGGTAACTTGAGACTGTAGCGAACACCATAGTTGCCATGGGCCCGGAAGGCCGTATCCGCATAGCGGACCACCATGGGAGCACTCTGGATTTGTCCAGTGCCGAAGGTATTGCGATCAACGGAACTAATCACGTAGGAAAAGGAATTTCCTGGGTCGGGGATGGTGAGGTCGTCACTGTTGGGGTCATCGGTCAGGGTCGTCCTCCAGCTGGAACCCTTAGCTACACCGGCCACCCGACCGTAGTAAAATCGGCCAAATTGATAGGACTGGGGATCGGAGGGGGGAATATCGCGGGGGCCCGCTAACCCGCCCTGCTTCAGAACCCGGAGCCAGTCCCTCAGGGTGGGTACCCGTTCGTTATTGGTCGGGGTTTTGTCGGCATACTTGGCCAGACTAGCCACGTAGACAGGGCCATTGGCCGTTAAGTACATCATAGCGGTGCGGCCATTGCTGGGGACGGGTCGCGGTGCTGGCGGTGCTGATGAACTGCTGCCGGGCGTCTCTTGGGGGAGTAACTGGTTATCTGCGGCGGACAGGGTGGCCGGAGGGGCGGTCGGTTGAGGAATGATTTGCCCCTGGGTATAGCTGCCATTCACCGGTACGGGTAACTGGCGTAAAGGAATCGGGGTATTCATCAAGAGATGAACATGACCTGGGGGAATAGTAATGGATCGAGGCCACTGGGGCTGGCTGGTGCCCCGGAGAATATCAGTAGCGGTGCGGCTTCCGGGTCCGGCAAAGACACTGCCATTGACGTTCAACCGCGACTCTGGCAGATCGATGAAGGGGGCTTCTTGACTGAGATAGCTGACCCCCTGGTGGATCTTTAGCTCTACCGGGGTCGAACTGGGGTT
Organism: Leptolyngbya sp.; assembly: GCA_040381765.1. GTDB lineage: Bacteria > Cyanobacteriota > Cyanobacteriia > Phormidesmidales > Phormidesmidaceae > Nodosilinea. The sequence continues at coordinate 1,392 of JBEIGU010000269.1, forward strand.
GTAAACCACGACCCCTAAAAATAGGGTGCGACGATCGTCCGCATTTAATCCCCGGGCAATGTGATGGGCGAAAATATCAAATCGCCCCTGGAAAGCATAGTCGAGATGGGCTTTAGGGGTAGCCATACCCTCAGGTGGGAAGGTGGAGAGTAAAATGCCCTCCTGCTGTACCACCTCTGGACTATTACTGTTAAAAACAGGGATGTCATCCAGACTACCGCTGAGAGGACGCACCTCTTGCCTGCGAATCACTTCTGCGTAGGTACCATCCCGGGAGACAATGACCGTTTCGGACGGTGGGACCGCGCTAACCGGATTCTCAGGAACCTGGGCAATCAGGGGAAGGATTGGAGGAAGGGTGAAAGCGACTAACGCACTCAGCATGACTACCTGGGAAACAACCAAAACTCGATACAATTCAGTTTGCCCACAAAAGCTGGAATTTAGCGGATAGAGAAGGGTTGATAAGATTAAGACGGTTAGTAGATTGGGCTGATTATCCGCCGAAGGCCATGATCATCAAAATAAGGCTAAGGGGGGGGTAAAGGCTCGTTATTACTCATGAACATGGGACCTTACCCTATCAACCTTTGCCAGTTTCTGCCAACCTTTCTCCATGCTTCGCTTCGGTAGGAACTATCCGATCATTGACTCAGTGACCGCGAGAACTAGTCAAATCATTGAGTAGTATATAGAACTCGCTTCACCATAACATCTTGGTGCTTAGCTTGAACCACAGCTTGAGGACAAAAATCACAGAATCTTTACTGATTTGTCCAGCTTTATGAATCGGGGAAATAATCCTCCGGAAGCCAGATCAGGGACTTAACAGGGTTTGCAAACTTTCTTTCCCTGTAGTAAAAAAAGAAGGCTGATTCTTCTCTAGGGTGGCAACAGCTATGGTCGACGCGAGTAATGTTTTGGGTAGCTCCCTGGCTTCCTGTAGTATGGTTCCGATTACGGGTTTTTATCGAGACGGCTGTTGCCGAACTGGTGCTGGGGATTTTGGCGCCCATCTGGTCTGCGCCGAAATGACCGAGGAATTTCTAGCCTTTACTAAGGCCCAGGGTAATGATTTGTCTACCCCCGTGCCAGCCTATCGCTTTCCTGGTCTCAAACCCGGCGATCGCTGGTGCCTCTGCGCCTCTCGCTGGAAGGAAGCCCTCGATGCGGGGGTAGCTCCCCCCGTGCTGCTCAGGGCGACCCACGCCTCCGCCCTGGAGTACGTCTCCCTGGCGGAGTTGCAAGGCCATGCCCTGGATGGGGCTCAGTAACACCGTTGGGCAGTAGGTTCAGGGTCTAGTCGGTGGCGTAAATTCGGCGATCCTTCAAGAGAAGGGCGGAATTCAGAACTCAGTGTTCAGGAGAAATGGGTGTATTTACGCCAAACAATAATCGGTTAAGTTTTCAGACTGGAGAGTCGGAAGTTCTCCCAAAATCCGGGGCTTGAAGAAGCCTGAAACCCTTCTACCATAGGCACTTGAGTAGTTTCCGTCTTTGTTGGCAGTCCGAAGCCTGAAACCCTGATGAAATCTCACTTTCTCGGAGAACT
>JBEIGU010000270.1:0-2936 GCA_040381765.1 Leptolyngbya sp.
AAGGCTTGTCTCGCAGATGAGATCGTCTTGAGACTTAGGCGCTTATCTAAACCTAGCTGAAAGTGGCTGAAAACTTTGTCTGGCAAGCATCTCAAAAATCGAATTTCTCAAAAAACCTGTCTCACCTGCGGAATGTCGGGTATAGTTTGAGACTCTCTTTGGCTTTTCAAACAACCTCTCAGGGTTTCAGCTCAACTAACGTCACTAGACTGGACAGGGAACGGCGCTAATCCAAGGATTAGGAGCCGTTTTTTCATGTATCATCCCTCAAGTTTAGCGGCTTTGCTGTTCTGGGGATAACCCTCTCATCAACACCCTGGGTGAAACAGCTCTACTCAGAGATTAGTCCGATGACATCCACCCCAAACTAAAAACCCCGCCGGGGTAGCAGGGTCGTGAGTGTGATGTGATTTATTCACTCTATCGAGGAGTGATCACGGAGGTATTGATCTGACAACCTTTCTTAATGTCCCTTAGCGATCTTGGCCAGGCTTTAGTGGGTACTAAACAAATTGTGATATTAGGCTGAGGCCCCAGCAGTTTTCCAGGGGCTCTGGTTCCGCTACCATGGGGGTACTTTAATCAAAAACAATCGATGATGACGACAATTACCTTCTCCCCTGTCGTCGCTGATTTTCCAGGCTGTCTCTAGGTTGCTCAACTCCCTATGGCTCCAGAACCCCAAAGACACGAGGTTTGGCAGCGCCTGCACCAGGGTCGCTGTCTGAAGGCGGCCCTGGGTGGCTACGCTGGTTTTGGCTCACCGGCCTTTGGGCTACAGGCCATAGATGGCGAGCTGGTCAATGACCCCGTTGAGCAGCAGGTGATCGAGTTGATTCGCCGTCACCATAAGTCTGGTAAGTCTTTACAGCAAATTGCCGATTGGTTAAATCAGCAGAGCTACAGCACTAAACGGGGTCACCAGTGGCAACGGGTATCGGTCAAGCGGGTGTTAGATCGTCTCTATGGCCGCGATCCAAAAATCTCAAAACCTCGCAAGGGCAGTTGAGCCAGCCTTCCCCTCCTTTGGAGTCTGGCTAAAGCTATAGAATTGGAAATTAGGGTCCGGTTACCTTTGTGGATCCATCTCTATTAGGCTGTCCATGAGATTATCTAAGTATGTCATTGTCGGTGTCCTGGCTCTGTTAACCCTGGTGGAGACCAGGGCTATGGCGGAGCTATTCACCCAGGCTGGTCAAACACCAGGCCCATCCCTTACCCCAGTCCCCTCTACTCGGCCCACGGGGGCGGTGATTTCCGTGGGGGATGGCGATACCCTGCGCATAGCCTACCAGGGGAAGCCGGTGACGGTGCGGTTGGCCTGTGTTGATGCGCCAGAAAATTCCCAGCTGCCCTATGGTCCGACGGCGCGGGACCGATTACGGGAGCTGTTGCCCCGGGCTACGGAGATCAGCTTCCGGGAGGCTGACCGCGATCGCTATGGGCGCATCGTGGCGGAGGTGTTTGTGGATAACACCTCGGTAAATCTCAAGCTGGTGCAGGAGGGTCAGGCGGTGGTCTATCGCCAATACCTGAGCGCTTGTCCAGAGAGTCGGGAGACATTGCTGGCGGCGGAGGCCCAGGCCCGGCGGGCGAAGTTGAATTTTTGGAGTCAGGCTAGTCCCCTCATGCCCTGGGATTACCGGCAGGGCTTGACCAGCAGCCCTCCCCTACCGGAGCCAGAGCCAGTGCAGATGGGGCCAGTGCCGATTCGAGAGCCCCAGCAGGGCCGCTGTGATTGTCCCTACGATCTGGATAATGCCGGTCGCCTCTGCGGTGGGCGGTCCTCCCATAGCCGCTCTGGGGGCACCAGCCGGATCTGCTATGTCGGGGAAGGGCCCTAGGGTAATGGTGGCCCTGGGTGGTGGTCCAGGGCCAGGCGTAGGCTAGGGCTTACGCTTGAGGGCGGCAAGCTTTCCAGTCTATGACCACACAGCCCGGATAGCCGACCTGGGCGGCGGTGTGGATTTGTTCCTTGTGACCTAGGGCCAGGTAGCTATCCTCAAGCTGGATGTAAAAGCTGTGCAGGTCATCCGTGACTACGGAGACGAAGTACCAGACAGTAGCGGGGGCCACGGGTGCGGCGGGTGCAGGCGGTAAAGTGTGCTGTAGCATAGTAATGATCCTTTGACTTTGGGATTAACTGCCCTCCTCCGGTGCCAGCCGTGGGGGGGGCTTAACCTTTTCAGGTGTGTCCCTATTATTACAGATATCTGTAATAATATCCATAGCTATCTGTAAGTTTATGTTAGATATCTAAAATGATATGCTAGGTTAGTGGTGTTGAGTTCTAACCATGCGAGTAAAAAGTAATTTACCTGTACTAATGGCCAGTCATGAACCGCCATTGACTCAAGTTGAGGTGGCCCGCAGGGCTGGCATTAGCCCGACTACGATCAACCATCTCTATAAGGACACGCTGCAACGCATGGATCGGAGTCTGTGCGAACGCCTATATAAAGCTTACGGGTGGACTCCCGGTGATATCTGGGTAGTGGTTGAAGGTGAATAAGCCAGTTTTGAGGACAATCGACAAAACGGCTGACCCCAATGCCCAGGAATTTGCCATCATCCCTAATCTCTGGTCACAAAACATCGGATGTTTATAATACTCCCAGGATTTCAGACAGTTTGATAAGATAATCTCGCTGCAACCGGTTTAATCAATTATACGGAGTATACTTAAGACTATGCAGCGAAAACGACATAGCCCTGAGTTTAAGGTCAAAGTGGCCCTAGAAGCTCTCAAGTGGAATAAAACGATCAACGAAATTGCCGGTGAGATGGGGATTCACGCGACCCAGATCACGCAGTGGAAAAAGCAAGCTCAGGAGGGCCTCAAGGAGGTCTTTACCGACCGTCGAGGCAAAGCCAAGAGCCAGGAACCCTTTATTGAAGAGCTTTACCAGAACATCGGTCGGCTCCAGGTAGAACTG
>JBEIGU010000271.1:0-2905 GCA_040381765.1 Leptolyngbya sp.
GGCGGACCATCGCCACCGGCAACTGCCGGATCAGCACGGAGGAGGTTTCGATGTGGATGTACTGATGCTCGATCGCCATGATCAGGGCCCAGAGGGGGTGGTCAGGGGTGATGGGGGCGTTGAAATTGCTCTGGTGAATCAGATCGGAGATGTTGTGGTAAACGGTTTGGCGATAGCCCCAGACCTCCGCCAGGGGGGCGCGGCGCAGTTGGGCGACCTTGCCCTCAATATCCTCGGGTTTTTCTGGGTCAACCCCCACGGCAAAGAGCTCTTCATAGGCTGGCTGCAGGGCCTCCTGGATTAAGCCCACCCGCCGGAGTTTGTTGATGTAGAAGACCGCGGTATGGCCCAGGTAGAAAATCAGCAGATTACGCAGGGGGTCAGGGTTGAGGTAGAAAGGGTCATCCCCCACCAGGCTTTGCCATAGCCGGTCCTCCAGGGCCCAGGCCCGTTGGTAGTAGGCCAAGAGCGCCTGAGAATCCCAGCGATCGAGGCGGAGCGGCGGAGCAAGGGTGGTCTGGGTCATGATCGGAGGTCTACTGTAGGGTCACCGGGGATGGATCGGACCAGGGCAAGGGGGCTATAGCAGCTGGCGATAATGGTCAAGGTGCATTTTAGCCGATGTTACCCAGCTGTAGTGGGGCAGAATCGAGCGACTGGCCTCCACCAGGGCCTGGGCGGTTTGGGGTTGGAGAATCTGGATCATCCCCTGGGCGATCGCCGCTGCATCCTGGGGATCGATCAGCAGGGCCTGGTCGGGCGGAGAAACTCGGTAAAGGCCTTCAGCAGCGCCAGGGAATTCTTCCTGGATTCCATACCGCCGACCATTAAATAGACCGGGTTACCGGTGAAGCCCAACTGAAGTCTATCGACGGGGTGAAAAGCTGATTACCGGGGTGGGGGTGGACAGGTCGGGGGGGAGCACGGCTACAATACATTTAGACTACTCCTGGTTTGGCTATGTCCACCGCCCAACCCACCTACGAGGATATCCTGCGTCTCTTTCAGGAAACCGACCGCCAACTGAAGGAAACCGACCGCCAACTGAAGGAAACGGCCCTCCTGCTGCGGGAAAAATCCCTGGAGACGGATCGCAAGTTCCAGGAAACCGATCTGCAACGCCAGGAAACGGATCGCCAGCTAAAGGAATTGGGCAATCAGATTGGCGGGTTGGGGTCTAAGTTTGGCAGTTTCACCGAGGGTCTGGCCCTGCCTTCTATGGAAGCCATTCTGCAGCAGCGGTTTGGCATGACGGTGGTGCTGCCCCGGGTGCGGGCGCGGCAAAATGGTGCCCACCTGGAGATTGATGTGCTGGCCTATGCCAATGGGGATATCAATCGGGCTTTTCTGGTGGAGGTGAAAAGCCATCCCCGGGAGGAGGCAATTACCCAGTTAAAGACTACCCTAAGAGGTTGTTTGAAAAGCCAAAGAGGGTCTCAGATTATACCTATGGAGCAGGACAATTATGGCAAAATCCAGTGTTTTGGCGGTCCCTTGGCGGCAAAATATACCTGGGACAACCCTTTTCAAACAACCTCTAAGCCGGTTTCGTGACTTTTTCCCAGAGCATGGCGATAAGCACAGCTCTACGGTATTTTGGCAGCGGTGGATTGGTCTGAGGCGGTGAAGGCCCAGGCGATCGCCGAGGGTCTTTACGTGGCCCGCATTCATGATGATGTTTTTGACCTGGAGGTAGCCCCAGACTTTCAGCCCAGGGCTTTTTAACCGCTGAACCTATCCATGGGAAGCAAGGGTAGGATGGGCCAAGGGTCTGAGCCCGTGCCCATCACCTGAGCGTGATCAGGTCAGGTTAAACCCTGACCTGGAGTTGGGCAGATCCTGGCTGCGATCGCTATGGGCCGGGGGGACATGGATGAAGCCATGGGGGAGACGGCTCTTCCTGTGCCCCTATAGGGTGTTGTCTGGCTTTAAGCTTGAAGGGTGGATGCTTGAGCAGAAGCTTTCTATGGGTGGGAACCTGGGTACAGAGGGCTCCTGATTACTGATTACTGATTACTGACCCCAGCAGCAGTTCACCACGATCGCGGCTGAAACTCTGCATCATTAGCCAGGGTAACAGTGTCGCCAGTTTGCTTAATCACCCACAGCCCTCGCTGGTAGGCGTAGCGGTCGACGCCGCGATCGATTTCAATGGCGGCGACGGCCCCGTAGATGCGGTAATCCCCGTAGTGGGGAAAGGCCAGACGAAAGTGGCTGAGGGTATCCAGGAACCCATCCACATCCCCCCGGCTGAGGCGAGATTTAACCTCGATGGCCACCGCCACGTCCCCATCTACGGCCCAGATGTCAATTTCCATGGGGGCCTCCAGCCGATTGGATGTCATCCGTCGGGCAGTTTCCTTCACCTGAATGCCCCGTTCTTGAAACAGGCGCACCACGGCGGGTTCTACCAGGTTTTCGACAAACTGGCCCCAGCGGGTGGTTAGCCCGGCCACCTCACGGCTGGTGTTAGCCGCCACTTTTTCTAACTGTTGCAGACGCCGGTCTGCTTCGACGGCCCGTTCAGCGGCTAGTCGATTCGCTTCGGCGGCCCGGCGATCGGCTTCGGCAAAGCGACGGTCAGCCTCGGCTTGGGAAGCCTGGAATAGAGCGTAGATATCCGCCAGGGTAATAGGCTCGGCCATGGCTATAAGGATAGGATTGATACTATTTTATGACTTTTACTGGGCTTTGTCTGGATGGGGGCAGATCGCCAGCAATTATAAATTCAAGAATAGTTAGGATGTATTACCCGTAGTGGTTAGGGTCGCCTCGTCGAGCATGAAGTCAATCAGATGCTGCCAGGAGTCAAAGAGTAGATACTTCGTTAGGGTCTGAATGTCGTGAAAGAAGCCCTTACGGGTGCCCCGTTGCTGCCGGATCTGTTGGTACGCCGCATCGACGA
>JBEIGU010000272.1:0-2878 GCA_040381765.1 Leptolyngbya sp.
AAATTGTCATGGCTCAGCCCTGGACCCGTAGGATGGGCAAAGCGAAGCGTGCCCATCGGTTGTCAAGTTCTGGGAACGTAGGGAGAGTGATCAGGAGAGGCAACTGGCGCAAGGCCCAGGGAGTGGGGAGTAGCCAGTGGTCAGTGGGGTGGATGGAGAGGACGATGAACGGGGTGGAAAGCTTCACAAGGCAGTGTTCAGGAAACCAGGTTAGACCAGGCTGAAACCATTGATTTTTCGTTGTCAGAAATGCCCATTCGAAGGGCTAATGGCAATAGGACCTGCATCAACCACCCTAGACCCTTTCCATTTAGTGGAATGCTGAGTAAAGTATAGATTTGGCCAGCGGGCTGAGGACACAGTTGATCGGTTGTGATTATTGCCCATGATTGAAGTTGAGCACCTGAGCAAACGCTACGGTTCCACCACCGCCCTTGAGGATGTCAGCTTTACCGCCCAGCCAGGGGAAATCCTCGGCTTTTTGGGGCCGAACGGGGCGGGGAAAACCACCACCATGCGGATTTTGGCGGGTTACCTGCCAGCCTCCCAGGGCACCGCCCGAATCGCTGGCTACGATGTGCACAGCGACTCTATGGCGGTGCGCCAGCGGATTGGCTACCTGCCCGAGTCGCCCCCCCTCTACCCCGACATGACGGTGGCGGGCTACCTCAACTTTGTGGCCCAGATTAAGGGGTTGCCCGCCGCCCAGCGCCAACCCCGGGCGGAGATCTCCATGGAGCGCTGTGGCTTGATCGATAAACGCCGGGTGCTGATTCGCAAGCTATCGAAGGGTTACCGGCAGCGGGTGGGGATCGCCCAGGCCATTATCCACGATCCACCGGTGATTATTTTGGACGAGCCCACCGTAGGGTTGGACCCTCGCCAGATTAACGAGGTGCGACAGTTGATTAAGAGCCTAGCGGGCAGCCACACCATTATCCTATCCACCCACATTTTGCCCGAGGTGAGCATGACCTGCGATCGCATCACCATTATCAACCGGGGCAAGATTGTGGCCACTGACACCCCTGCTAACCTGACCAGCCGCCTGGCCGGTGAAGGGGTCTACGACCTGGAGATCGAGGGTGACCCAAGCGAGGCCCAGGCCCTGCTGCGCCGGCTGCCGGCGGTGCGGGAGGTGGCCCTACAGTCGGGCGATCGCCGCCCCTACCGGCTGCGGGTGTGGGGCGGTGTCGATCCTCACCTGGGCCCCAGGCTGGCCAACGCCATCGTCAACGCCGGTCTGCAACTCCACGAACTGCGTCGGCAGCAGGCCAGCCTGGAGGAGGTCTTCCTCAACCTCACCACCACGGAAGCCCTGGCGGAGCCCCTTGCCCCGGAGAGCTGATCACCCCTTGCTCTGCCAGTGCCTGGGGCCAATGCCTCAAACCTGCTCGGGGTCAATGCCCAACTGCCGTAGCCGCTGGGCTAAACGGTTAGCCTTTTGCTCCGCCTGCTCAGCCCGTTGCCGTTCTGCCATCAGTTGAGTCCGCATCTCTCGAATCACCGCATCCGGCAGGGGGTAGGCCTGGCCCCGGGAGTCATACCAGAGCAACACCTCCTGCTCGATGCCCCCCATCACCTGCTGACCCCGGCCAATCCCCAGGCCGACCTCCGGCATCCAGTAGGGTTCACCAATCTGCAACCGGTAGGTCTGCCCCTCCAGCCGGTACACCTCAAAGGGTTGATGGCGGTCTCGTTGCCAAAACTCAGGGTTGTAGACCACATAGTAAAGAACGCCCAGGCGGGCGTAGAGGTCTAGCTTTTCGTCGTACTCCCCGTTGGGCCAATGGGACACCATCTCTAACACCCAGATCGGGACCTGATCATTTTCTTCCCAGGTGGCATAGCTACGGCGAGACTTGCCCCGTTTCTTGCGCTCCACCCCCAGACTCAAAAAGGCATCCGGCACCACCGGCACCTTAGGGCTGACCCCGGTGGTGTGGTACACCGCCATATCCACCCCAAAGAACCAATCCAGCCGCTCTGCCCACAGTTGCGTCAGGGCAAATAGCAGCAAATTGGGCAGTAGGTTCTGATCCTCGTTATCCACCGGGGTATCGTCAGAGCAGGGTAGCTCCTCTGTGCTGGGCAACGTCGCTTTCAGGGGTTGGGAAACCATCACACCGGCTTGGCGCTCGATGGATACTATTGTAAGTCAGTAATCAGGGGGTGATGGGCCCTGCCCACCGGCCAGGGCTGGAAAAAAAAAATTTTTAACGCGCTACGCGCGTGATCGAACCCGGGCAAAGGGCAAAAATGCAAAAGGGTAAAGGGCTACAGGAGCCCAGGCGGCGCACACACCACCCGAAAACCGAGGCCATCGGCTCGAGCATTCGGAGCGACGCGACCGCGGTCGGCCGAGCGACAGTTCACTGGGTCGTTACACCAGGACCCGCCCCGCACCAGGCGAAAGCGATCATCGCCATCGGTCACCCAGGCGCTACCATCCCTGGGCGCACCGTCGTAGCTGGGGTGCCAATGGTCTTCACACCACTCCAAAACATTGCCGTGCATGTCCGCCAGTCCCCAGGGGTTGACGCCAAAGCGCCCCACCGGGGTGGTCTGTTCTCGATAGGTTCCCTTCGGCCCAGAGCCATAGGTGTAGTTGCCGTCGTAGTTGGCCAGGTCGGTGGTCAGGGTGTCCCCCCGGTAAAAGGGGGTGGGGGTACCGGCCCGACAGGCGTACTCCCTTTCCTGCTTCCTGATTACTGTACCTGCAAGGGCACAACCTGGAGCATCTTGAAACAATCAATACAGAACGTCAGACAGGATAGCTATACCCTAGTGCAAGTTAGGGAATATACAGGGCAGGTAGGCCTCTAGCCTAGGGCTAGCCCCCGATTAGCCCCTAGTTATCTCGAATTCCTGTCGGTCA
>JBEIGU010000273.1:0-2814 GCA_040381765.1 Leptolyngbya sp.
AGCACAGAATACTGTCTTTTGTAGCCTCCTGTGGATCTAAGTCTAATTTTTTCTGAATTTGGGCATTTTCAAGCTCTTGACCCATATGGATTTGGATATGTCTGTTTTTGTCTATACCAAATTAGATGCGATTACCCTGACGCTGACTTCAAGCTTGAACCTGCCCAAATTCAAATGAGCGTGTCTTAACCGTTAAGAAACGTGGATCTTTTAGGCTGTAATTCTTGTAGTGTCATGCATCTTGCCTGACCGTTGTCAGCCGGGACAGCTATCCCACGTTATTTAGTTCGCGATCCTAAGCAAACTGTTGGTCTTAGCAACTCCCTTCTCCCCTAGGGGAGAAGGGAAAGGAAACTTGGGGGAATCAGGAGCTCTATAGTCTACCGATCCCCTTAGCCCAGTTGGCAAGTGTTACGCAGCACCTGGAGCAATCTGAACAAACGTGTCCTGTACATAGCCAACCCACTGAGGGAAGGTTGGAATTCGCACAGTGGCGCCAACGAGATACAGGCCTTCTTTCAATGCGCCGCTCGCTGGAGGACCAACTGGTACACCTCCAGGTACGGTTAGATCTACGGTATAGCTGTTTTTACCTGACACCAGAGCCCCAACCTTTTTAGCTAATGTGCCTTCGTATCCTCCACCAAGGGCCTCAGCATAGACGATTATTTCGTATGGTTGAGCCAGGTTTCTAATTGCCGCCCAGGTGCCCCCGTAGGTTGGGTCCGCAGGATTACCCTTGAACTCAACAGTAATGGTAAAACTATCTCCTTGGCCAATGATATTAGAGGGATGAATGGCACTGGCATCTTCAACACTAATTGAAAACAAATCAAACGCACCAGCAGGTTGTCCAGACATGATTTTGCTCCTTGTGGTTTTCCAAAGGGTTAGTCAATAATCACCAGTGACTTAATCAGCAAGGATCGGGTGAACTCCACTGTCAATAATTGGGTCACTCAAGGTATTGGGAAGGCTGTATCAGTAATCCGTTTACCTTTGTTGTTCCTTGCTTGCCACACTTCGATAATCGCAGGGATTTCCCTGGGCCGCGTACTCACCCCAGGGCTATTTCTCCCCTTCTGGGCCCCAACTCCATGGAAATCAAACACCTGGGCTGGCCAGAGAGGGAATCCGTCGACCTCAGCAACCCCAGCCCCCGTTGCGAAGTATTACGGAGTGAGTCGTTTCTGCCACTCTAGGGGGTTTTTCTACACAGTGCTTAACAAAGGCGCGGCCTGCATTACTCATGTGGGGAGTAATACTGACCGCAGTAGTCTTGCTATGCTGAAATTGACAGATAGGGAATATAGACTGCTGCGGTGACGGAGGAGACTACTGTGAAGTAGGTATACCTCCAGGAAAGTATTTCCTTCCTGCAGCTTTCAGGGTAGATATCAGTAGATATTTGCCTGTAGGCATAGGTATTCCCGAGGGCCTGACATTGACCAATGACTTTACCGGTTGCCTGATTTATCCATCCTTACTAACCCTATAAAACCCTTATGCCAATAGACTCTATTTCCCTATAAAAGCCAGGAAAACCAAAAAGCCCCCACCCATGATCCAGATTTAGGGTTTGAGTGGGGGAGGTAAGGTTTGCAGCATGAGAACTTGGGCTTTAGCCCCTTTGCCCTCCCGTCTGGCTGAGAACTACGGCATCCGTCATGATCCATAAAATCCCTATGGTTCTATCCTCATCAGGAGTTGTGTCCCTATGTTGTTTATTCGTGTCCCTGTAGAAAAGTTGAATACGGAGAATAGCCTATCGGAGGCTGGGATCGATCTGAGTAAACAGAGTCAGGTGGATATTCAAGACCCGGTGGTGGTCGAAGCGCTGACCAAACTCACCAACGGTATCTTGATCATCACCGAAGGCCAGCAGGTGCTCTACGCCAACGACTGTGCCTGTCGCATCCTCCGTCAGATTAGTCAGGAACGTAATTCCTCCGAGAGTATCCCCAAGGAAATTAGTTACCTGTGTAACTCCGTTGCCGATGTGCGCCGTCGGTTTCCGGAGCAACACTGGATTATGAGAACGAAAATTTGCATCAACAGCTCCGTTACTTTTACCGTGACGGCCCGCTACATGAAGCTCGATACCCTCGGTAAGCACTGCATCGTGCTGGAGATGAAGGATCAGTATCAGTTAATCAAGGGTATCGCCATGGAGGAGGCCCAGCACTACGGGCTCACAGATCGGGAAACCGAGATCTGGATGCTACAGCGGGCTAACTATACCTACAAGCAGATTGCCGGCGAGCTGTTTATTGCCCCTAACACGGTCAAGAAACACATGCAGAACATTCACCTCAAGCAAAAGGGAGCATCCCCCCTCCGCAGTAGTGGTCTAGCCCTCAACCACCCCTAATGCACCTTCCCCTGGACATCCCAGGGCCATGGCCTAGTCACCTGTGCAACCTGAGCATAGGCCCTCAAAGCACAAAGAGAATTCAATCGGCTGGGGGGAATCGAACCCCCATCATTAACTTGAAAGGCTAAGATTTTAGCAATAAACTACACCCGCAAAGCTAAGTCCTAAATTTGGTTAAGTTGTCCAGGGTCCGACTACGGTCCAGGGTCTAATATATTCTATTCAATAACCCTGAAACGAACTATTGGGCGATAGCCAGCCCCGAGGAGGACTCTGTGGACTATGGCCACGATCCTAAATTCTCTAGTTTGGACTAACTGTTATCCAGCGTTGCCCAACTGGATAGCATGAAAAACTTGCTCAACCCCTCATCGGGGTTGAACCAAAGGGATTGGCTGTAAATATCCTCGAACCTAAGCTGCCGTTGGATTCGAGTGACT
>JBEIGU010000274.1:0-2807 GCA_040381765.1 Leptolyngbya sp.
AGGAGTGAAACTGACCCAACAGGCAATGGCTCAATTGGAACAACAGATTAAGCGACTGCCTAATTTGCCAAAGTGGTTTGTGGAAATCACGGGTAAACCATCTTAGCTATTGGATCATATTTTCTATGGAGTTCTCTTAGTCTAGATTTTGCTCACATAGCTGGAAGACATAGCGCAACCGGCCCAGCAACAGATCCATATCCCCAGTGGAATATAGGGGGGTTTCGTAGACTGCGCCCGTTGGGATCATGCGGTAGAACTGCCAGGCGCGGCCACTGGTGACGATGCCGTAGACATCGATCTGGCGACCGACCTGCTGGTTTTGCCACTGGCAGGCCTGCATTTCCACCAGGCATTGGGCCAGACCTTTTTCAAAATCGTCTTTTTTAGCTTCGATGATGCACAGCAGGGGCATGTCTAAATACCGTTTCCGCTCGGCGATTAGATAATCGACATAGCCTGCGGCGGTGTCGCCTTCGAGTTGGGCCCCTTTCCAGATTTTGAGATGGTCAGTGCTGGCGATCGCCTCTTCACAGATAGCATCGATCAGCAGCTTTTTGGATTCTTCGTAACCTTCCAGGTCGAAGGTTTGCTCCAGGCGGTGCAGGCGCTCTTGAAAGAAGTCACTAGGTTCTACCGGGGGCGCGTCTAATTCCCAGGGGATCAGATCGTTTAAGTTGAGCTGTTTGAAAGCTTCGGTATAGCTAAAGCTGGAAAAGGTCTTCTTTTTCGATTTTGGAATTTTTGCCGATGTACCTGCCATAATGCCTATCCCCTATGAACTATCCACTAACTCTATGGTGACCTAAGCCGAAAGCCTCTCCGTGTCTAAAACAACCCCATCTGCCCCCCCTCAAACTCCAGCTCCGGCTGCAGGTAGACTACCTTGGCCTGAATCTCCTCCATTGCTAGCCACAGGTCGGCCAGGACCTTTTCCTCCACCATGCGTTTGCGTTTGGTCGCCGATCTGGGGAATGGCCTTGAGGGCGACTTCCCAGACCCGCATGAACAGGTCGTTGCTGAGCAGGCCGGTGGCCTTGAGAAAGCGGCGGATGGGGTCGATGCTTTGTTCCTCCAGGTAGAGGTCGATGCCATTAATGTCGTTGGCTTCAAATTCGGGGGCGCGTTGCTCCACCAGATTGGCGAGTTCGGGGCGCAGGTCATACCACCAGGCAGAACCGGCCTTGGGGTCGCGCTTGCGGCACACCAGCAGCACGGTGCTAGAGACGGAATTTTTCTGAGCCTGGTGTAGGTTTTGCGGATTCTCGGTGCTGACCTCCCAACTGGCGGTGATTTCAAAGCCTGCGTCGATCAGGGATTTGGCGAGCACGTCCCAGGCACCGGAGTCTTTGTGGTTGAACTGGACGGTCATGACGCCGTCGTCACGGAGGACGCGGCAGTATTCGGCAAAGGCCAGGGCCATTTTGGCTTCGTAGTCGCGGTTGGCGAGTTCTTCGGCGGACTTACCCATTTTGCGGAAGCGGGAGGGGTTGGCGACGGCTTCGCGGTCTTTGTCGGTGAGTTCGGAGAAGTAGAGTTCTGGGAAGATGTCGCCTAGAACTCGCTTTTGCCAGACGTAGAAGAAATCGGACAGCTCAGAATACTGGATGGTGGCGTAGTAGGGTGGGTCGGTGACGACGGCATCCAGGGATTTGTCGGGTATGTGGGAGAGGTTGTCGGCTGAAGCTGCGGTGATGTGGCATCTCTTTGAATTGAGATTGCATCCCCCTAAATCCCCCTTTTCAAGGGGGACTTCGGACTTCTCCCCCCTTGCAAAGGGGGGCTGGGGGGGATGCTCTTCCCCAGACGGAAAAAACTCCCCTAACCGCTTTTCCGCCTCATCGCCAACCCACTTCACCCACTTATCAATCTCATGCTGCAAATCTGGCCCAAACTTGAGCGGGTACTCCATCGCCGCTTTCATCGTCACCACCGCCACTGGGTTCAGGTCGCTGGCCAGCACATTCAGCCCGTACCGCACCGCCTCAAATGGTATGCTGCCCACCCCCCGCAAAGGCATCCAGCACCGTCGGCGTGCGCGTGCCCCAGGTCTGCTCGCACAGATCATGCACCTGCTTAATCCGCTCGGTTGACGGCGGGGTTTTGTAAAGCTTGGTGGTGGTATCAGGCTGCCCCCCCAGCCGCCGCTGTAGCCCCAGCAGGTACTCAAACTCCTCCGGCGTCACCGTATCCGGCAGCAGCGACCCTAGCACACTGGCCCGACTAAAGGACAGGGGCTTGCGCGAATACCACCGATGCAGCCCCTTAAACGGGTTGCCCCCGTGCTCGTAATACACCTGCTGGTTCAGCAGCGTCACCGGGAATATTTTTTCGATGAACACGGCGGGACGGTTGGGGGTTGTCATAAGGCGAAGAGAGTGGTTCAGTTAGGCGTACTCTGTACTGGGTTCTAGGTTTCTAGTATAGTTACACTTTCAGTTTCAAAATGCCTAATCAGTAAGGGTCACAGACCCTTTAAAAAGGAACTCAAAGAAACTCAATAGCAGCTTGCCATTTTAGTTCATGTGTACCATAATAAAAGATGTCCTTAAACCTCTCCTAAAGCTTGGCATAAGCTTCCAACTGTCCCAGTTTGTGGTGTAGACCCTCTAAGGTTGGGATGGTTACCATGCAATCAACTCAAGCATTATCAAAACAGGGGGAACGCCCAGGGTAATCGCATCTTAATTGGCTAATTACGATACAGACAGATTGCTCACTTTCTGAAGCAAGAGCAGATTTACTGGTTCTTCATCCGTGATCACGGCTAATCTCATACTGATACTGCATTTTGGGTTATATGAGAC
>JBEIGU010000275.1:0-2801 GCA_040381765.1 Leptolyngbya sp.
CAAATGGTCTTGGGGCACCAGGCCAAAGCTACGACTATCGGTACTGGCCTCGAGGTTAAGGCCCGCCAGAAAGTACCCCGCTCCTGCCTGGGCCTGGGGCTTAACCCCATACACCACCCACTTAATTAACCTGATCTGGGGTCGGTGGGGGTGGCGGGCCACCACTAAATCGCCAGGCTGGGGAGTGCGACTATGATAGGCCTGGGGATTAACCAGCACCTCTTCACCGGGCATCAGTAAAGGGGCCATGGAATATCCCACCACCCGCAGCCGCCTGCGACGCCCCAACCACCACAGCAGCAAATCCCCCCATCGCGACGATCGCAATTGACGTGGGGGGAGGCAACAGGATTCTGGGGTAGCCGCCGCTGGCTTAGCTAAGCCAGCGGCCACTCTAACCGAGGAACCTGACTGGGCAGGAGGGAGAAGGGTCACGGCTAACTGGCGGTGTACCAGGTAACATTGCGGTTCTTGGTAGCCCAGAACATAGCATGGATCTTCTCAATTGCCGCCATCAGTTCGCTGGCGTGCTGGGGGCTGACCTCCACCTTACAGGCCGAACAGAGCTTGGCCGCCTTCCAGAAGGTATCGTGCAGGTCAGGGAACTGCTCCAGATGAACCGGCTTAAAGTAGTCCGTCCAGAGGATCAGGAGCTCCTCCTTGGCCAATTGGGCCTGTTCTTCCTTAATGGCGGTGTACCGGGCAAAGGTATTGTGATAGGCAATGGCGGCGGCCTTGTCTCCTGGCGCTGGCGGTTCTAGATCAACCAACTTCTTGGTCATGGAGACCACGGCTTCGGCGGCTACGCGGGCCGAAGAAGGATCGTACACACCACAGGGACCATCGCAGTGGGCGTGGACCTGAGGTGCTGGGAACCAGGTTTGGAACTTGGAAATGGCGTGTTTCAGCATAATCACATTCGACGGTTAATTGGGTCTAAACGGTTAGTCATTAAGCTCCGTGGGCAACCTAACCCCAAGGGACAATCAGGGGCCTATTCCTAGATCAGGGGCATAATTGACCCTAAAATCCCCAAGGGGGGGAGGGGGATAATGGCAACAGACCATTCCATTGTTATAGCGACGCGGCCTCTTATGCAACCTTTACCCTGGAGCCACCGCTGGGGCCTATACCTGGGACTCTGGCTAATGGCAGGTCTGACGGCGGGTTGTGCCGACCTAGACTGGGTCAGGGGGGGCTGGCTCCACAGGGTTGACACCGCCAACCTCCCCCCCTGTGTCGATGATAACTGCCACTGTGGCGACTTCCTCAGTCAAGTCCAGGCCCAGATTGTCCTGGATTCCTTTCCCGCCGATCCCTACGGTTTAGACAGGGACGGCAACGGTCGGGCCTGTGAGGATTTATCGCCCCAGCCACCCCCCCTGGATCCGCCCTCCCCGGTCCCTCCTAATCCCCACCTGGTGCTGGGTAACCCTAGTCATGCCGGTACGGTTAACCCCAACAATTACCTACTGCAGCGGCCCCAGTACGTGGTGGCCTACAGTCGCGATCGCAAAATTCTCCACTGGGCCAGCTGGCAACTCAATGCCAGTTGGTTAGGCCCTGTTGACCGGCAGGATAACTTTCGCCCTGATGGATCTCTGCCCTCAGGGTTTTACCAGGTTACCCCCAATGACTATCGAGGCAGTGACTACGATCGCGGCCACATCGTCCCCTCCGGCGATCGCACCCGCCGCGTCAGAGACAATAGCGCCACCTTCCTGATGACTAACATTATCCCCCAGGCCCCCGACAATAACCGGGGGCCCTGGCGGGAACTTGAGGAGTATAGCCGTAGCCTGGTGTACCAGTATGACCAGAGCCTGCACATCTTTGCCGGGGCCTATGGTCAGCAGGGTCGGATTGGCCCCCGAGCAATTACCGTACCCTCTCGTCTATGGAAAATTATCATTGTCTACGATCGCCTGGAGAACGGTAACCTGGGCCTGACCACCCAGACTCGAATTATCGCCATAGACCTGCCCAACCGCAACCTGGTAAACCCTGACTGGCGAGAGTACCAGACCTCGATCCGTCGCATTGAGGTGGCCACGGGTTATGATTTTTTAGGCAATTTGCCGGAAGCTTTGCGGACCGCCCTCAAGGCATCCTTAGACGGAGGTAAGTAATAGGTAGCTCAACCTTGCCGGTGCAGAGTTTCACCCCCTGGAAAAACAATGCTTCTTAAGCAGAATAATTCCTCAAGAATATAAAGTAAATCTCGCTTGATTTGAAACTTGGAGTTTTTTACCCTGCGGGAAGCAAGCTACGCCCTCTGGGCGAGGGGGGTGGAGTTACGGTATTAACTTGGTTTTAAAAATATTTAAGTTGATTACCCAGGAGGTGTTAGTTCCGCTGAACTCCGCTATGGCTAACGGTCTATAGCGGTTTTCGATAGAGTGAGACACCCAATTGCTCAGTCCTACCCCCCAGTACCTGGCTGTAGGAGTTTCACGTTATACACGTACACGGTAGCCTTGATCAAGGGGGGGGGGCACACCGCACTTCACCCAAGTGAAATTCGCTATAGCCTTTACTTAAATCCATGGTTTTTTTTAGTCGAAACCGTTAAAATATTAAGCTCTGAGAATGTTTATTACGTTCTTGGTTGACTGACAAAACTCTCAACGCTGGCGGCTAGAAGCCGCGCCTAGACAGGCAAAACCCGCCTACGCGGGTTATGGATCAGTCGGCGCAGGCCGACTTCGTCTGTATAGCAGCGGTTTGAACCGCCGTGAGGCAATGTTTTGTCAGTCAACCAGGTTACGTCCTTTGGGTGCTTCTGTTGATTGCTGATGTGG
>JBEIGU010000276.1:0-2792 GCA_040381765.1 Leptolyngbya sp.
AATCGGTGCATTTGGTTTGGATCAACGGACACAAGGAGGTCATTAAGCTGACGCAGACCCAAGAGCATATTTTGCACTTCCTGGGTGCGGCCTGCCAACGATATTATTTTCTGTCTTGATTAACCTGCTGAATGTGCGCTGAAAGGCCATAGTTACCCTACCTCTGCGATGCTGACCCCAGGATTTACAGCTGGGCTACCAAGGTCGCGATAACTATTCCAGCATGTCCCCAACCTATCTCTGGAATATTGATCATTCCATCCGTAAGGCTGGGTTAGGGTTCTCTGGTGATAGGTACAAAAAACAGTTTTAATGGAGATGGCCACAGGAGGAACGAGACCCTAACCATTTGATTAGGGCCGTTCTCTGTAAAATGTGTCCTTAACTTGGTCTAAACCATAGCTGATGGCTGATGTCCGGGGCTACTTGAGCACCTATCCCTACCCTTGCGGAAAGACGGTGAACCAGTGCGTGGTTTTGGGTCTGGTCGCTTTGCTGGGGATGACCACTGCCGTTAGATCTGAGCCTAGTCTAGCTCAGGCTCCGACGTCTACTCTGGCAGAGAGGACCGACCAACGCCTGGCGCCCTACCAACTTGCCCTGGGGGGGCTGGGCCTGGTGGCCCTTGGCTACCTGGGAGTGTTGGGGTTCAGGCCTCGGTGGTTACTGAAACTCCCCTCAAATCCCATCCTGCGGCCCTTGAAGTACCCAGACCGGGTGCTGGATGCCTGGGTTGAAGACCACTGGCAGGTGGCCTACGATTCCTTCCATCACCTCAAAACAGTCCAGGACCGGACTATCCATCTGCCCCTACCGGTGCAACTCGGCGATCGGGTTCTGCCGGATCTGCAGCCCCAGGACTTAGCGCCGACCTTCGCCCGTAAACCGGCCATTCTAGTAATTACGGCAGCCGGGGGAGCAGGGAAGACCAGTTGGGCCTGTCAGGTTGCCCGCTGGGGCCTGCACAAACAACTGGCTCACCACCGGCTCATTCCCCTCCTACTCGAGGCCGATCTGGGAAACAACCCCTCCCGGGTGGAGACCCTGAGGGGGTTACTCAGCACCCTGACCCAACAGACTCAACCCCTATCGCCGGAGCTGGTGGAGCAACTGTGGCATCGTCAACGGTTGCTGGTAATTGTCGACCACCGGGTGGTGGAGACGGGCGCAATCACCCCTGAGTTGATCAGCACCCCTCAGGCTCTGGTCCTCACCACTCCCCCGGCGGAAAACCATGGCCTGGGTACCCTACCCCACACCACCCTGCGGCCCCTGCCAATTCAGGCTAAAGGGCTTTGGCCTTTTATGACGGCCTACCTGGAGGCCAGGGCTAAACAAAACCCCCAGGAGAGCAATCTAGTGGATCTCTTCGAGGAGGATGACTATGCCCTGGGCAGCGATCGCCTGCGCCGCCTAACCACCGATCAACCCCTTACCCCCCTCCTGGCCTGTCTCTACCTCAACCAGATGATCCAGGAACGGCAGGGGGCGGGGGGGATCTTACCCGATTCGGTGCCCCGGCTGATGTTAAGCCACCTGGCCCAGATCAACCGGACTGTTGAGCCAGCCCAGCAACGGCAGGACCTGGCGGTACAACAGGACGCTAAGGCAGTAGCCTGGGCCTGCCTGGAGAATACCTACCGCCCCAGCTGGATTACCAGGGAAACCGCCATTGCCGCCCTGGCCAGGGTTGATAACGGGGCGGTTGAGGAGCGATTTCGCTACCTCAGGGACCGTCTATCCTTTCTGCAACCCTCTGACCCGGGCGATCGCCTCCGGGTGAGCCTGGATCCTCTGGCAGAATACCTGGCCGCCGCCTACCTGGTGGAGCAGCTTGGCGCGTCGGAGGACTCCGCAGCAGCCTGGGAGCAATTTCTTAGTCAGGATCTGCCGGCTAAGCTGACCCAAACCGAAGCTACTCCGGCCATGGTGAAGGGTTTTCTCCTGGCCCTGCGGGACTGCTACCTCGATCAGGCTCGAGAGCATGGCATGCCCACCGCCGTGGCGGACCGCCTGGCCCGCACCGTTGATCTCGACCCCGAGGCCTGGCGCCGTAGGCAGGAGCGGCGCCAGATTCGACGCTTGATAGCGGAACTGGCATCCCCCAACCTACAGGACCGGATCCGGGCCACCCAGGCCTTGGCTAGCTCTGGTAGTGCCGCCCAGATCGCCGAACCCAACCTGACGGGGCTGCTCAAGAACCGTAAACAACAGCCCCCGGAAGCCCGCCAATCGGCGGCTGCAACCCTGGGAAAACTCCAGCTTGGCAAAGACCCCCTGCAAACCCTACTCGAGGATTCTGAAGAGGACCTGGCGGTGCGCGGCAGTGCGGCCCTCGCCCTGGCTCAGATGGGCACCGGCCGAGATATGCTGCTGAGTCTGCTGGAGACTGATCACCAGCCACTACCCCTGCGTCAGGCCGCCAGCCGCGCCTTGGTTTTAATCGGCGGCCCCAGTGGCCACCCCCTGCCCATGTTAGCGCTGGGGTGGGAGGGGGCTCAGGTGACTGCCCGAGTCATTTCCCTACCCCTGTGGCGAGAACCCCTGCCCCTAGACCAAAACCTGGATCTGATGGCGATTCCCGCTGGAGAATTTATTATGGGATCGCCGCCGGGGGAATCCGGTCGGGATGTCTATCCCTCTTTTTACCCTCTCTAGTTTGGACTAACTGTTATCCAGCGTTGCCCAACTGGATAGCATGAAAAACTTGCTCAACCCCTCATCGGGGTTGAACCAAAGGGATTGGCTGTAAATATCCTCGAACCTAAGCTGCCGTTGGATTCGAGTGACTA
>JBEIGU010000277.1:0-2787 GCA_040381765.1 Leptolyngbya sp.
GTGAGACTGCCGCCTCTGCTGCAGACTGTTTGCCCCATATTGAATCAGCCGTTCTTGCGCTTCCTGGTGACTCAAACCCTGGGGAGTACTCTTAAGTTGAAGTAACACCTGTTCGGTGGATAGATTCCAAAATGAGGTAAGCACCTGAGGCATTATTCAGTTCACTCCAGGAACGCATCATCATCCGTGCCTACCAACCTATAGCGGGAGTCGGAAATTCCTAAACCCTATGAACCTCTCTGGTGACATGGGCAAAACATAAAGTTGGTTTTCCGGGACAATGCTAAATGCTAACAGTATAGCCGACTAGCCTAGGGTCATGAGACGGAGATCGCCTCTGTCGTTGGCATCAAAGAATTTCCTGAGGCAAGCTTACCATCGGGTAAGTAGTCCATAAAAAGTCTCATCTGATTCATTTGTACGGAACCAAAAATGGTGGCAAAAGAGACATCAGCGGCATCTCGTCCTGTGCCAACTCGGATGAGTCCCTTTTGAGTTACGAGTCGGGTGGGATCGAAGACATACCACCGTCCCCCTAAATAGGCCTCAAACCAGGCATGGAAATCAGGGGGATTTAAACCATAGGCATACCCAGAAACGAAACGTGCCGGAATATTCAGTGCTCGACAAAACGCAATGCCTAAATGGGCAAAATCACGACAAACCCCTACCCGTTCTACCGCTGTATCGCAAGCCGAAGTCAAGGAATCACTGCTACCAAAGCGATACAAAACATTGTCATAAATCCAGTTGCAGATAGCTGTTACCCGCGAGTAACCAGGGACTAGGTTGCCAAATTCAGCCGCTACAAAGCGTAATAGTCGATCCGACTGGCAGTAACGACTCGGATAGAGATAGTACAGGATATCAAGGGGTAAATCGGCGGGCTGCACTTCAAAAATAGTACTGGGATCTGAGTAATCAACAGATAAGTCAACGGTAGCTCGATAGGAAATTAGTAAGTTACCGGGAGGGACATTCAGTCGAAAATATCGGTTTTGCTCGGCATAATCAACGTATTCTTCGATCTTTACTGAAGCGTCAGAATAAAGGTTTTCGTGAACGACAATCTGATGGTCATTGCCGACAATGGCAATATTGAAAATTAGCGTGCTTGGTTGACTAATACTGTAGTTTAGCTCACAGCCAAGCTCATACCTTAGCATGGGGTTTTCCCTGTTCTTTGCAATACCAGCAGATGCTGAAGTCGCAACCGATTATAACGCTGTACCCATAAACAAGGCAGGTTAAAGGCTGTGCCTATGGTCAGGTTTACCAGCAGGCCCCAACCAGGAGTCCACAGCATTGTCACAACCCAAAACAGCCAGATGGCGATATGGACGTATTCTGCCCGACGGGTTTCAGCCACAAAACGGCACATCACGGCCCAGTCTCCCCCGCCGATGGAGCTTTTGCGAAACCCCCCTGGGAAGAAATCTCCTGCCTCTGGCAACCGATCCTTCCACCGCTTGATTTGCAGTACCCGCTCATACCGGTGTGGAGCTTCTCCCCAGGGCCGTGGCTGGGTTAGGCAAGTGTCTGTTTCTAGCCATTTTAGGGGCAGCCGATGGCCAACAAACCCGATCAAAAATGACCAGGCCATCCAACCACCCACGCACAGTCCGATAATGGCTTGATCCGGCAACTGTAGAGCAGGTAAAGTCATTTTCCTTGCCACCGGGTGCTGATTTTTCGTCCTTTCCATTCGATTTGGCCCCGTTCAAGGTTGAGAATGGACAGCAGAAATACCCCAATAAAGAAGACAACCGGAATCGGAAAGCACAAGGGGGTCAATCCGAAAGCTCCCACTGGTCTGAGGATGACCGCTAACTGGATGGCAAAGGCCAAATACAGTGATCCGTTGTAGAACAGAGAGGGTTGGCCGACAATGGGCCAACCGAAGAGGGACGCCGGTAAACACCAGGCCGCCCAAAAGAGTCCTGAAAGCCAGAGCACAACTGCCGCCATTCGCACCCAAGAGACCTGCCCAGCGGCCGTTGCAAAGTTTTTGTTGAACCCAACCACCAGATCCCGTAGCCCACCAGGATACATCCGATAGTTCAGGTGCCCATGGCCCATATAGGCACTTGCCGGTAGTCCCGCCCTTTCATAAACATGGGCAATAAACCAGTCTTCTACCACATAGCCCGCCACAGCATCATGGCTACCAATGCGCTCGTAGTCTGCCTTGCTAGTGGCCATCGCCGGTCCAAAGGCCACGCCGCCGCAAGCCCCCAGTTTGACGGCCATCAATCCGATCAGATTGAATAAAAGGGCTAATTGCTCGTAGGGACGTTCCGTGCGATGGTAAGGCTGAATCGAAACCAGCCCACCTAATTGCTGCACATTGGCCACTAGTCGACGCAGCAGATCTGGCCCTGGCTCCGTGTCGGCATCGAGAAATACCAGGATATCGCCGGATGAGGCGGCATAGCCAGTTTTCAGTGCCCAGTTTTTTCCGGTCCATCCGGTGGGTAAAGGTGCCGTCTGTAGGACTTTCACCCCAGCCTGCTCAGCGATTTGTGCGGTAGCATCGACGGACTGGTCATCAATGACAATGATTTCGTAGGGTTTGAACGTCTGTTGCTGTAATGCCCTGAGCAAATGGGGGAGGGTACCCTCTTCATTTCTGGCTGGGATCAGCACCGATACCTGAGGTGAATCAATCACTGGAAGGTCTGGAAGCTTGGGTAATCGCCACATCAAGCCCCAACCCAATAGCCAGCGCACTACTAATGTGACGGACATGAGATCCATAATGATTCAACCCCTTCTTCCGTCTAGAAC
>JBEIGU010000278.1:0-2777 GCA_040381765.1 Leptolyngbya sp.
CCTGGCCAAACTCTCCGGCGGTGTGGCAGTGATCAAGGTGGGGGCCGCCACCGAAACCGAAATGAAGGACCGCAAACTGCGCCTGGAGGACGCCATCAACGCCACCAAGGCGGCGGTGGAGGAGGGCATCGTGCCCGGCGGCGGTACCACCCTGGCCCACCTGGTGCCCGACCTGCTGGCCTGGGTAGAGGGTAACCTGACTGCTGAGGAGCATACCGGTGCCACCATTGTGGCTCGAGCCCTGGCAGCTCCCCTGATGCGGATCGCTGAAAACGCTGGACAAAACGGCGCGGTGATCGCCGAACGGGTGAAGGAAACCCCCTTCAACGTGGGCTACAATGCCGCCACCGGCGAGTTCGTTGACATGTTTGCAGCGGGTATCGTAGACCCTGCCAAGGTCACCCGCTCCGGTCTGCAAAATGCCGCCTCCATTGCCGGCATGGTGCTCACCACCGAGTGCATTGTGGTGGATAAGCCCGAGCCCAAGGAAGGCGCCCCCGCCGGTGCCGGTATGGGCGGCGGTGACTTCGACTACTAGGGTCGAGTCTCTGGGGGCTAGCCCCCTTCTCCTGCCGATGAATTGAGTGAAAAGCTGCCCTGATCAGGGCAGCTTTTTTATGTATGGCCTGCTACTTTATAGCTGTTGTTATAAAACTCGGCTGGCTAATCCTAGGCACTCCAGAACCTCTGCGAGTAGACTCTGCCATAAATCTATCTCTCCTGGTTCCTGAGTTCTGACTTCCCTTGAGGGGTTGCCCAGCTGATGCTGCCAAGTAGACTAACCCTAATTCTTAAGGCTGACGCTCCACTAAACTACGCAGGCTGTCTAGCAGGGAGCTATCCTCCACCCAAACCGATAGGGATCCGCCACGGCAGCGAAACTCACCCCAGCAGTCGGCGTTGGTGGTCACCGGTTGGGGAATGTGGCCGGTCAGGTCCCGGAAGGTGGTGTGGGGCTTGCCCACCTCCATCCATTTGTTACCCGCCGCACCATCACTTAAGAGTACCGCCATGGCCTGGGGGTGATCGGGGCTGCCCAGGCGGGTCCAACCAATGGTGTTGAAGTGATCGAAGTAATCGTATTGGGGCCCATGGGCGTAGTGGCGCCGGGCGAAGAGGAGCTTATCCAGGATGGGGCGATGGCAGTCCAGGTGGATTTCGTACTCCCGCCCATCCCGACCCCTATCAGTGTAGTGGGCGCCGTAGTAATCCGCGTAGAAAATACAGGGATAGCCCTCTGCCCGCAGCAAAATAATCGCATAGGCTAGGGGTTTAAACCAGGCTTCCACCACCGATTCCAGGGCCTGGAGGGGCTGGGTGTCATGGTTTTCCACCAGGGTTACCGCTAGCAGCGGTACCTCCTTCATCAGGGTGCCATTCAGGATGGTTCGCATGTCATAGTTGCCCCCAGCTCGACTGGCTCGGTGGAAGTTGTGGTGCAGAGGGGCATCAAACAGACTGAGGCGGCCGCCAGCGTTGCCGATGTACCAGAGCAGGGTGCCCAGGTCGTAGGTCCAGTATTCCCCCACACAGAAGAGGTCCCTCTGGGCGTGATGCTCCAGGTGATCGAGCCATTCAATAAAGAAATCACTGTTGATGTGCTTGATGGCATCCAGGCGAAAGCCATCTACCCCAATGGTGTCTAGCATCCACTCGCCCCAGTATTTCAGCTCCCCCCGCACCTCCGGATGGTCGATGTCTAGATCGCACCCCATCAGGTAGTCAAAGTTACCGGATTCCAGACTGACCTTATCTTCAAAGGTCTTACCGGCAATCAGCCAGACCGCCTTAAAGTTGGGGTCATAACTGTTGTAGTCCACCGAGTCAAAGTGCCACCAGTGCCACTTCATACTGGAGTAGGTATCCCCCCGGCCCGGAAAGTTATAGCCGGTCCAGGACTTGATTTTCCGTTGATTTCCCAGGGGTCGCTGGCGGTTGCTGGGGTCCATCGGGGTGGCGTCGAATTCCTCCTCGTAGTCCGCTGCCATTTTGTGGTTAAACACCACATCGGCGTAGACCTGGATGCCGCGATCGCGACAGGCCTGCACCGCCGCCCCATACTCCGCCCGGGTGCCATACTTGGTGGGCACCGTGCCCTTCTGATCAAATTCCCCCAGATCAAACAGATCGTAGGCGCCATAGCCCACATCGTAGCCGCCACCAATGCCCTTGTAGGCTGGCGGTAACCACAGCCCCGTAATCCCAGCCTTAGCCAGGGCCTCTGCCTCCCCCTGCAGCCGGCGCCAGTGGCCGCCATCGGCGGGGGTATACCAGTGGAACCACTGCATCATGGTGCCATTCAGATCCGCCGGGACAGCCCGGGGTGCAAAGCGGGCAAACTCACTCTGGAACCAGTCCGCCAGATAGTGCCGAGCCTTCTGCTTAACCTCCGGGGTCAACTGGGTACCCAGGGCTTGGAAGCGGTCCTTGAGTTGGCGGAAGATGCTGATCATGGGGGAGTGGGGGGTGGGGGAGTGGGCAGGAAACGATACTAGATCAGGCTGAAACCCTCGGGACGGTTCAGGAAACCAGGTTAGACTAGGCTAAAACCATGGATTCCTGAAAAGTCCCCTATCTAATTACTTTCTAGCAATAAAACCTAAGACCATTGTAAGAGGTTGTTTGAAAAGGGCTTAGCCTGGATAATTCACGAAGGATAAATAGATCACAGAAAAAAGAGCCTGAAACGCTTTAGAATCAGACTCTTCAAGAAATTAAGTGCTTTTATTTTGCCATGACAGTGTGTAAAACGGATCTGCCGTTTGATTTTCCCCAGC
>JBEIGU010000279.1:0-2729 GCA_040381765.1 Leptolyngbya sp.
CCAGCGAGCTATCATCAAGCCCACTTCTAACGCCACTAGCACCATCCCAGCCAGACTTTGGGCCGTTGTTAGGGGCAAGAGTCGCGCCTGTACTTCCGGTTGCTCTAGCTTTTCGCTCAGTCGATGCGCTATGCTCATAGGGCATTTTTTATTTGGGTACAAGGACTATTGTCCATGTACCTTCTTTTTTACGCTAGTCCCCCAACCGCTAGATACGCCCGTAAGAAGCTAGAAGACAGTAGTTATCAATTCGGGATCATGGCCAAAGGATTTGGTCGAGTCCAAAAACGCCGCCAAGCATTAGAAAAGAGCAAAGACCGGCTGAGTGAACTCAATGCGATTATCCCCTGGGCAGTTTTTCGCAGTTGTTTGGAGCAGCTCCGCCCCCCAGAACGCAAGAGCAACGCCGGTCGGAAACCGATTGACCAGCTAATGCTGTTCAAACTCCTGATCCTGCAACAACTCTACAACTTGAGTGATGAAGAACTAGAGTATCAAACCCACGACCGCACTTCCTTTCGGCGGTTTTTGGGGCTTTCGCCAGAGGCCGAAGTCCCCGATGCCAAAACCATCTGGCTGTTTCGCCAACGTCTCACGGAGGCGGGCTTAATTGAAGAACTGTTCCAGCAATTTGAGCAGTATTTGCAAACGGCTGGTTATGAAGCCAAAGGCGGTCAAATCATCGATGCGACGATTATTCCAGTGCCAGTTCAGCGCAATAGTCGCGAGGAGAACAAGCAAATCAAAAACGGTGAAATCCCGGCTGAGTGGAAAGAAGAGCCTGACAAACTGGCGCAGAAGGACGTCGATGCCCGTTGGACTAAAAAGAATGGCAAAAGCTACTACGGTTACAAGAACCATATCAATGTTGATGTTGCCCATGGGTTTATTCGGCAGCACAGCGTCACCGATGCGGCGGTGCATGATTCTCAGGAATTAGACATCGTTTTAGACCCTGACAATGCTGACGATGAGGTTTGGGCCGATAGTGCTTACCGGAGTGAGGAGATCGAGAGAACATTAGAAATTGAGGGTTATGAGAGTCAAATTCACGAGAAGGCTAATCGCAACAGTCCCTTGAGCGAGGAACAAAAAGCTGCCAATCGAGAGAAATCGCAGACCCGAGCGAAGGTCGAACATGTCTTTGGTTGTTGGGTAACCAGCATGGGCGGTAAAATGGTTCGCTGTATAGGCCTAGAGCGAGTGAGTGCTTACTTGGGTCTAAAGGATTTAACCTTCAATCTGAAGCGCTATGTATTTTGGCAGAAGCGGGAAAAATCGCAGGCTCAGTGTGTCTAATGGCGAGAATGAGCGCTAAATTGGGTTCAGATGAGCATGATTTTCAAGTCAATTCTGTGAATTGATTTTCATTGAATTCTTCGCAGTTTTTCTTCCCCTGCTTTGTTAAGGAAACCTATTGTTAGAGGTGTCCTATTGCAAGACCATTTCGCTGCAATGCCTCTAGATTCTGTGTCTCTATCCAGCCAAAGTAGGAGAGTCAGTAGGAGGTAGGGTGGGCAATCAATCGCCCACCCTGTTTTCTATGAGATACGATAGAAACAAATTGTGGGAGGTTATAAATATGAGTCCGGCATCCAACGAGCAGTCAGCTATTATCCGCACAGAGCGTGGACTCACGATCACAGGCACCCGCATCACCCTTTATGATGTCATGGACCATCTCGCGGCAGGTTGGACACCCAAGCTAATTCTGAACTGGCTCCCTTTGACAGAAGAGCAGCTCAATGCAGCACTCTCCTACATTGATGCCAATCGCACTGAGGTTGAAGCAGAATATCAAACCGTCTTGCAAGCAACCCAAGAAATGCGGGAATACTGGGAAGACAAAAATCGTGAGCGATTGGCTCAAATTGCCAAGATGCCTCCAAAGCCAGGGCAGGAAGAGATTTATGCTAAACTCCAAGCCTGGAAAGCGAAGCTTGGGCTGACTGCATGATTGTTCTGGTTGATTATAATCTGACGGGTTATGTCGTTTTGTTTCAAGGAACTCTAGCGGCTGAAGGTTGGCTTGACCTTCTCTCAATTCGCTTTGTGACGCTGAAAGAGGCTGGGCTAGCTGCTGACAGCAATGATCGGATAATCTGGCGGTTCGCGCAATCCAATCAGATGCTCCTGTTGACCGCAAACCGAAACGCAAAAGGCGAGGATTCACTGGAACAAACCATCCGTGAAGAAGGCACCTCTACGTCTCTGCCTGTGATTACGATTGGAAATCTGGATCGACTCGTTGAACGAGAGTACCGGGAGCAGTGTAGTGCTCGTCTTGCTGATATTGTGCTGTCTATTGAAAACTACCTGGGGGTTGGCCGCCTTTTCATTCCATAAGGTGTCGGTTCCAGTTTATGATTGTGGCGATCTTGATCGTATCGGTGGGAGATGCGGCATAACAAATCGGGCTCTTCCGGCATAGGCATGGGAAAGAGGTCTTGAGCGAGGGGACAGGGAGAGGGAAGGAAGTGATAGAAAGGCGTGAAGTGTTTGATATGCAAGGGATTGGCTAGAATTAAAGAGAAGAGAGAAGAAGGGTATTAAGGATATTATGGGTGAGCGTCATGATCACGAAATCTCAAGCGAGCCAATTGACTGAGCTACTGGGTCTTCCTGAGGCAACCGTAAAGGACATGACAGTCATTGATGGGGTGGGCCTATTTTTCGTCATCGACTCAACTCGGCAAGAAGCGGAGTGTCCCCGCTGCGGGAAACGAAGC
>JBEIGU010000280.1:0-2701 GCA_040381765.1 Leptolyngbya sp.
GGAGTGAAACTGACCCAACAGGCAATGGCTCAATTGGAACAACAGATTAAGCGACTGCCTAATTTGCCAAAGTGGTTTGTGGAAATCACGGGTAAACCATCTTAGCTATTGGATCATATTTTCTATGGAGTTCTCTTAAGGAAGAACTGTGGCGATCGCCCGCCGCCTGAGGGAACATAGCCAGTAAACTTAGCCTATGAGCACCGTTACCCACGACATCGTCGCCAGGCTGTGGAACCTCTGCAACGTCCTCAAGGATGACGGGGTCACCTACCACCAGTACGTCACCGAGCTGACCTACCTGCTGTTTCTCAAAATGGCGAAGGAAACCGGCACGGAGGACCAGATCCCCGAGGGGTACCGCTGGGATGATCTGGAAGGCCAGACCGGCACCGAACGGTTGGACTTTTACAGGATGCTGCTGGTTCACCTGGGCAGTCGGGGCACCACCCTGGTGAAGGAAATCTTTGCCAATGCCAGTTCCTTCATCAAAAAACCCGCCACCCTCTCCACCCTGGTCACCGAAATCGACAAGCTGGACTGGTACAGCGCCCGCCAGGAGGGCCTGGGGGACCTCTACGAGGGCCTGCTAGAGAAGAACGCCAACGAGAAAAAATCCGGGGCGGGGCAGTACTTCACCCCCCGCCCCCTGATCGACAGCATGGTGGCGGTGATGCAGCCCACCCTAAACGACATCATTCAAGACCCGGCGGCGGGCACCGGGGGCTTTCTGATTGCCGCTAACCGTTACATGCGTGACCACAGCGACCCCGATAGCTGGACTGAAACCCAGCAGGGCAAGTACCGCCGCCAGACCTTCTATGGCATGGAGCATGTGCAGGATACCCACCGCCTGGCGCTGATGAATCTAATGCTCCATGGCCTGGAGTCTAGCCCCACGGCCGCGGGGATTCGCTACGGCGATACCCTGGGTAGTGAGGGCAAGGCCCTGGGGGATCTGGGGGCCAGCCTGATCTTGACCAATCCACCCTTTGGCACCAAGAAGGGGGGCGGCCTGCCCAACCGCACCGACTTTACCTACCCCACCAGCAACAAGCAGTTTTGCTTTTTGCAGCACATTTATCGAGCCCTCAAGCCGGGGGGGCGGGCGGCGGTGGTGCTGCCCGACAATGTGTTGTTTGAGGGCAACGTGGGCAAGGAGATCCGCGCTGACCTGATGGAGAAGTGCAACCTGCACACGATTTTGCGTCTACCCACGGGGATTTTTTATGCCCAGGGGGTGAAAACCAACGTGTTGTTTTTTACCTGTGGCGAAACCGATAAGAACAATACCCAGGAGGTCTGGGTCTATGACCTGCGGGCCAATATGCCCCAGTTTGGCAAACGCACCCAGCTCACCCGCCAGCACTTTGCCGAGTTTGAAGCCGCCTTTGGCGATGACCCCCTGGGCCGCCCTAAAAGTCTGGCGAAACGGCAAGATACCGGCGAGGCCGGACGTTTTCGCCGGTTCACCCGAGACTGGCTTGCCGATCGCGCCGACAACCTGGATATTGCCTGGCTGCGCGATGACGCTGAAACCGGTGCGGAGGACTTGCCAGAACCGGCTACCCTGGCCCAGGCCGCCGTGGTGGAGCTAGAGGCGGCGATCGCTGAACTGCAGGGAATTCTGGCAGAATTGGGAGAGGAGATGGCGGAACTGTAGGTGGGGTAGAAGAGGAGCAGACCTATGACCATTGAGCGGGCGATTTTAGAAAGGATCCGAGTACTTTCACTTGAAAAACAGCAGGAAGTG
Source organism: Leptolyngbya sp. (assembly GCA_040381765.1). Classification (GTDB taxonomy): domain Bacteria; phylum Cyanobacteriota; class Cyanobacteriia; order Phormidesmidales; family Phormidesmidaceae; genus Nodosilinea. Next base: position 1,754 of record JBEIGU010000280.1, read on the forward strand.
CTAGACTTTGCCGATTTATTGGTGCGGAGATCTCAGGTTTCTGCAAAGTATCGATGGTCATCAGAGTTTTTAAGTAGCTTGGGGGTTCAGGAGAGTGAATCGGTAAAAATTTACCAAAGCGTTGATGATCTGGGTTGGCCCATCGATTTTTTCGAACGAATTTATGGCATCTGTGTCGATGATCCGATCGTAATTGACGATGAAGGGATCTCAGAGGCTCTAGATGATGACATGGCAGGAGTCTTTGATTAGCCATGCTCTATTTGCTTGACACTAATGTTTGTATTCGGCTGATCAATGGTACATCTAACGCCGTGCGACGACGGCTTGAGTCAACCAGACAACGTGATGTCACCGTTTGTTCTGTGGTCAAGGCCGAGCTGTTTTACGGTGCAATGAGAAGTCGGAATCCAGGCCAGACCTTGATTCGATATCGTGAGTTCTTGGAACCATTTGAGTCGCTGCCGTTTGATGACGAAGCGGCGATCGCCTATGGGTACATTCGGGCAGATCTGGCTACAAAGGGAACTCCCATTGGGCCCAATGACTTGCAAATAGCAGCGCTTGCTGTCGTCAACAACCTGACGTTGATTACGCACAATACAGCCGAATTCGAGCGGGTGGAAGGGTTGCGGCTTGAGGATTGGGAAGTTGAAACTTAGGTCATCCATCTAAAGCGATGAGAAACTGGAAACCATGATTGACCAGCAGAAAGGAGAAGGACGATCAGACCATGGCCAAGCGAACTCTGAGTCAGATTAAGCAACTGGGTAAAGGCCAGAGCCCCAAGGGCAAGGGCGGCAAAATTCCCCGTTGTGGCCTGTGCGGTAAAACCGAGAATTTGACCAAGACGGAATGCTGCGACAACTGGATCTGCGACGATGAAGACCAGTATGTGATGTTTTCCTTTGCTCACAATAGCTGCTACCGCAACCATCGCCGCTATAC
>JBEIGU010000281.1:0-2676 GCA_040381765.1 Leptolyngbya sp.
CATCGTTTCCGATTTGAATTCATACCGGTAACGATACCGGGCTCTGGGCTCTGCCGCAGAGCCTTTTATCTTTTCTCCATAGGGTGCTTCTTGATACATTGCACCAAAATTCCTTTGTTCCGCCTTGCACTGATACCCCTTTACAATCAGTCTATGCTGAACTAAACAATCTGCCATTTTGGCATCCATCGAGAACCGGGTCAGTATAGTATTCATGCATCGGCATGAGCAAGGCCGATGGTTAACTTTACAAAGAGGAACATGTGATGATTATTTCTGATCTTCAATACCTGGAAAACACTTCTGATAGCCAGCTTGTAGAAGGAAGTGCTGCATTTGCTTTTGCCACTGGCAGTGCTCTTGCCTATGGTAGACTTCTTTCTTTTAGCTCCAGTACTACTTCCACGGTCACAGACTACTTGACTGAATATTTCTCTTTGGCTACTTCGTCATCTATCTCAGTTTCTGTCTAAACCTCGCCTAGCTTGAAACCTGAAGTTTTCACCATCTAAGTTTCTTTCCTGGGGGGAGAGAAATTTTGAAAGTTTTTTCAGGCTCCCCTCGTCCTCTGGACGAGGGGGTAAGGGACAGGAGTCAAAATTATTTGTCTTCAGTGTGGGCTTTGTTTGATTCTTGAATTTAAGTAGTTACGGCTCTTCCGGCTTAATTATGGGTTATTATCCTGGATACAAGCTGAGATTGTTGCTACATTAGTGTTTTTAGCCCAAAAACAAGATTTTGGACATTTTTTCGGAAAAAAGCTTGTAGGCATTGTTGTACAAGGGTTTCAGGTCTTTTAGGCTTTTTCTTCCGTATATAGTGGTTCTCGCTAACGTGAGGTACGTCGAGATGTCTGTAGTCCTTATTTATCAAGGCTTCTGCTGTGCTGAATTCGAACAGGAACCGCTATAGTTAGGTCGGAAGGTTCGTAATTCCGAAATGATTATTTCTGATCGCCAGTACCTGTAGTACATTTCTGGTAGTTAGGTTGTAGAAGGAGGTAGAGTTTTTTCTAGTTCCTTTGCTTTTGGATCCTTTTATGCTGTGACTTTTCCAGCTACTTTGACTGTTACAGGTAGTTGCTTAATGACCACTGGTAAAGTCTTAGCTTAAATGCCTCAAGTGGCGGAAATTCTTAAATCAGATATCAAGTTAACAGTACTTATTGAGAAGTTCTTTCGGCTGTTACAAATTATATCGATTTTTGTTTTGTTGAGGCTCTAGCATTTTCAGTGTCGTACATCGATTTTTGAAGAAACTTTTGGACAGATGTCCATAGATAAGGTAACCATGTTAGGTATTTTACCTTGTCAAATTTAATCTGGGCTGAAAGGTCTGGATATCTTTTATTCATCTGTTAATTTACCCTGGCAACACTTTGGCAAATTGATTGCATTATTCTGGTCGGCGCAAAGAGTTATCCCAATTCAATAAAAGAGGATCGTGGTGTTCTCTAAACCAATAAGCTATTGTGTCAACCGACAGGCATGGCTCAGTTTGTGGATCTGGGCCCAGCGTCTGTACCTGGCTTGATCGAAGGTGATTATAGATGTCAGGGGTTGCATTGTTCCGCGCCATTGGCAGTAGTTTTGTTTGGTTTTTCCTGGTCAATCTTTATTTTGTGGGGTTGACTATGTTCTAGTTTATTTAGTGCCTTAGTTGATTGGAGTGATCCTAGTTTGTCTACGGGTCATTTATCAAGGTTGTAGCAGATTCTCACTGACTTTAAGCTCATGGGACTCTAGCAGGTTTATCTGTCAAGGGTTCTGATGTTTAAGTCTAGTTGACGAGTATTTTATTCGCGTTCATTTGTTTATTACGGAGGGCAAGGCTGTGAATTCATCCTTTAAGATTGAAAACTTGAGTTTTCTAAGTTCTGCCAGGTCAGAATTGATTGAAGGCGCGGTGTCCACATTAGGTTCGGTTAGCGCTGTATACTTTGCTAGCTACAGCACTGCCTACGACACAAAGTCTGTTGCATCTTATACCATTACTGATGCAGGCACTCCTAGCGCTAGTGTCAGTTTCCTGGTTGGAGGTGCCACAGCTTCTTCCCTAGGGGTAGCTGTTGCTTCGGGTGTCGCCGTGGGCGGTGTAGCGGTTGCCTTTGGTTCTACCTCCGCAACGGTTAAGATTTAGTAACTCTGCTGCTATGGCAAATCCCCACTTGGTCGGGTAAAATAGGGATACTCTTTAATAACAGTATTACTATTTATTCCGGAATTAATTTATCTGTGCGCCATAGCAGTGGTTACTTTCTTACCTGTATTGATATATAGGAGGCCCTATGCCTGCTTCTAGTGCTTCAAGTTTTTCCGGGGCCTATGTTACTTCCCAGGAGAAACAAATTGTGGCTGTGGCCGTCGCCTCTAATTCTTCGGGCAATGTTACCCTGCATCATGGGTCGGCGGTGGCCTCGTGGGCGGCCTCCGCCTCTGCGATGGCCAGGGCATCAGAAGATGGCGTCGCCACCGTGGTGGTTGTGACTGAGGTAGAAAGAAACGGCGAAGAGTGATTTATATTAGAGTCTTATTATACTGGACAGTGGGAAGTTCTCCGAGAAAGTGAGATTTCATCAGGGTTTCAGGCTTCGGACTGCCAACAAAGACGGAAACTACTCAAGTGCCTATGGTAGAAGGGTTTCAGGCTTCTTCAAGCCCCGGATTTTGGGAGAAC
>JBEIGU010000282.1:0-2655 GCA_040381765.1 Leptolyngbya sp.
CCCCGTCGCCCTCATCAAAGCTAAAATGACGACCTGAAAGGCGGGGTCTACTTCACTCCAGGACATACCAACGGCCACTGAGTGGTAGGGCATAAACTCTGATCTGAATAAATAGACGATCCCAAAGGCAGCCAGCATCAGTGTGGCTAAAAAATGACACCCGAAGGCAAGTTTCATTCTCCTCTTCACTGGATTACTCCTATGGAATCAAACGGGACTGACTCAGATCAGGCCCCCACTCCGCCATAGGGCCTAACTCCAGGCTGAAACCCAATCTCATTTTATCGCCGGGGCAAATTAACCCTACGGGACTACACTGCCCCCATCCATGCTGGAGACCGTCAACCATTCATAGATGGGGGTTTTTCTTAGCAGGAGACCGCCATGGTTTGGCAAGCCCTACTGACCTGTAATCTGGTCGCCTTGCTGGCCATGCTGGGGGCAACCGGGTTGATGATAGACACTATCCGACCGGACCAACCCCCTTACAGCAATAGACACCCACAAAAAACCCCACCGGTGACAACGATGGGGAAGGAGGATAAAGAAGATCAATGGCACAGTCAAACGTAAACGCAGTAGTTCCTAAGGTGCTAGGTTCCACTGGGATCAGTTTTATCGCGATCGCCTCCCCCTAGGCAGGGTGGTAACACCCCATAGCTGAAGCTGCAGCCAATGGGCTATAACGGAAAAGCCCATTGGTCTCTGTCATGGAAAACGACCTTCACTGCCCCACCCTGGACGACCTGGACCGTAGCATCATTGAACTTCTCAAGCGGAATGGACGGATCACCTACAAAGAGGTCAGCGATCGCGTCAACATCCCCGAAGCCACCGCCCGCTATCGAGTCCAGCGCCTGCTCAACAGTGACCTGCTGCAGATAGAGACCTGGGTCAACCCCACCCGGATGCCCCCTCCCCAGGCCACCATCATCAACCTGACCGTAGAGAGCCGCCGGGTCAAGGCTGTCGCCCAGGAACTGGCCCAGTTAGAGGAAGTGCAGTTTCTCTCTATCGTCTCTGGCCTCCACAACATCGTGGTGAACGTTAGCTTTAACACCCAGGATGAGCTGCTCAGATTTTGCGCCAAACTCGGCACCATCCGGGGCATCTTGCACTACGACACCCAAATTGTCACCCGGCTGGTGAAGGCCCACTACGACTACCGTTTTAATTAAACCCATAGGAGGCGGTAGGGTGACCCTGCCGGCAGTGTCCTGGGCCTGAGAGAGTCGTGGTGGTGAGCGATCGCCCCCACTACCCCAGCGACCCTTACTCAGTACGGTTGAACCCAACTAAAATCAGTCAGGCATAATTGGCGATGTCGAGGAATAGACCACTCGTCCTTCTGAGACTAGCGAACTAGCCACCCCCAGCCGGCTGGGGGCTTTTTCTTGGCCTGGTAACAGCAAGGTTGTGAAGGTGAGCCGGGCGAAGCCGGGCTTACCTGATGCCAGGGTTACCTATTTCAGTAGTAAATCAGAAGGCGGGGCGATCGCCCCGCCTGGCTCGGGTGGTGGTGGTGTTAACGACTCAAATCAGCGGCTGCAGATAACCTTGAACTCATCACCAGTATATTGAAAAGTCCGCTGCATTTGAATTGTTAGCTTCCTAGCACACCGCAACAAAAACTGACTCAACTTGTTTAATCTTTTATTTAGAGTTTTCTGCTTTTACAGACTGAGTGATTAGCTCCATATACTCAATAAAGCTATCAATATAAGTAATTAGGTCAATCATAGAAACATCATTGGCATCATCATTATGATGAACTATTCTATTTCTCTTGACAACAATCGAGTTAATAACTTCTTTCTTGCTTGAAAATCCATGAATGACAGTTAAGTCTATACCAATTTTCTTAAAAAGCGTTTCTGTTCTATATGGACTGCCTGATATATGGTCATCTAAATCTTTTTTTCTAATGGATATCTTCAAACTCTCAAACTTTAAATCTTTTTCGGCAACATCTTTTGGATGTAAAATATCCCATCTTATTAGATTATGTGGCACTGAAACATTTAGAAGCTTCTGGTTAACAGCATCAATACGACTGAAAGCTATTTCCTTAAGATAAGACTCCAGATAAGCACATGTACTGACAAGAAAAGACTTTGTGAAAAAGTTAACATTTTCCTCAAAAAGTGGATCTGGATTTGAGCCAATAATTCTGTCATAAGTTTTGTTAATTATTACTTTTAACTGCTCAAACAAATTTGCATATTTGTCATGAATTTCTTGCTCACTCATTTACTAAAGCCCCTAGTAATCAGTCCTAATTGCAGTCTCTAGTAAGTTCTTCCAAAGCTGTCTTCGTGTCAAAATTGAGCTTTTATTTTGCAGGCCACCGCTTAAAGTTTTTTGAAAATCTTCTAACTTGCAAAGCTTAATAAAATGACGTCTAATATTTTCTTGATTGTCCGCTAAGGTTTCTTCATCAATGGAGCTGAAGCTATACATTAGAAGATCGTAGTAAACCATACTTTGCCGTCTTCTCTGTTTCGTGGTATCGATAAAAATATCACTATTAAATACTGAAATACATTTATTTAATGTACTGCTAAACTCGGTTCTCATTTCTTCTATTTCTTCTGGACTTAGACTTTGGTTTGAACTCATATATTCATCAAGATATTTTGACAACTTATCTTGGTA
>JBEIGU010000283.1:0-2655 GCA_040381765.1 Leptolyngbya sp.
GAAAGCAGCTCTGATGGCGACATGGATTTCAGGGCTTCAGGTAATAGATTCATTCCTTTGTTAGACCAGATCTTTGCTCTCTTGACAACCCCCTTCCCAGTTCCACATCCGCCGGCTTGCCAGCGGTTATGGAGAAGTTACTAATTACCACCTATCCAGTCATTATCGAAACCAGCTACCTGCTTTACGAACGATCCGGACAAACCGCCCAGTTTCGATTTCTCCAGCAACTCACCACAGACAGCATTCAAATTTTCAACTTTCAAAAGAACCATTTAGAACGAGCCATTCAGCTCATGCAGCAATATAGCAATTTGCCAATGGATTTAGCAGACGCCTCGTTAGTGGTTCTTGCCGAGGAACTGAAAGAAAATTGCATTCTCACAACCGACATCCGAGATTTTTCGATCTACCGATACCTCGGAACCCAACCCTTCACACTTCTGCTTTCCTAAACCGTGAATTTTCTATGCTCGATGCCGTCATTCAAGATCTAATTCGCCAGCAGCGTCCCTATTACCTGCTTCAAGGCAACTCGGTTAAAGGGGTTGGGGGTCAATACTGGCTTGTTTTTCGGCATCGAGACGCTGATAAGGGGGGCAACTTCCTGAAAAACATCGTTTCCCTCCTGGGTTTCAAAGACAAGGCAGTTCCCCATAAGGTGATTCGGATTGACCCCGACACCGCTAAAATTTACAGTTATGTTCCACGTAAAACGGGGGATGTGCCTTCCCCAGCATTGCTACGAACAGGCAATGTCAAGATTATTGAAAAGTTTCTCCTTCTAGAGCGCACCACCAAAGAACCCGCGCTGCTCAGTGGCAGCTTCCGAGAAATTAAAGGTATCAAGCGCCGCTACAACCTACCCACCCAACTTGATGCCTACAACAAGGTAACGGCTCAAATGCTGGAACGGAGCAGTATCTATCGCCGCTCTACTGCTTATTTTGATAGTGGCGTTCTCAAGCTCTACGAAGAACCCCTACAAACCATTGTCCAGACTGAAGGGCAGATCCGGCTGCTAATAGACTGGCAGGGGTTCACTAAACGCGCTGATGTGGCAGAACTCGAAAAGCTGCACAACTCTGACTACCGTGCCCAATTCATCCAGCGTACATTGCAGGAGTTTCTTGAGGGACTTGAGGAGAGTGCGTTCAATGGCACTCAAATCATGGCTGAGTTGGTACGGCTGGGTTTCTTGGAAATCAAGCTGATCAAGATGAGCCAGGGCCGATCTCTCTACCACAAGAAAACAGGCATCTATAGCGATCGCCTTGATAACCACATCCTCCACGAAGGCTCTGACAACTTCACCCGTGCTGCCCACTCCCGCAATGCAGAGAGCCTTACCTTCCTATGGTCATGGGGTTCGCAAGAAGACCAAGAAACGATCGAGCAAAGCATCCAGGAATTTGATAGCGAGTGGCAGCGGCAAGACCTTGCCTATGACCTGACCCAAGAATTTCTAAACCAGGTATTACAAGAGTACGATCGCCGAAGCCAGCAACGGCAACCCCGCATCGAGCAAATCACGCCTGATGAACTTCCCCCCGGCGAGACTACCGAGGTCAAAATTACAGGCGACAACCTGGATCAAGTTGATACCATTACCATCCCCGATAACCCACTGGTTGAAGTCAACATCACCGAACAGACCCCAGAGGAAATCACAGCGGATGTCACGGTATCGCCCGACCACCCGCCCCAACCGATTACTGATTTTCGCCTCAAAGACAACGCAGGGGGCGAATACAACGTTCAGCCGCAGAACCCTCCCCAAGTTCCCCAGGTTGAGGAACTACCCAACTTCGATGAAATTGAAGGCTTCCAGCAGGCAGTAGAACTTATTCTGTCGGGAAAGAATGGGACACCTAACGACTTCCTCTACTGGTTGGCACAGCAACGCCCCCGGCAATTTCGAGTTGAGCAAAGCGATCTCCTCGATGAACTGGTAAACCAGGGAACGCTGTTTGAACACCAGAAATCAGGAGCGCAACACTGCCTACGGGTCATGCAAGATTTTGGAGTGGCAGTCTGTGCTGACGCTGTGGGTCTGGGCAAAACCCGTCTTGCAGCAGCGGTTGCTCGTCTTTCTCGCCAGCAAAATGGGCAAGCCAAGGTTGCTATCATTGCTGCCCGGAAGCTCCATGACAACTGGAAACGCGAGATGAATGAACTCGGTTTTCGGGATAGTGATTACGAGCTATACAACAAAAACCTGATGAGCCGGAAGGGAACAGGCTTTATTGATGACTTCAACCGTTACGGCGGTCCCGACCTGGTGATCATCGACGAGGCCCACGAAGGTATCCGCAACTATAAGAACCGGATTCACAAGCTCTGTTTGCAAATTCGAGAACGCGATCGCGCCTCTGGACGGCAGCGTAACTTCCTGTTGCTGACGGCGGGTATCAGTGCAAGGCGGAACAAAGGAATTTTGGTGCAATGTATCAAGAAGCACCCTATGGAGAAAAGATAAAAGGCTCTGCGGCAGAGCCCAGAGCCCGGTATCGTTACCTATTGAACGACAATTAACTTGGCCGGTTGACGACAACTAACTTGGCCGGTCAAGGATTAGCAGGGATACAAGCATCAGACCAGCAAATAGGACGAATGTTCTAAAAATAAAGGACACTGGCAGCGTCAATTAACGCC
>JBEIGU010000284.1:0-2631 GCA_040381765.1 Leptolyngbya sp.
AAAGCGGGAGATTGTAGTCGAGTTAGGCGACTCACACCAGCTAAGATTGACCGAAATCGAGTTGGCAAATCATGGCTGTTGGCAACAATTCGCTCATAGCGATTAAGTTGGGTTTCATCAAAAAGCTCAGATGAAATCCCGAGTTGGCGAGGTATGTCAAAATCCGCACGGTAATTGTCACCAATGTGACTTAAGTTTGAAGGCATTATATTTTCCAACTCCAAACATTTTTTAAATAACCTACCACTCGCCTTATTAGCCTGCCAACGGGAAGAAAGATAAAGCGTATCAGTGGTATGCCAAAACCCATGTTGCTTAAGCGCAGTAATGATATGTTCCTCAAAGAGATACATATCTGAAATATATAAAATTCTGTTGCCTTGCTGTCTCAGGTTATTAATTCTAGAGGCCATTGAGGAAACGGGCAGCAAGCTCCTAAGTTCTAGTTGCACCTCTTTGTTGAGAGCACCTTCTATCTGTTCCTGTGACCAGTTAAATATCCTGCCTAGAGAACCATAGATATCGGCTATGGTAACTTCACCATGATCAACACTTTTACGTGCAGATCGTTCTGCTTCGACCCTTAATTTTTGCCAGTCGAAGGGATCAATATTGATCAACTGTTCCTGCTGCAACTGGGCTCCTAATTCAAGGAAAAGATCTACTGGCCTTGCCCAAACCCGTACTAAGCAGGTATCAAAAACATCAAAGGAATATAATTTTAAGCTCATAGAGGCTTATTAGCAGTTGCCAGGATATTTAGCGATAAAGGAATATCTTTTGCCTGTTGCCAACCCAGTTCAGCTATTAACTCTAAGCGTCGAAAACCACGAATCATTTTGAATAGTATGTTTCTTAAGACAGCTCGACTAATTAGTTTAGGTTGAAAAAACTCAGTTGAGTGTACTTGAATATTCTCAAATCCAGAGTTGTAGAGGAGAAAGTCTAGGCTGTGTTCGGTGAAGCTCGTATAATGAGTCCAATCATTATAACGCCACCGAGATGCAAGGGCTGAGTTGGCATTTGGCACCGTGCAAATAAAATAGCCGCCAGGTTTTAGGGCAGTTTGTATGGAACGGGTGAAAAGTAACTGGGAAGTTTGGGGAATGTGTTCAATTACATCCAAGGCCAAGATTAAGTCATAGGAGTTGGGACGTTGAGCCAGAAAACTCGTTGAATCATCCCTATGGGTGACGGGCAGTTGTTTGGCTTGACAAGCTAGAACCTGTCCTTGATCCGCATCAATGCCTTCCAGATTGGAAAAGCCTAAACCCTGTAGAGCCATTAGGGCAAAACCAGTACCACAACCAACATCAAGGATGGAAGTATCTTGATTGCTGGGCAGGTAGGAGCCTAGGATACGTTGGTAAAATCCTTTCATCGCCCGAATGTGCTCAGGGGTGTCTGAATGCCACTTTCTATAGTATCTCGTATAGTCAATTTGACTGGTTAACTCATTCATGTTTGCTCACTGTAGAAGAGAGTTCATAGCCCATTTCACCTTGCCCTTCCAACTAGTAATTCCTGAGTTACCAATAAGGATTTTAAGGTACTGTTGGTCAAATTCTTGATTGGGGGATTTAGTTTCGGGCACTTTTAAGGGGAAGTCTAGGGGATGAATAGGTGTGGAGACATAGCTAGGAGCTTTAGTTGTGTGGGTAGCGTCCTTGCTAAAGCCGATATTTTTCACCAGGTTTGTCTTGGGTATGAGAGATAAACCATTATTTACAACACAGCTAAATGCCCATGGTATAGCCCAAGAGTCACTTTGATTACAATAGTTTACCTGAAACACTCGGTAAACTTCCTTGGCCTCTGTTCCAAAGTAATCAATGTCACTCAGTTCCCTATAGGAGGGCCAAAGCTGCATATTAATATCGCAATATTGCCAGGCTCTGCGCCAGGTAGCCCATCCCCAAATCGGCACCAGACGAGAATATAGAAAACTACTATCTAGGGAATTAATAGGATTTAAGTTTGTACCGCCAATATGCATGACCTGGCTATCATACCTGTAGGCTTCTAGCAATTCATCACAAAAGCGATAAAAAGATGGATCAGGCAGACAGTCATCTTCTATGATAATCGCCTCTTCCACAAGGCTAAATACCCAATCTAAACCGCTTGATACCCTTAGCTTGCAACCCAGGTTGGCATCAGCATAGTTGGTGATAACTTCACAATCCCAATCGACTGTATTAATAATGGATCGCACTTCTGTACACTTTTCGACCTCTCCGGATCTATAAGGACGAGGACCATCAGCAACCACCAGAAGTTTTGGTGGCTGAGCCTGACGTATAGTTTCAAAAACCTGACGAGTCGTATCAGGTCGATTAAAAACAAGCAAGACAACTGGACTTTTCATCAGAGAAGCTTTTTAGGGGGACGGAAAACGTTTTCGATCCTCAGTAACTTCTCCATAACCGCTGGTAAGCCGGTGGATGTGGAACTGGGAAGGGGGTTGTCAAGAGAGCAAAGATCTGGTCTAACAAAGGAATGAATCTATTACCTGAGGCCCTGAAATCCATGTCGCCATCAGAGCTGCTTTCCGAGATCGAGAGGTTGCTGGAAGTCGTGCGCCAGCAACAGCAGCAGATCCAAGCGCAGCAGGAGGTCATTGAGCGGTTG
>JBEIGU010000285.1:0-2583 GCA_040381765.1 Leptolyngbya sp.
AGTACTGCTATGCAAGGCTTTTAGCGAAAAAATAAGTCTTTAGAGTTCTTTTTGCAGGACTTAAGGCTTGTAAGCATTGGTATGATGGGGTTTTAAGCTTCTCGAGCTTTAAAGTCGCATGGTCAGACCGGAAGAGCCAGAATAAGTCTATGACTCTGAATGCTCTTTTTTAGCAAGATTTCATCACCACAAGTTCGCTATCCCAATCTGTCTGGCACATTCCTACTACGATTTTAAAGAAACAGCTTGTTTTTCAGAGAATTACTGAAAGCTCTGACCGGTAGCGGTTAGAGGCTAGTCAGAGAGACCATGGTGGGAAAATTTCGGGTAAAGCAGAGAAAAAGTATCGAAGTTTTTTTAGCTAGCCTGCATTCAAAGTAGTACAAACACAAGGAATGGAAAAATGGTTGGAATTTTAGGTAATATGAAAAATGAAGATGGTGTAGTTGTAATAACTGAAGTAGAATCTTTTGACACGAGAAATCACCCCTAAGGGTACTGTCAGGATTCAATTGAAAAGAGCAGAATCGAAGAAAATATTCACTTTAGGAGTTAGCCATGCCAGATTTAGGGAAAACCCAAACCGTAAAAATCAAAAGACCGGGCGGTACTATTGGTGTTCTTACATTAGTAGAGCTTGCAATCCAGAAAAAGTATGATGCTTTTGGCGGAGCTTCTTTTTTCGGCGATATCGAACGCAAGGAACGTAGCGCCTGGTATTTCAAATTTGGTTGTATCTGTTACAACTCTCAACTTCATGATGCATTTGAAATTCACGGAGATATCTACCGTAAGTGGCTAGAGCTTGGCGGTTTGCAGTGGGGAGTAGCTTCGACGGATGAACTGACAACATCCCGTGGAGATGGTCGCTTCAATTTCTTTAACAACGGTTCAGCCTCCATTCACTGGACTCCTAGAACGGGTGCTCATGCAGTTTGGGGTGGTATTTTGAAAAAATGGGCGCAGCTCAACTGGGAAAATGGGCCTATGGGCTATCCAGTGACTGACGAAACAGCAACCCCTGATGGAATCGGGCGATTCAACCATTTTGAGAATGGCGGATCAATCTACTGGACTCCAGACACAGGTGCTAATGCTGTGTGGGGTGACATCCGCAAACATTGGGAAAGTTTAGGATGGGAGGGTTCTTATCTTGGCTATCCGACTAGCGATGAGGTGGATTTTCCTGAGGGGGGACGAGCTAATACATTCCAAAATGGTGGCATTTACTGGTGGTCGGATACTGGTGCGATTGATTTGCGGGATGTAGTCGTTCATTACACTGGGCTTCACTGCTTTGGCGAAACTGACTGGGACCAATCTTCGAATTCTGACGAACCTTACGTGATCTTGAGCATCTCGACCCCTCAGCAATCTGCCACTATTAACAGTCAAATTTATGAAGATGTCGATGCCGGCGAAGCACGTCCTGACCTAATTGAGCTATATCGTGGCAAACCTTACGGTATCAATTTAAGTGCTGTCTTAATGGAAAACGATTTCGGTGACCCAAATGTCTATCGTGCTGATATCGAAAAGGTTGTAAATGATGTTCATGCAGTAGGAACAATGGCATTAGGTCTAATTCCAATTGTCGGACCAATTATTGCTTCTGTAGCCGGACCAGGACTTGGGACACTGATGCCACAGATCGCAGGAGCAATCAATAACCTGTTTGACTTTGGAGATGATCGTATCGGCGGTGCAACTGTGACACTCTCAGCCAAACAAATGGTTCTTCTAGCTGCACGAACTAATAACTCAACGTTTAATGGAATTGGATTCAAAGCTGAAACCCCTTTGATTGCAGGTGATGGAGCTAGCTACAAAATCTACTTTGGCATAGTTCCAGCCTAGAAATGGCTTTGTTGCCTGAATAGTCTGCCTTTCGACAGAAAGCCTTGTTATACAAGGCTTTCTCAATAGGAGCAGCTTATTAACCATCCTTGCCACTTGGTTGATTGACAAAACTCTCAAGGCTGGCGGCTAGAAGCCGCGCCTAGACAGACAAAACCCGCCTACGCGGGTTATGGGTCAGTCGGCGCAGGCCGACTTCGTCTGTATAGCAGCGGTTTTAACCGCCGTCAGCCAATGTTTTATCAGTCAACCATCCTTGCCACACAAGAGTTTCAAGTATTCATGCAACAAAGCCCTGAATCACTGGGCAGCGACTCTATTTTATTCCTCTGTACAGTTTTCGAGTTGGTTGACTGACAAAACTCTCAAGGCTGGCGGCTAGAAGCCGCGCCTAGACAGGCAAAACCCGCCTACGCGGGTTATGAGCCAGTCGGCGCAGGCCGACTTCGTCTGTATAGCAGCGGTTTTAACCGCCGTCAGCCAATGTTTTATCAGTCAACCAAGCTACGTCCTCTGGAGGAGGAATCGGGGCTGAGGGGGCAGAACGACGGTTCTCAACCTGGACTTGGTTTAAAACGCTCAATGCGTATTGAACGACAATTAACTTGGCCGGTTGACGACAACTAACTTGGCCGGTCAAGGATTAGCAGGGATACAAGCATCAGACCAGCAAATAGGACGAATGTTCTAAAAATAAAGGACACTGGCAGCGTCAATTAACGCCAA
>JBEIGU010000286.1:0-2569 GCA_040381765.1 Leptolyngbya sp.
CCCCTGGTACTTCGGCTAGAGGGGCAACAGCTATCAAAAAACGGGCTATGACCGCCAGGGAGTTTTATGATCGGGCGGTCGAGTTGGTCGAAGATGGCAAGTATCAAGAGGCAACGGAGGAACTGGGCCGAGCCATCAAAAAAGATGCCAACTATGCTGAAGCTTACCGATACCGCGGCTTTCTCTTTTCCTTGCTAGGGTTTGAGCTGCGAGCGGAGAAGGATCTAAAGCAAGCGGAAGCTCTGGGAATTGGGATTATTCCCAAGGACTCCAGGTATCAGCCCAAGCCCCCGCCCCGGTCTTCTAGTCCGTCCTCTGAGTCAGTCAACCATACCCATACCCACCCTTCAGCCTCAGTTCCATCTACCCAAATCAACCTGGAATTTCCCCTAGCGGAGGGGTTGAATCCCATTAGTGCCATGGCCGCCAGTGCCCACCAAAGAACCCTGGCTATAGGCCATGGGGATGGCACTATTGCCCTGTGGAACCTCAAGACCAGAAGGCTGTTTCATACCCTAGGGGGCCATGACGGCCAGGTCACGGCTCTAAGGTTCAGTGATGATCATCAAATTCTTTTCAGTGGTAGCGAGGATGGCACAGTTCGGCTGTGGAGTTTGAGCGATGGCAATTTTATTAAATCCCTCAACACCCATCAGGGGGCGGTGACCGCCATTGAGGTCTGTCACCTGCGTAAATTGTTGATCACCACCGGAAGTGATGGAGCCGCTCGTGTTTGGGATCTGAAAAAGAGCATTTTGCTGCGGCAACTGCTCAGCCTGGAGGGGCCGGTATTTTCTATGGCTCTCAATGCTACTGGAGAAATTACCCTCTGTGGTGCCCATGATGGCTCAATCCGGTTTTGTCACACCCTCAGGGGCGGCATTGTTAAATGGGTAGAGGGTCACTCCAGTGCTGTTTCAGCCTTGGCCTTCAGCAGGGATAACCAGTGGTTTGCCTCCGCATCGGTGGATGGGCAGGTTATGGTGTGGGCCTTTCCCTCTGGCGATCGCTCGCAAGTCATGGCTAAAGCTGGGCAGGCGGTAAATTGCCTAACCTTCTGGCCCGATCAACCCTTACTCTGTGGCACAGACAGTCACGGTCAACTCCGAGTTTGGCATAGGCCCTCAGGCATCTTAACCACAACGGTGCAGGCCCATGGTAAGGGAACAACCCACCTCCTGGCCCTGGCTCAGGGTTGGTTTCTCACCGCTGGCTGGGATGGGGCTATTCATCAATGGCGAGGGAATGTAGGCCAAGCTGGGGAGTACTAGCCATCTCGGCCAGGCTTTAGTCGGTACTAAACAAATGGAAGGGTCTGGCTAACGCCCCGGCGATGCCCGGGCAGTTTTTCAAGGGCTCCGGCTCCGCCCGAGCTTTTTAGGACCAGGCAATATTTGAGGGAAGCTGCGCTAAAACTAGAGGGCAGGGTCCAGTTACCTTTACGGATCCATCTCTATTAGGCTGTCCATGAGATTATCTAAATATGTAATTGTCGGTGTCCTGGCGCTGTTAACCCTGGTGGAGACCAGGGCTGTGGCGGAGCTATTCACCCAGGCTGGTCAGACACCAGGCCCATCCCTTACCCCAGCCCCCTCCCCTCGGCCCACCGGGGCGGTGATTTCCGTGGGGGATGGCGATACCCTACGCATGGCCTACCAGGGGAAACCGGTGACGGTGCGGTTGGCCTGTATTGATGCGCCAGAAAATTCCCAGGTGCCCTATGGCCCGGTGGCGCGGGACCGATTGCGGGAACTGTTGCCCCGGGGGACCCAGATTAGCTTTCGGGAGGCTGACCGCGATCGCTATGGGCGTATGGTGGCGGAGGTTTACCTGCTAGATGGCACCTCGGTAAATCTCAAGCTGGTGCAGGAGGGCCAGGCGGTGGTGTACCGCCAATACCTCAGTGGTTGTCCAGAGAGTCGGGAGACGTTGCTGGCGGCGGAGGCCCAGGCCCGGCGGGCGAAGTTGAATTTTTGGAGCCAGGCTAGTCCCCTAATGCCCTGGGATTACCGGCAGGGGTTAACCAGTAGCCCTCCCCTACCGGAACCCGCCCCCCTTACTCCAGTCCCAATTCGAGAAGCCCAGCGGGGCCGCTGTGATTGTCCCTACGATCTGGATAATGCCGGTCGTAGCTGTGGCGATCGCTCCTCCTATAGCCGATCTGGGGGCACCAATCGGATCTGCTATGTCGGGGAAGGGCCCTAGGGTAATGGTGACCCTGGGTGGTGGTCCAGGGCCAGGCGTGGGCTAAAGCTTACGCTTGAGGGCGGCAAACTTTCCAGTCCATGACCACACAGCCCGGATAGCGGACCTGGGCGGCGGCGTGGATCTGTTCCTTGTGACCTAGGGCCAGGTAGCTATCCTCAAGCTGGATGTAGAACCCATACAGGTCATCCGTGACTACGAAGACGAAGTACCAGACAGTAGGGGGGGCCACGGGTGCGGCGGGTGCAGGCGGTAAAGTGTGCTGTAGCATAGTAATGATCCTTTGACTTTGGGATTAACTGCCCTCCCACGGCTGGCACCGTGGGAGGGCTTAACCTTTTCAGGTGTGCCCCTATTATTACAG
>JBEIGU010000287.1:0-2540 GCA_040381765.1 Leptolyngbya sp.
CCCCTGGTACTTCGGCTAGAGGGGCAACAGCTATCAAAAAACGGGCTATGACCGCCAGGGAGTTTTATGATCGGGCGGTCGAGTTGGTCGAAGATGGCAAGTATCAAGAGGCAACGGAGGAACTGGGCCGAGCCATCAAAAGGGAATGTGAACTAAATTTAGGACAAGTCTCTAGTAGCTTTTGAGCATCTGTCACAACATAAATCCCAATTCGAGAGCCCCAGCGGGGCCGTTGTGATTGCCCCTACGATCTGGATAATGCGGGCCGCACCTGCGGCGATCGCTCCTCCTATAGCCGCTCTGGGGGCACCAGCCGGATCTGCTATGGCGGGGAAGGGCCCTAGGCTATTGAAGGATTTGCCATCATCCGTAATCTTTGGTCACAAAATATCGAATGTTTGCAGAGGAGCAATAGTTGTTAACCTCTGGTGAACCTGGGGTCAGATCACTATCGCGACGGGGAGAGTCGGGGGAGGATGACGTTGTTCACTCCTCTAAAGCCTCTATTTTTAATCTCCCTATAGCTAAACCAGCCCCTGGTGCCCATCCGCGCCAGGGGTTATTTAATCGGACCTCAGTTAAGCTCTAACTCCGTTAGTTTCTTGCTAGAGCCCTTATTTGGTTTTTCCCATCGCTGTTTTCGATCATTGGGGCAGCAGCTCGCCGCTGAATATCAGCGGGAACGGATTGCCTTGCTGTTGGCCGGTGCCAGCTCTGGCCAGCAGCTCAAAGCGCTGCTGCACCTGCTGTTGTTCCTCGCTGGAGGTCACCTGCCACTGCTGACGGCTAGCCCAATAAATCAGCAAAGTGGACTCCTGCCGCTGGGGATCCCAGAACAACTCGCGCCGCATAAATCCTGGCTGCTGGGCCAACCAGGGCTCCCAACTGCCGCGTTCGGCCTCTAGCCAAGCCTGCAGCGCATCGCTGGGCACCCTTAAGCGCAACTGTTCCACCACCACCGGCGGGGGGGCCGCCTCAACCTGGCCAGGAAAAACTGAGATCATTAGTAACACGCCTAATAGTACCGAGAGCAAACCGCACCCAAGCCAGCGACACAACCAGGTGCTTTTTATAGAATTGTTGGGGTTCATGAGAAGCTTCCATTTAATATCCCGAGTACTAGGGTTTGGGCTCGCCCACCAGATCAACGACCACCTCAATCTCTTTAGGATGTCCTTGGGTAAGCACCGGAAAGCGCCGGGTGCTGATAAATCGCAACTGGCCATCCACTAGAATGCGGGCCTGTACTACGTAGGTAAGCTGGGACTCGATCTGCTCGGGGTCGTAGGAGAGCTGAAAGGGGATCGGCACCTGTCGCCCTTCAGTGGCAAGGGTTTGACTCACCAAAATGGTGGCTGGGGCATCGGCCCGACTGACCTCAGCCAGGATGACCTCGACGACAGCGTTGGGGGGCAGCGCCATGCGGGGCAGGTAGGTGACTGTACCGGTGACCTGGCTGAGG
Organism: Leptolyngbya sp.; assembly: GCA_040381765.1. GTDB lineage: Bacteria > Cyanobacteriota > Cyanobacteriia > Phormidesmidales > Phormidesmidaceae > Nodosilinea. Next base: position 1,463 of record JBEIGU010000287.1, read on the forward strand.
GGACGGGTTGGGGTGGTGTTGCTCACAATTACAGGGGAGATCGGGGACTGTTGCAGGGGGGCTGGGCCATTCCCTTCCAGGAAATTGACCGCCAGGCCGTTCCCCCTTGACCGGGCAGGGGTGGCCAGGGTGGCTAGGACTAGCACCCCGATGGTGAGCTTGAGTAAAGGAAACTGGTTGATGATCATGGCTGTCTTCGGCCCCGATAAACTGAGTTTGAGTCGAGAATGGTTGGAATCGTTCCCCACTTTACCTGGAGTCAGGGGCGGCAAAAGGGCTGTTACCAAAATGGTAATGTGTTTATGGTCCTGACAGGGGGTCGACAGCGGAAGGGTCACTCTTCAGAGCCGGTTTCCACAAAATCACCCCATCATCGGTAAGACCTTTGAGACGGGCAACGATCCTGTCTATCCTGGGCCAGGCCAGGAAAACTTTGCCCGGGGGATAGTCCAATTTCAGCAAGTTAAGCGATGATAGTACCAGAGTATTGATGGATGCTGCCATGAATCGCTACCTGATTGGCGCCGTGATGGCGGGCCTAGTGCTGCTGGGGATGGTCGGGGCGGGTCGCCTGGGCCGGCTGTTTGCTGACCCAGGGCAGACTGGTCAGGCCGTCAAGTCTCAGGCATCCGCCGCGTTGGGCAGTTTGCCAGTGGAGCAGGCGGGCCGTTTAGCCCGACGACAAAGTGACCCCCAGGTGGCCCCCACCGCCGCCGTCGGCGCCAATGTCTCCAATGCTCCGGCCAACAGTCGGTCCCAACCGCCTGCGACTCGCTCCCAACCCGCCACGACCCCAGTTCAACCCTTCACCAGCCGGGCCCAAACTCCGCCATCCGTCACCATCAGCCCTAACCAGGCTACCCCCACCGTGCCCAGCGGCGACATTTCCCCCCTGCAGCCTGACCTGGTTCGCCCCGGCGGTGATCAACCCCCGCCCAACCCCGAGTTGGACGCCATCCCGGCGCTCTGGTAGGAAAGCTCTGGTAGGAAATCTTACGGGTTTATGGCTATGGCACCACCGCAGTTGCGTCCCTACCAGGTGGACCTGATTAACGATCTGTACCGCCAGATTAACCAG
>JBEIGU010000288.1:0-2535 GCA_040381765.1 Leptolyngbya sp.
CCCTATCAGGTGCGGGTGGTGGCCCTGCTGCCCTCCCTCACCGACACCGATATGGTGCGGGGGTTTGACTGGTTTCGCTGGGTGCAACCGGTCAGCCCAGAACAGGTGGCTGAGGCCCTGGTGACGGGCCTGCGGCAGGGCCGTCGGGAGATTCTGGTGGGCTGGCAGAGCCATGGGGCGGTCTGGTTGCAACGGCTCTTCCCCTGGTTGGTGGAGGCCCTAGTGCAGCAGGCCAGTCCTGGGGGCAAGGCCACGGCCCCCTATTCCCTGCGGCAGCGGGTCTCCAGTTAGCGGCCAGTTGATCGGCAATGCCCCCAGGCTAGAGCTAGGAGTTTTACTCCGGTCCTAGCCTGGGCTTCCCGGTGACAGATAGTGTTGATCGAGGCGAGCGGCCAGGTCCCCCAGACTGGCGGCCGCGATTACCTCTGAAATAGAAATATTAATCCTATGGTGGGTTCGACCCGTCAGCTGGACATTTAGGGTGTTAGTAAACTGGGCAATATCCAGGGAAGCTAGCCCGCACTCCTCCAGGGTCCACTCTGCTTTGGCCTCCAGTCCAGTAATCTGTTGGACGATATGGATCAATTCCGCCAGGGTATCTCCGGTCGCTGGGGGGGCACTAGCTAATCGGGCCACCCCGCTCCGTCTCAGAACCCCATCCAGGGGTCGCACCAGCCTGGTGAATAAAACCACCACTATCACCAGACCCCCAAACTCGTACCACTCAATTGGGCAGGGTTGGGGGCTAAACCAGTAAAAGGCTTTGCGGTAGCTCCACCAGTTCCACCACTCGCCCCGGGTGAGGGCGTAGTACCACTGCCCCACCATTTGATGGAAGAGGAAACACCCATAGACCGTAGGGGCCAGCAGTCGAGTCATCCCCCTTGACCGCAGCACTCTGGCCGTTAGCCCCTGCCCGGTGCTGAGGGTGAAAATCCAAACCAGGGTAAGGGGGGCAAACAGCCGGGCGTAGAGGTCATCCCAGATACGGTTAACCAGGGCGGGATCGGCGATGCTATTAGCAGCCTCGGGGCGCATCCAAAATTGATGGCCATCGGCAAAGTTCCCCTGGGCGATATGGGCCAAACTGATTCCTAGGACCATTAGGGTGATGGCATCGGCAATATGGCCCCAAAGCTGGCCGCATCGCCGCTCCAGGGGACGGATGGCGTCATATAAGAAGGCCCCGGCCATACCCACCAGGAAATAGATCATCCATGGGGGTGAAAATAGATAAAAATCCAGCATCAGGGCGTTGTCGGCGGGGGTACCGGTGGCTTTGGTAGCGTAGCCAAACCAGAACACCAGCAACAGCACCAGGTTTATCCCTAAAATTCCGCCGATCAGGCGCAGGAGGGAAGGGAGTTGGCCGCGTTTTTGGTAGAAGGCATTGTAGGCAAAGGGAAAGATCACCAGACATTGACAGTACACCGAGATGTACCAGAGGTAGTAGCCTAAAAACCAGGTGGTTTTCCAGAGGGGGGTGGCCTGCAGCCCTGCCAGGTATACCCCCAGGGTCAGGCCCAGGTTAGCGCCCCAGGAGGTAGGTATCCAGGGGGTGCCCTCGCAGAAGAGGTGCTCCAGATCGCCCCCCTGGGCAACCCAGTGAAAGGCTGGCGAGAAGGTCGCCGGTCGACAACTGACTAGCAGGTGAACCAGCCCCAGGCCCACCGCTACTAGATAGAGGGGGTAGATCTGGGCAATGCGGGTTTTAAGAAACCCCAGGGGCTTGATAATTGGCGATGGCATGGAGGCCGCCAGGGAAAACCCCGACAGGGTAAAAAAGCTGTGAATATGCCAGGGAAACTGGCGCAGGTTGGCAACCGGACCCAGGGAGGTCTCGGACCCAAAGTGCATCAACATCACGTAGCACACCAGCACAAACTGGAATCCAGTCACCACTGACCAATCTAGTTTAGGCTTTTCCGACCCATTGCCAGGGGCCGGTTCAACTCCACGGGGGGCGATGCCCAGCACTTCAAAAAGGCCCCGCCGCACGTACTTGTGGCTGGCGGTTCTGGGTAAGTCTTCCCTCCTGACCAGCTTCCAAACGCTGGGGTACTTATAGGCGGCCAGGCCCATGTCTCTTAGCCAGGGTCTGATTTCCGTCAGCAGGGTCGGCATGGTGATCCGGTGGGGGATGGTAGGGGCCAATACCAGGGCACAACCCACCTCTTCTCCATGGATTTGCGAGGGGACCGAGAAGCAAACTGCCTCCTGGATCCAGGGATGTTGGACCAGCAGGGTTTCCACCTCCAGGGGGGCGATCTGTTCTCCCCCCTTTTTGATTAACTCCTTAACTCGACCCCCCAGGGTCAGGGCCCCCTCGGCATCGGTCTGGCCCAGGTCGCCGGTGAGGAACCAGGCATGTAACCGGCCATCTGTGGGCGATCGCAGTAAAAACCAGGCCTGTTGATTCGCCAGGGGGTTATCAAGATAGCCGCTAAACAGGGTTGAACCGGTAATAGCCACCTCTCCCTCGACCCCTGGGGGTAGGGGGTTGAGGGTCAGGGGGTTAACGATGGCCAGGGAGGC
>JBEIGU010000289.1:0-2521 GCA_040381765.1 Leptolyngbya sp.
GCGATTCGCTACGGTTTTTGGCCTCGTTACTCAAGTCGTCGCCAACACTGGGACGTTGATACTGAGCGTCTGTTGCAGTTGACTCATCGGGGGCCAAGTCACTGCCTACTGGTAGGCCTCATGAATAATGCAGGCTAGGACTGCTTGCTGTTGGGCGGGGTTGAGGGCGCGAACTTGCTCTAATAGGGCTTGCTCGATGGTGGCCTGTTCCATCCGTGTAGAGTCCTCTTGAGGTTGGGGTATTGGTTCAATTATGGGCTAAGTTCGAGGGCGACGACTTAAGGTGTACCCCGTTATTTAGACAGTTCGCGGTCGGGCCGATCGCAGGGCGTCGCTACCTCCAGTTTCTTTAGTTTACCCAACTGAGCAGCACCCTGAAGCTGACCGTCTGACCCGTGGTGGCTGGGCGATTCTGCTGGGGAGCCAGGGCGTGACAGCCAGTCACCCTGCCTGGGAGCCATAGCGCCAGTCGGTTTACTGAGAACCAACTGCAGACAAGACTTTACCAAATAGTCACAAGAGTAGAAAGGTTTTGAATACGGCAATCTCGGGTAACCAGGGGCAGTCCCAGGCTTTGGGCCGTAGCAGCAATAATGCGATCAGGCATTTCAGGCACGATAGCACGATCAATGCTGACCAAAGAGAGGGTAATGGTGCGATCAAGCGGCACGACCTCAAAGGCGCTAGTAGGTTGCTCTAGAGTTACCATAAACTGCTCAAAGGCATCTGTTGGTATTTTGCCCCGCTCCATCAGATAGACCATTTCAACCAGGGAAATAGAGGCAATATAGATAGGCAGACCCGCTTGGATTGCACTATCCATTGCTGTAGCGGCATGATCCGAAAGCTGGTTACTGTTCTTCAAAAACCAGACAATAGCATGGGTATCGGCCACCACAGCAGTCATGCTATATCCCTCGGGAAGTTGCCCCACATCTCTTGACGGGCGACGGCAATATCGTCTTCTGTAATATCAATATCGAAGTTGGCCCACAGCCCCTTAATGTTGCGTCTCAATACTGGGGAAGAGGGGCCATGCTCCAAAACCTCAGTTTCAGTCATGGCTTCTGACCGAGCTGAATCGGTAACTTTGGTTCGCTTGAATTTCAGAAAATCTAGAAAGTCAGCGGCCAGCAATAAGAGGTCAAGGGGGAGCTGATCAATCTGCTGGTGAAGTTTATGGCGTATTTCAGTTGGGGTCATCCTTAAATATCTCCTGAATAACCATAGCTGGGGATGATTAGCACTAAAGGTGTACCCCGTTGTCTAGTTCGCTGTCGGGCCGATCGCAGGGCCGTCGCTACCCCCAGGGACCCTCCTTTAGTTTACCCAACCGGGCAGTAACCTGAAGCTGACCGTCTGACCCGTGGTGGCTTGGCGATGCTGCTGGGGAGATAGGGCGTGACAACCACTCACCCTGCCTGGGAGCTATAGCGCCAGTCGGTGAGAAAGCCCTGGTTAGCGGCCAGGGCGATCGCCTGTCTGAGCAGGGTTTTGTCGGGGTCTTTGAATTGGATGATCGGGTCTTCTATGACCAGGGCCAGGGCGTCGAGTTGCTGAGCGATTTTGTCTTGGCTACCGAAGGACAGTTTGAAGTAGGTATGGGGAAACCAGGCATTGGCCAGCATCTCGATGATTAAATCCTGGAGGGGGATGGGGGCGGTGATCTGGAACTGGTGGCGGCGGAGGATATCCAGGAGGGAGAGGAAGAAGAGGTATTTGTAGGCGTTGGTGGTGTCGTTGAATAACCGGGCCAGGGCAGCGATGTTGAGGGAGTCGCTGGGGGGTAGGGGGGTGGGGGGAGAAATAGGAGGGCTGGCCTCCTCCAGGTAAAGCTGGATAACGTCTTCGGCGGCCTGGGGGTTAAGCTGATGCAAGGTGCTGATCAGGGCGGCCAGGCGATCGGCGGGGGGGTCAATGTGGCCCTGGAGCCAGGCGGTGAAGGTAGCGGTGGGGATCTGGAGGGCGGTGGTGAGTTGGGTGGGGGTGATGGGGTAGGTGGTGAGGATATGGTGGAGAGCGGTGCTTGCTTTTGTCATGGGGGGGATGGGGGGTGTTCAGGAAACCGTGCTGGGTCAGGCTGAAACTATTGATTTCTCCTTGCCAATACCAGGGTTTACGGAAAATTCTGATCACTCTCTCCATACAATCGAGCTCCGAGCGACAGGAGCTCCCGATTATTTAATGAGTCTTCTCACGGTTTTGGAGGGTTGGCAGGCTTGTTCGTGAACTCGGCAAGCATTATTGGCGCTCTGCCCAATATCATGTCAAATCTCTCTCTGAATGGCTCGCTTGAGTTTCACGGTCTTTTGCCGTGGGGTTCTTTCACTTTGTTGACTTCAACTTTATAGTAGCAAGATTGATTTCATGCGCCAGAATCCCTTAAGAGAACTCCATAGAAAATATGATCCAATAGCTAAGATGGTTTACCCGTGATTTCCACAAACCACTTTGGCAAATTAGGCAGTCGCTTAATCTGTTGTTCCAATTGAGCCATTGCCTGTTGGGTCAGTTTCACTCC
>JBEIGU010000290.1:0-2479 GCA_040381765.1 Leptolyngbya sp.
GGAGGTGACAAAGGTGGTGCCGGTCAGCCAACCCCCCACCGCCAGGTAGGCGCAGGGGAATAGCAGAATGCCGGACCAACCGACGAATACAAAGCGATCGCGCTTTAGCCAGTCGTCAAGGACGTCGAACCATCCTCGCTGGGCTTGCGCACGCCCCATTGCTATGGTCATAGGAAATCTCCGTCGCTATCTAGAAATAGTATGTACACGGAAAATGATGGCGTCTACCCTAGCCCAGCCCCACCAAGAGCAATACTGTCAAGACGGTTAGCCGGGAATTATGAGTAGTATTTACTATTCTTTACCGTACTTAACATTATAGGGGGTCTCTTTAAAAAGATTCCACCCCCACGACCCAAATCCCCCCGTTTAACCAGGACCTGATCACCCCTAGCTAAAGAAGAGCGACCTAGACATTTTGGATTCTCTCCCGCCCAAGTGACCGGAGACCGGAGAGAAGTGACGATAGTCCAAGGGTGCCAAGATCAGAATTGCTGCTGGCCAAAGCTACAGCTTGAAAAAAGCCCCATGACTCGCTATGGTAGGGGGCATTTGCAGGGAGGGTAGGCGGGTGACCCGAAGTCGACAAAGGTCCAGGGGGGGATGGAGAGGCTCCCTGGTGGTAATCGCAGTGGTGGCGGGCAGTGGTCTGCTCTGCCTTACCGTGAGCCAGGGCACCCTGGCTAGTACCGCCCCGCCGCTGGTGGCGGCGGCCACGGAGGCGGCGGCCCTGCTGGAGCAGGGTTTAGGATTTATTCAGCGGGGCCAGTTGGAGGCGGCCCGGGGGGCCTTTGAACAGGCCATCGCCCTTGACCCCAACCTGGCGGCCGCCCACTACAACCTGGGTTTGGTGTGGCGCCAGCAGGGTAATCTGCAGGCGGCGGCCTCGGCCTTTTGGCAGGCGATTCGATCTGACCCCAATTTTGCCATGGCCTACGCCAACCTGGGGGGGGTGTTGCTGGAGGGGCAGAACCTGCCCCAGGCGGAGGAGTATCTGCGGCGGGCGATCGCCCTGCAACCGGATCTGGGCAACGCCTACTACAACCTGGGCCTGGTGCTGCAGGCCCAGGGCCGACTGCCCGAGGCTCTTACCGCCCTACAGCAGGCCGCCACCCATAGCCCCCAGGCCCCCGCCGCCTACTTCCAGCAGGGGATTATCTATTTACAGCAGGGGCAAAATGCCCAGGCTGAAACGGTGCTTCAGCAGGCCCTGGCGGTGCAGCCCGATTACCCCCAAGCCCACTACAATCTGGGCATTGCCCGCTTTAACCAGGGGCAAATCGAGGTGGCCCTGGAGTCCTTTCGCCAGGCCACCCAACTCAACGGTAGCTATGCCGACGCCTACTACGGCGCCGGCCTGGCTTTCTTGCGGCTGGACCGAGCCGAGGAGGCTCGACGGGTGCTGGAGTACGCCAAGAATCTCTACATTGCCCAGGGTAAACCTGACTGGGCGGCTAAGGCTCAGCGCCACCTAGAGCAGCTATAGGGTAGTAATCAGTAATCAGTAATCAGTAATCAGGGGTCACGAGGTAATTAGGTTTCTGACTCCCTTACCCTGGTTCTGATCAAATATTTCGTTGGGGTGGGAGATCGCCATCACCGTGGCCAGTGTTTTCGAGACCCATGTTCATGGTACATTTGAATTATCCTGTCATCCTGGGCTGACGTGAAAACCGATTCCCTTTTCTATCTCCTCTTCCAACTGGCCCCACCGTTGTTTTTTGACCTGATTGGGGTCCCCGAGCAGGGTCAGGGCTACCGCTTTGATGCCGTTGAGGTAAAAGAGGCCGCCTTTCGCATTGATGGGGTCTTCCTACCGCCGGAGGGCACGACAGACCAGCCGGTCTACTTTGTGGAGGTGCAGTTTCAGCGAGATCGCCAGATCTATCGGCGCCTGTTTGCGGAGATCTTTTTGTTTCTGCAGAAACATCCCCAGGTCAACCATTGGCGATCGGCGGTGATCTTTCCCCGGTCCAGCCTGGAGCCCGACGATGCCATCGCCTACGGTGTCCTGCTCACCAGTGACCACTGCCAGCGGGTCTACCTCGACCAGTTGCCCGATCACCCCTCGGTTAGTCTAGGTCTGGTTCAACTAATGGTGACGCCCCCTGGCCAGGCACCGGAGCGAGCCCGCCAATTGATCAGCCAAGCCACCGCTACCCCCCCGCCAATTCTTGATTTAGATCGAATAATAGAGTTAGAGAACTCCATAGAAAATATGATCCAATAGCTAAGATGGTTTACCCGTGATTTCCACAAACCACTTTGGCAAATTAGGCAGTCGCTTAATCTGTTGTTCCAATTGAGCCATTGCCTGTTGGGTCAGTTTCACTCCTGTGTTGTAGACTGTCTCAATCAGGGTAACGACAGGTTGTTGACCTTTGAAAGTTAGGGTTTCGGCAAAGTGCAAGACCGTCTCTACGGTATCGAGTAAGCTGCCATTCCAGTGCTGTTCCAACCAACCAAACGTGCGTTCTAC
>JBEIGU010000291.1:0-2454 GCA_040381765.1 Leptolyngbya sp.
CGTATCGGTCAGTTGAATCGGGGGAGTTGTAGTCATCGGGGATTCACCAGGCTAAATGTTTCTCCTATTATCCCAGGATCACATATTTTATGGAAGTCTATGTATTACCCTGTCTTCGGCAGTCTATTACCTGGTTGACTGACAAAAAATTGACCTACGGCGGTTCAAACAGCTGATATCCAGGCGAAGTCGGCCTTAGACTAATGAACATAAACCGCGTAGGATGGTTTTGACTGTCTAGTCGCGGCTTCTAGCCGCCATCGTTGAGAGTTTTGTCAGTCAACCAAGCTGCATGGACTTCACCAAACTTGTCGCTATCGAAAATCTGACTCCTTTCCATTGAAGATTAGGGTTCCGCTAAAAAAAGTAAATCTTGCTGCTGAGGTATTTTGTCACTGCGGGGATGACGCTTCTTGTCAATAGAGCGTCCCTGCTGATTCAGCGTATTTCTTTCCCAAAACACTCCTTCGGAGTAGCCTTGGATGGAAGACTCGATATCAGCCATTTCAAGGCGCTTCTCAGCCAAACAAGCGTATATTTCGTCAAGTTCTACACCAAAATATTGCCTGCCTAATTTCCTGGCAACCACAGATGTTGTTCCTGAGCCAAGAAAAGGATCGAAAACAACATCTCCAGGATTAGAACTAGCAAGAACGGCTTTGGCAACTAACTTTTCTGGCTTTTGAGTTGGGTGATCTGTGTTTTCAGGCATTGACCAGAAAGGAATAGTTAAATCTGTCCACAGATTAGAGGGGTGAGTAAGACGATAGTTTCCTTGCTCCGTCATATCCCAATCTTTTGGGGTGCCATTTACGGTGTAAGGAGCTATTACTTTGCGTTTCAGCTTGACTGCATCTACGTTGAAGGTATACACATCAGAAACTGTACAAAACCAAATATCCTCTGATGAATTCTTCCAGTTCTTGCTTGCTCCACGCCCTTTTTCTCGCTCCCATGTAATACGGTTACGAACTTGAAAACGATTTTTAACAATCTCAAACACAGCCGGTGAGGATTGCCAGTCACAACATATATAAATCGAAGAAGTAGGCTTTAAAGTTCTCTCAAGACCAGATAAAAATATGTCTAACCAGTCTGAATATGTATCTAAATTTTTTTTCTTAAAGTTACTAGAGTTAAATGTTTTATTTAGGTTGTAAGGTGGATCAATAAACAGCAAGTCAACAGCCTGTTGCGGCAGAAAATCTATTACTTCAAACAGATCCTGGTTGATCGTGCGATTGAGTACTTCCTGCAAATTCACAGGTTTATCTAATCGCAGCAGTCTCTGTTGGTATTTTGCTTTTTCCTCCTCCTTCAGAGTAATTGTCCTATTTCGGGGGGCACGTTCCTTATTGTCCAACATCGTTAACCATGAGCTAGGAGTCTTGAGTGATGGGCTTTTGCCTTCGGGCTGTGCCAACCCCAGCCTCAGGGCGAAGGTATCTTAATCAAAGAACCCCCGGCCTGGTCAAAGGGCCCGCACCGTTGGATAGGTGACGGCAGAGGCAGTGGGCAGCGGTTGGACAGGGGTAGTGGTGGCCTCCACCTGGGTAGGAGCAAGGTAGTCGGGCGGCTGGGGATCGCTAAAAACAGTGGTTTCCAGCGGATCGCCTCGGGTGAGCCCCACGGTCACCACCAGGGCCAGGCAGGCCGCAAAGGTAAGGCCCAAGATAAACAGGGCAAAAATCTCCCCCGGAGAAAGGGGGCGATCGTTAGGATCCAAGTAGAGATTGGAAGACTCTCTGCGGCTGGGTCCCTGGGTTGTCTTAGTTAGGGACTCCAGGGATTGCACCACCGAGATACGGGAGTAGCCCGCCTGTTGGTCGTAGGCCCAGCGACGATCGGGGCTGCTCAGCACGGCGTAGGCTTCATTCAGGTCCTGAAATTTTGCCGTGGCCTCGGCAGCCGATAGGGTGGTGGTGTCAGGGTGATAGAGCTTGCTCAGGTCTCGAAAGGCCTGGCGAATTTGCTGGGGGCTGGCGGTGGGCTTGACTCCCAGGCGATCGTAGTAGCTTGCAGGGCGTTCAGACATCAACTTCAACCAGAGTGGGGAGCCAGGCGGCTGTGGCAAACCTACACAGTACAGTATATATAGCTTTAGCCAGAACGCTTAGGACAGGGTTGATCAGTTCCAAAGAGATGCTGGGGAAGCGTTCTGGCTTGGCGCCGATCCCTGGCCGGGGATATGGCTGGAGCTCTCCCCTGGACCTTTGCGGTGCCTAGAGAGGGTTGGCTTGATAGGCATCGAAATCCTGCCAATCGCCTTTTTTAACCGTAATTACCGTTTTCACCCCGCCGCGTCGGGTAAAGTCACCAATCACCCGGAGTCCGTGGGGTAATAGTTCCTGCCAGAGGCGATCGGCAACCTGGTTAGTAGCGGCTTCGTGGCTGATGCGCTCGTTGCGGAAGGAGTTGATGAAGAGCTTGAAGGACTTTAACTCCACCACCCAC
>JBEIGU010000292.1:0-2409 GCA_040381765.1 Leptolyngbya sp.
GCACAGAATACTGTCTTTTGTAGCCTCCTGTGGATCTAAGTCTAATTTTTTCTGAATTTGGGCATTTTCAAGCTCTTGATCCATATGGATTTGGATATGTCTGTTTTTGTCTATACCAAATTAGATGCGATTACCCTGTCAGTCAACCAAGGTTGTCTCCCGTATAGCAGAAAACTCGAAGCTTCAAACTAGACGAGGTTTGGCTAACGGCCAATAACTCTCCCTGACAAACAGAGAGTTTATGAAGTTTTTGCTAGATAATTTGGAAACCAAATAATATCTTCTTCATACTCATTTTGACCATACTCCTTTCAAAGCATTTAAATGTCAAGGGGGTGTCGCCCCTGTTGACAGATTTTGAATCATATGTGTCAAAAGATTCTAGGGTTTTTGTCGAATCTAAGTGTAGAGCTATACCACCTGTACATAGGTATGGAAGTGGCAAATAAGTTTCCTCAAATACTTATTTGGCGTTACGCCCCCGGCTACCTATAGGGCAGTAAAGTACCTGGGTTAACTCATGCATACCTAGGTACTTTACAGGAGGGTAGTTATGGCCGTTAAGGCCCCGCAGGGTCAGATAAAAGCGGTAGATTAAACCCTGACATAACTCAGGTTACGGCCCTTCTAACCCCATGGCAGCCGCTTCCCCCGCGATCGCATCTCCTCCTATCAGACTCCTGGCCCTCCATGGCAGTGGCAATAACCGCCAGGTCACCCAGCTCCAGGGGAGCTATCATTGCCTGTGCCGCCCTGGCTTTTCCGCTCTGGCAACTGCGATCGGCCCTGGCCATGAACTCTACCCACAACCAGGTCTACTATCTGCAGGGGGGCACGGGGTGGATCAAGCCCAGGCCAGGCACCCCAGCGGTTCACCTCCTACAGCCAGGTGTTGAGGTTTTGCCAACTCGGCGGAGAGGGGGGCTGCGGCGACTGGGGGTGCAGCCCGGCGAGGTGGTGGCCTACCTGGATGGCCCTGGAAAGATCCTTTGACTTGTAGTTATGTTGACTTGTAGCTGGAAACACTAACTAACCAGTCAATTTGTTGGATAAATGGCCCCAGAGGATTTCTATCCTTTGTCCTACCTGAATAGTTAGCAATGTCTTTCTCTTTTCTAAAACGTCGTAGGTTGACCATAATTAGCCTCTTTTCCTGTCTTCTGCTTGGCCTGGCGATCACCCTGCTACCTGCAAAAGCCGAGCTAACTCCAATGCTTGCAGGATCCTCCATGGAGTTAATCGAGGCTCCAGTAGCGGATAACTGCCAGGCTGCCGCTAGGGGTGAACGCCACTACCGATTAATTGGTAATGCTGATACCGTGCACTGGGGGTATTTCAGTAAGTCTTTGGCTCCCGTACTAACCATTAACTCCAAAGACCAGGTCACCATGGACCTGATCACCCACCATGCCGGTGATGACTACGATCGCATGATCAAGGGCGACCCTGGCATCGAGAGTATCTACCGGTGGAATGCGTCCCAACCAGCCGTTGCCAACCGGGGTCCTGGGGTGCATATTCTCACCGGTCCTGTGAAGGTTTCCGCAATGTTGGGGCTGGCACCTCTATGTATTACCCGGTTTCGGTGCCGGGGGCTCTATTTTCAGCAGGGGATGCCCATACCGCCCAGGGAGATTCTGAGCTGGATGGCACTGCCATTGAAACCTCTCTGATTGGTACCTTCCAGTTTGTGTTGCATAAACAAGGTAAATTGGGCGGCACAATTCTTGAGGGGGTTAATTACCCTTTACTTGAAACTCCCGACGCCTGGATTGTCCACGGTTTTACTTTTGCCAATTACCTGGAAGCGCTGGGGCCAGAAGCTCAAACCAAGATCTTTTCAATGTCCTCCCTAGACCCTGCCCTCAAGGACTGCTCAACTAAGGTTAGGGACTTCTTAATGAATGGCATGAGCTTGACGGAAGATGAGGCCTATTCCCTAATTACGGTGGGCAGCGACTTTGCCATTACCCAGGTAGTGGACGGCAACTGGGGTGTTCATGGCATTATTCCTAAGGCTGCCTTTGCAGATCGCTCAATCAAACCTAAACCAGAGGTTTAATTGAGGGTTTAGTTTGTATGGCTTTGGTCAGCACACCTGGGCAAGGTTTAATGTCTGCTGGGGGGTTCTAACCAAAGCTATCTCGTTGACCAGAAGGGTTAGGGCCGCGTTGATCGGCTAAAGCCCGCAGTGGGTGGTGTTCTGGCTCACCCCCGCCCCCCTGGCGGTGGCGATAGCTCTAATTATGCTAGGCTAAGCAACAGAATTTACTTGAGTTTGGACTAATTCTGTAAAGGAAGGCAGTCAATGAGTGACACTGACTGCCGTAAGGTCAATGAAGTAGAAATTCGATTGACCCTATGATTTTCAACCAACTTCAGCAATTTCGCCAAACCCTGTACAACACC
>JBEIGU010000293.1:0-2394 GCA_040381765.1 Leptolyngbya sp.
CGCACCCGCGATCGCCCAAAGCTGCCAGGAGTCCATGGGCCAGGCCATAACCGGAGCCCCAGTACAACTCGACGCCTGCTCCTTTAATCGGGTCAGCCTCAACAGCGTCAACTTCACCTACTACCTTGGCAGTCAGAAAATTAACGCCCAGGCCCACTGCCAAAGCCGCACCTGGACAACCTTTCATGACCAGGTAACCCACCAACCCCAATCAACCGCCACCGCCAACATGTTGGCCCGGGTCTGTAACAGCGGCGAATTAGCCGTTGTCTTTGATCCACCCTCCAACATCCGGGTTAGCCCTAACGGCGCGATTCTCTGTACCGTGGAATCTCGGGTGAGCATAAAAATCTATGGTAGCCAGGGGGAATGGCATTACACCGATTTCTGCGGCCCCATGGGCATGATCCATACAAGCCAAATCCATTTCTAGCGGCGGCAGTATTACCCGATGCTGCACTCCTGCCCGCTACCCTAACTGTCTAGACAACGGGGTACACTTTACCCTGAGGTAGACAGCTACGTCCTGAACTTCGTTTCACGTTAAATTTTGATACAATTATCTAAGGTTCAGCTTTCTGCGAGGGGTTAGTATCATGCGGTCAATTGAGCAACTGACTGAGGAACTATTATCTCTGCCTAGCGAATCAAGAGCACTCCTAGCAGACAAGTTGGTAGAAAGCTTAGAGTTCGATACCGACTCAGGAATTCAGGCAGTTTGGGTAACTGCAGCCAAGCGCCGACGAGACGAAGTGCGAGATGGTTCTGTTCAACCCATTCCAGGTGAAGATGCTTTAGCTCAGGTCAGACGGCTAATTGAGCCATGAGGTATGTATTTCATCCTGAAGCACTGAGTGAATACGCTGAAGCAGTTCAATACTACACAGAGCAGAGAGTTGAGGTTGCTCAAGCGTTCATAAACGCGATTGAGGATACAGTTTATCGGATCAGGGAGTCCCCAACCCGTTACGCTGCAATTGATCAAGATGTTCGGCAGTGTATGGCGCGTAAGTTTCCTTACGGTGTTCTCTATACAATTGAGTCAGACTACATTCTGATTTTGGCAGTCATGCATTGCAGTCGTGAGCCTGGATACTGGAAAAGTCGCAAGTAATTGAAGTTGCCATCTGCCTAACATACTCCCCGAGGCAGATGGGCAAAGGCGACCTGTGATGTCTCAAACCTCCCCCTGGGGCTTCTCCCCCAAAAGCAACCAGCCATAGCCGCAACCTGGCCACCCCATCGCGGCACCAGGTTCACGCCCACAGTCGACCAAGGTTCTGCTGAGGTCATGGGGAGACAGGTCCGCGATCGCCCACCGAAGGGGGTTATGGACTGCCTTAACTGGGATATTGCCCTAGGAGCCGCGATCTCCCCACCACTACGGCTCCTGGGGCTAGGACTATTGCCAAGACTTAGCCCCACAGCACCGGCGATCGATGGTGAGCTAAGAGCGATAGTGAGTTGTAGGAGCCCGGTGATATTGGGCCAGATGTAGGTTGATTGGTTACCCGATTTTTAGCTTATCTGTTTGTGTTCAACTTGAAGCGGGTCATTGCCGAGAAAATTTGTGGTGAGGATAGACCTGGAGTGGAAGCAGATTATTTACAATAGAGTCATAGCTTAAAATCTTTTTACGTTATTTTTATGCCAGTCACTAGCGAAGCCCTCAAGCAAGATCTCGATCAACTTACCCTTGAACAGCTTCAACAAGTTGCTGACTTCATTGCTTTTCTCAAATTTCGTGATAAGCGTCGTTCTATCATTCTCGATCCTGTTCAATTGGCTTCCTTATCAAAGGAGTTTGCAGAAGAAGATCGCTCTCTTGCTGAAACTGGAATGGGTGACTATGCCGTAATGCTTGCCCAAGAAGATTAGCCATGGCTAACCTGCTTAAAAGAGGAGACGTTTGGTTGGCAAACCTTGATCCTACTCAAGGTTCTGAGCAAGCAGGTGTTCGTCCTGTCATTATTTTTCAGAATGATATCGTTTCCCAGTTCTCAACAACAACTATTGCTATTCCCTTAACTACGAACCAACGTCGTGCCGCATTACCAATTTGTATGCTGATCAGGCAGGGGGAAGGTGGGCTGTCACAAGATTCAGTTGCATTGTGCTTTCAAATTCGAGTACTGGATAAGCTTCGGTTAACTCGGAGGTTAGGTCAACTGAGTGCTGAAACAATTGCTCAACTAGAGGAAGTTGTGCTAGTAACCCTAGGATACGAGGCAATGTATTGACAATGTAAATACGTCTTGCTTACACTACAAGCATGGATGTGTATTTCGTTCTCAATGGCATCACTTTTGTCTGGAATGACGAAAAAGCCAGGATCAACCCAATTAACCATAACGGTGTTACGTTTCAGCAAGCTGCAGAAGTCTTCTTCGACCC
>JBEIGU010000294.1:0-2385 GCA_040381765.1 Leptolyngbya sp.
CTGGCCAAATCTATACTTTACTCAGCATTCCACTAAATGGAAAGGGTCTAGGGTGGTTGATGCAGGTCCTATTGCCATTAGCCCTTCGAATGGGCATTTCTGACAACGAAAAATCAATGGTTTCAGCCTGGTCTAACCTGATTTCCTGAACACTCCCTCAATGGGTACTGTACGGTGATTGGCAATGACTGGTTTACCTACTTCAGCAGTGGGGCGAGCAAAAGTCGTCGCAACTTTCTCGAAGTCCTGCAGGGGCGGAGCCCCCACTATATCCTCAACGACGATGCCCAGCAGTACTTAGCGACCCAGGGGCTAGCGGCCAAGCACTGGGCGACGCTGACCTTCTCAGACCAGGTGCTGGCGACCGAGGCGACGGCGTGGCAGGCCTACTTATCGGAATTGGGCATTGTCAGTGCCAACGCGGTACGGGTCATCACCGAAGCCGCCCTGCTCGCCGGTGTCCTAGCCCAGGGAATTCGGGACGACCTGCGGATTCTCAGTGATGGGGCCGGTCAATTCAATTTATTGCACCATGGCTTGTGTTGGGTGCATGCCGAACGGGCGCTGCGACGTTTAGCGGGCAGCACCGCCCAACATCGGCAGAATATCGCTCTACTACCAGCACTTTTGGAGTAGTTACTCGAACAATAGTTAGAATAACTGTTGCTTGTAGAAGAGATCGGGCTAAGCGCTGCACAGACTCCGAAAGCATACCGCGATTAATTCGTTCTTTTGCTTCGCTCCGCTCTTCTGTGTCAAGAATCCTTTTTTTTAACCAACAGTCACAGTATTCATCAAAATCTGCTTTTTCTAGTTCGTTAAGTTCCCATGTTATTGGTTCAAATTCTTCAAACTCACCAGAATATCCCTTTGGGCGACTCGATAGAATTACTTGGACATCTCCATTCTCTGAGTCAATTCGGCGTAAGAAAACTTGCAAGTTTTCTATAATTTGTCGCCTTATTTCTAAATTAGGAACTTCGTCTAAACCATCAAGGGCTATTAGGATAGGATTATCAGATGCCAAATCGAACACATCATCCATTACAAGGGTAGACGAGGCGTTTCGATTTATTAAAACTTCGACGATATAACGAGCCAACTCATTTTGACCATTTTTTTGATTACCCATCCACTTTGCATAGCGGCGTAATTCTATGCGGAAAGGAAAACGAGGACGACAATAAGCATCTAGGTCTTCAGCAGTTTTTTCTTCCGGTAATTTAAGCCGATTTGCAAGCCGTTGAGATAAATCAGGAGCAATGATTCGTGCAGCTTGATAGAGGCACAGAAACTGAGTCAGAGTACTTTTCCCTAATCCGGGTCCACCCAAAAGTAAAATATTTGGATGATCTGCAAAAAATAGGGCGAATGAGACACGTACTGATGTCCAATTCTCTGGCAATAAGCCTATATCAGTATTTGATTTTGATCGCTGCTTTCTAGAAAGTGACTTAATGAGGAGTCTATCGTTACTATCTTGAATCTTTAAAGTTAAGTCAATAAAAACATCAGACAGGGGAAGATCTGGTTCATCACCTGCTTCTTCTGCACGAGCAGAGCTTTCACGATCTGTAACAAACTTCAAATAAGCTCTAAAGGCACTCTGTTTGCGATTCAGGCTAGAGGTTGCTTGACTATAGATAGCTTTAAGAACGTCACCAGGGAGAATAGTATTTATGTAAGCTGTCCGAACATCCACATTTGCATCTAGCATTCTAGAAAGATCAGCAGCATCCCAAACATAGATTTCTGGAATACGCCTACGCCATTTGTCGGCCAAAGCAGTTACTTGGTCGCGAGTCCCAACATTTCTAGCTCCAGTGAAGGGTACGTTGGTAATCAACACGTATACATGGCAAGGCACCGAGTACTTATTTACAATCTTGTCTAATTCTTTTTCTAAATCTGATAAAACTGCATCACGGGCAGTAGACCACCCACGTTGGTCAAGATCATGATACTTAACTTGGAAAACCCATTCTTTTACAACATCTTTTTTTTGATTAGCTGGACAAGAATATTGTTGATGGCTAGGCGATTGTGACCATGTAGCTTCTCGTCCGCCATCTTGTCCCGCACCAAATTGGATTAGGTTGCCATCAATACGATATGTCTTCTCTAAGAGAGCCTGAGCCATAGATTCAAATTCAGTTGGCTGCATACGGGCAAATGAGTATTTAGACATACTTAGCGAATTGTGAACAGTAATCTAAATTAACTAACGGCTGAAACTAGATAGATACGCTCTCTGTATTGTGTATCTTATTTATCAAAGCTGATGATGCTTCATTAGCTTCGGTCTAACTATTAATAGACTGATATTTTCCGCCTAAAATCCCCTAGCAGGTAGATAGGCAGAATTATTCGGCATAACACCCCAGC
>JBEIGU010000295.1:0-2344 GCA_040381765.1 Leptolyngbya sp.
TGACCGACAGGAATTCGAGATAACTAGGGGCTAATCGGGGGCTAGCCCTAGGCTAGAGGCCTACCTGCCCTGTATATTCCCTAACTTGCACTAGGGTATAGCTATCCTGTCTGACGTTCTGTATTGATTGTTTCAAGATGCCCCAGGTTGGGCTCTTGCAGGCACAGTAATCAGTAATCAGTAATCAGTAATCAGGAGAGGTAGGATGGGCAAAGGGCCTGAGCCCGTGCCCATCAACTACCCCCAAAGCATAAGCCCGGTAACTGCCATAGCTACCGGGCTTATTTCAAGACAAAAGCTAAGGATGAAAGGCATCCAATTTACCAGAAACAAAACCTCAGGATAGTTGAGGAATTTCCTCAAGGTAGTTTTGCTTTTCTAGGGATGTTTCGATAGCATGACCAGGTAAATTTATTAACCTGGCCCTCTGAAGACAGAGCCCTCATTCTAACAGGGGAGAAAATATCAACAACTGAGGGTTGATGCTGCTGGTATTTGCCATAGAAGTGTAGACCTTACCGAGATGATAACCTCCTCTCTAATGAAGATTAAACCACTGGGATTGGACGTTTGAGGTGACTTGACTGCTCTGAGTCCGTTGCTTTATTTACTAACCTCATGCTATTCAGCATAACCGCTTTTTAATCAGTTGTCTGGGTATGATACTAAAGTTTATGTTTGAGTTAAGGCCACTCCCGTGGAGGTGATTTGGGGCGGTGGGTAAATCCTCGATCGAGGGCGGAGTGATAGAAATAAATGGTTAGGAGGGGCGATCAAACCATGAAACCGAAAACGATTCTAATTACTGGGGCCAGTAGCGGGATTGGCCTGGCCTGTGCCGAGCACCTGGCGGCCCAGGGGGCAAGGTTAATTTTAGCGGCCCGCCGTCAGGACCGGCTGCTAAGCCTGGCGGCGGACCTGCAGCATCGCTACGGCACGGAGACCTGCTGTCTACCCCTGGATGTCCGCCAGGCCCAGGCTGTCGCTCAGGGCCTGGCTAGCTTACCGGCGGCCTGGCCAGCCATTGATGTGCTGATTAACAATGCTGGCCTCAGCCGCGGTTTAGATAGGCAGTACGAAGCCCCCCAGGCGGATTGGGAGGAGATGGTAGACACCAATATTAAGGGGTTGATCTACCTGACCCAGGCGGTGGTGCCCGGCATGGTGGCCCGGGGGCGGGGCCATGTGGTGAATGTGGGGTCCATCGCTGGCCGCCAGACCTACCCTGGGGGCAGTCTATACTGTGCCACCAAGGCCGCCGTCAAGGTGCTGTCGGAGGGTCTGAAGATTGATCTGCTAGGTACGCCGGTGCGGGTGACCAACATTGAACCTGGCCTGGTGGAAACGGAGTTTAGCCAGGTACGCTTCCACGGCGATCGCGACCGGGCCGCGGCGGTTTATCAAGGCACCACCCCCCTCACCGCCACCGACGTGGCGGAGGTGATCGGCTTCGCCATCAGTCGCCCGGCCCATGTCAACCTCAGTGAAATTTTGCTGATGCCGACGGATCAGTCCTCGGTGTTCCACCTCCACCGTCGTTAAAGGGCGGGCCGGACCTCAGGGGTGAGCAGCAGTCGGTGGATTTAGGGGAGGGTCGACGGGGAGGCCAGGGTGCGATCGCTGACTGCCCGCAGGTTAGCGGTTAAATCTTGACAGAGGTAGGCCGCAATCAAACTGATCGGCATCGCCAGGGGCGGGGAAATCACCAGGTCGTAGGTGAGGCGGGTGGCCTCCCCCTGGGCTGACGGTTCCAGGCGCCATTGGCCTTCGAACTGGCGAAAGTCCCCCTCCACCATGGCGAAGCCCAGCCGGTGGGGATAATCCTCCACCATGTCTAGCACCACCCGGGCACAAAACCTCAGGTTGAGGAAGCAGCGGGCCCCGACCTGCTCCAAGCGCAGACCGCCATTGGGGTGGGGTAGCCGTCGACTGAGGGAGAGGTTGGGAATAAAACTGGCCAGGTTGTCGTAGTCGGTGAGTACCCGCCAGACCTGCTCCACCGGTCGGGGGATGATCACCGTGGCCAGCAGGCGCCGCCGCTGGGGCCCCAGGGACTGGCGCTCCACCATCACCTGCTGACCCTCACCAGGACCGGTGGGGGCGGGGGTGGTCAGGGAATTGACGGGGGCGGGCATGGGCAGGGAAAAAGCCACTAATTGAGCATTGTTACCTAGGGTAACAGCCCCACCGGCATCTTCGCCAGCCCTAGCCTGCATTATTCATGAGGCCTACCAGTAGGCAGTGACTTGGCCCCCGATGAGTCAACTGCAACAGACGCTCAGTATCAACGTCCCAGTGTTGGCGACGACTTGAGTAACGAGGCCAAAAACCGTAGCGAATCGCA
>JBEIGU010000296.1:0-2329 GCA_040381765.1 Leptolyngbya sp.
CTCTTTGGCCATCTCTTTCCTGACCTCTTTGAGTCGGTACTCAGTACCTTTACGGAATTACCCAGGCCTAGACGGTCGTCTTCGTCACAACAGCCCAATCCCTGGAACAGTCAACCTGTCCCGGCTTAAGTTGATACCCCTGACGGCAACGCCCTGGAACAACCGTCGTGAGGACATCTATAACATCCTCCAGCCTTTTATTAGCCGACCAGAGGGATTTACAGAAGCAGGATTTCCACCAGAAGTAGCAAGCTGGTTTGAGAACCGGGATATTGGCGTTGAAAACTTTACTCAACAGTACACGGAAATTTTTCGGCGCACCTATCGGGAACTGTTTTTACAACGTACCCGCCAAATGCTCCGCGATGCCATGCCCGACCTCAAGGTTTATGCAAAACGTCAGGCAGAATGGCTGCCTGTGCAGTTTGAAGATAGCACCGAGCAGGCACTAGAGCAGATCTTCACCCAGTTTGAAACCCAACTCTACATTCCTTTTGCTGACCCAGTTCGGTACTTGGGAGGGAATGCTGAGCAACGCGCCCTGCTGCAAAACCAGCGCCGATTTTTTCTGCAACGGGCAGAGTCCAGTATGTATGCGCTGAAACGCACGATCGTCAACTTTCGAGGTCGAATCGAACAAATGCAGTCGCGCCTGGGCGCTGTTACCCCAGATGCCGATGGGTTAAAGCAGTTTCTCTTGCTCCACTACGGTTTTGAGTCAGGGCAGTCTGAGCAATTAGACTTCGGTTTCTTGGATGACCGAGAAGCTTCCGATGAAGACTATGAAGAGGAAGACGACGATGACGAGGATACGGTCGCCGAGCAGCAAGAAAAGCGGCAGCAGCTTCGTCGCACCATCGATCTTGCCATTGAGCGTTTACAGTCTGACCCGAACGAAGCCCGCCGCATCTATAACCTGATGTGGTCAGCCTGTGACAATGACTTGTTACAACTACAGGATATTCAAGACCTATTAGCGGATGAATTCGTCAAAGACCATAAACGGGAACAGGTAACAGCTAAAGTACGAGACCTGGTGAGCCAGGGACGTAAGGTACTGCTCATTTCTACCTTCTCAGATACGGTTCTCGACTATTACCGCTACATGGCTCAAGACTCAATCATTGTGGGTGAGGGAATTGGCATGGCGATTGGTGGAACTAAACGCTACTTCCCTGATTCTGATAGCCGTGCCGTTCAAATTGCGACCCATAATGTGGTGAAGGCGGGACGACAACGTACAGGCATTGAACGTTTAGAGCTTTTCCGGTTGTTTGCTCCAACTGCAAGCTGTCGGAATCCAGGTGAACGCCCCAGTGTAGACGACGAAGTTAAAGTGCTGATTGGTTCAGAAACCCTATCTGTGGGTCAAAACCTCCAGGATGCCGACTATTTAATCAACATCGACTTGCCCTGGAACCCCATGACGCTAGAACAGCGCATTGGACGAATTGACCGACCTAAGCAACACCAGGCAGAGAACATCTACATCTATTACGCCAACAGTGAAAGTCAGTTGTTACGCCAAGCCAGCCGTCTTTCCAACCTCAACAAAAAGCTGATTGGAGCAGATGTCGCTAATCAAGAGGTCACCTTGCAAGATGTTCCAAACGTTAACGACTTGGGAGCTTCAATCTATGGCGACACTCTATTTGACGACACCATCCTGCCAGGGTATGTAGAGTTTATTCGGAATCTGGTTGTGACCAGGCGGCAGACACAGGAGAGTTTTCAGGAAACGCTGTATCGTCAGCAGGAAACCTCACGCGACCTCTACACCCAACAAGAAATCATCTTTTCTGAAGACATTAGCCAACGGCTCAAGGCTTTAGGCGATGACTACCAGGCAAACCCCATTGCCCTGGGCAGACGTACAGGCGAGAAAGACGAGGCGATCGGGTTAGCTGCTCTCTCGATCCAGTATTTCGGACCCAACGGCGAACCCATTCCAGACCGTCAAGAGCTAGTGTTCTGGAATGATCAGACGGTCGAGCGGGATGCCTACGGTATTGCCATCTCAACTGCCTTCAAGACACCCGAGGCTGGGGATGTCTTCTCTGCTCGCTATCTCCGTTCAATGGCTCAAACCGTCTACACCCAATTAGTTGCCCTAAAGAACCTGCGAGTAAAGGAACTAAGCCAGGTGGAGACGATTGAGAATGTCACCGTCACCTCAGAGCGACTTAACAACTGGACAGTGGGAAGTTCTCCGAGAAAGTGAGATTTCATCAGGGTTTCAGGCTTCGGACTGCCAACAAAGACGGAAACTACTCAAGTGCCTATGGTAGAAGGGTTTCAGGCTTCTTCAAGCCCCGGATTTTGGGAGAAC
>JBEIGU010000297.1:0-2282 GCA_040381765.1 Leptolyngbya sp.
ACTGGCTTACGGTGGTTCAAACCGCTGCTATCCAGACGAAGTCGGCCTTCGCCGACTGATCCATAACCCGCGTAGGCGGGTTTTGCCTGTCTAGGCGCGGCTTCTAGCCGCCAGCGTTGAGAGTTTTGTCAGTCAACCAAGTACGGCCATCTTGCTAGCAGTTTATAGGGTGCGTATTTAATTATGACTTCTACTAGTTTTAGTTTTGACAACGTTGTCAGCAATTTGCTGAAAGGCCGTCGCAGAAATCGACAAATCATTTTGAGATCTATGGATTTAGCTGCCTTAGGGATCTCTATGGTTTTAGCCATAGTTCTGCGCTTTGATCAGTGGCATGGTGCTATTCAGTTTATAGCTAAAAATCTATTTCCCTTGGTCTTAGTGGTGTTGAGTCAGTTTGTGGCCTTTCATATCTGCGGTGTTTATCGACCCATTCTGAGATTTTCACGCACTACCTATGTTCGCACTATTGGTCAGGCGATCGCCCTCAGCTTATTTGCTGCCCTTATCCTCGATTCCTTACTAGGGGCTTGGAACCTGAGTCGTTCTATCCTTTTGATTAGTGCCATCTTAGGATTCATTGTGACTATTGGTGCGCGGCTAGTTATTTTCAAATATATTTTATTTCACACCCATCGCCATCACAGGAAAATTTCTGATGATCCCCAACGATTTTTGATTTACGGAGCTGGGCAGGCTGGAGCTGAATTGCTACAGGCTCTTAAATTTAGCTGGAATTATCAAGTTGTTGGGTTTGTAGATGATAATCCTGATCTAAATCGCCATGCTAATTTAGATGGCTTCCCAGTCTATCCCTACTCAAAAATAGAATCGTTATGGTCCGTCAATACTTTTGATCTAGTTGTATTGGCTTTACCCTCGGTAGATCCAAAGGTGCGCCGTGGTATTGTTAAGCGTCTTCAAGAAATGTCGATTCCTGTCAAGACGGTGCCTAGCCTGGGCGATATTTTGTCAGGTCGGGTGAAGATTAATCAAATTCGTGATATTGATATTGCCGATCTACTGGGTAGGGAAGAGGCTTCCCCCGACCTAGCTTTGCTTCAGAAGCAAACCTGTAACAAAGTTGTTCTGGTAACTGGTGCAGGAGGATCAATTGGCTCAGAATTATGTCGTCAAATTATTTTGCAACGACCCCGATGTCTTGTCCTCTACGAGCTGAATGAGTTTGCTTTATACCAAATTCACCAAGAACTTAGCGAATCCTACCCCGACGTTCCCTGCATTCCCTGTCTGGGTAATGTTACGGATGAACCCTATCTCGGCTCAGTGTTGCGTCAATATCAAGTCCAAGTTTTGTACCATGCTGCTGCCTATAAACATGTTCCCCTGCTGGAAAGTAATATTGTTAAAGGAGTAGAGAATAATATCAGGGGTACCCTATCGGCTGCTCGCAATGCTTTCGCTAACAGATTAGAGCAGTTTGTTTTGATCTCCACCGATAAAGCCGTACGCCCTACCAATATCATGGGTACGACTAAACGGGTCGCGGAATTAATCGTTCAAGCCTTAGCGGCAGAATCCGAGGTTCCTACCTGCTTTGCCATTGTTCGCTTTGGAAATGTGCTGGGCAGTAGCGGGTCGGTGGTACCACGATTTCAGGCTCAAATCGCTAAGGGAGGGCCCATCACCTTGACCCATGCCGAGATTACCCGGTACTTTATGTCAATTCCTGAGGCCGCTCGTTTGGTGATACAGGCGGGCTCCTTAGCTCAAGGAGGTGAGGTTTTTTTGCTGGATATGGGAGAACCGGTCAAGATCTATGACTTAGCTCTCCAGATGATTCGTCTCAGTGGGCTGGCTCCGGGAGAAGACATTGCCATAGAAATTACCGGCCTTAGACCTGGGGAAAAACTTTACGAGGAACTATTGATTTCCGGAGAAAATATTCAGCGTACCCGTCATGGTCAAATTTATTGTATCCAAGAATATTTTATTCCTTGGTCAACCTTAGAGCCCCTGCTCACTCAGTTATTCGAATCCATTGCCAAGTATGATACAACAGCTACCCGGGCCTTACTGCAGCGATTGGTGCCGGAGTATACGCCTAACGGCTCATCATCATTGGCGCAACGACCTACTCAATCTCCTCAGACAGGTTCCTTCGCCCCATTAAGCTCTAGCCTACATTCCGCAGGTTGACAAATGATTAGCCAGATGCGTAGTAATACCGCTCAACCGGGGGTCCCAATAGGCGAATAATCAGTCGTCGCTCATCGCTCAGGTTACTGATCTGGCGCTGGCCCTCCAGGTTAATCCAGTGG
>JBEIGU010000298.1:0-2230 GCA_040381765.1 Leptolyngbya sp.
CACAGAATACTGTCTTTTGTAGCCTCCTGTGGATCTAAGTCTAATTTTTTCTGAATTTGGGCATTTTCAAGCTCTTGACCCATATGGATTTGGATATGTCTGTTTTTGTCTATACCAAATTAGATGCGATTACCCTGCGTCTTGAGTTGACTTAATAATATTGATCTTGATGGCTCTAGTTAGACCTAATGACGAATATAGATTTAACCAGAAATTTTGAAAAACTGTTGAAGTAGTTGTAGCCCAATTGATTAGGTTTGAGATAATGTTAATGCTATTGAGTTTACTGAGATCGTATAGGCGAATGCTTTTATCTTCGAAACACGACGCTAAGCTCTTTCCATCGGAGCTAAATGCAACTGACCACACATCGCTCATATGGCGATAGAGAATACGAGAGGTTGGGTTTAGCTTTGCCAAATCCCAAAGTTTCACCGTGCAGTCTTCTCTACCTGCTTCGTCACCTGCCACATCATATTTGCCACAGCCCGATGCCAAGCTTTTTCCATCTGGGCTAAAGGCGATCGCACCAACACCTGCCCTATGCCCTTTGAGCTTTTTGGGAGCGGCATGGGGTTGATTGAGATCCCAAAGATAAATGCTTCCATCAGAATTTCCTGAAGCTATCTTTCCCTCTTTTAGGCTAAAGGCACCTTCTTTCAGGTTGAAGTCAACAGACAAAACCCGAATTACTTGATCCTGATTCTCTGGTATTAGGTCAAAAGATTGAAGTAGTTGAGGCTGGACACGTGAGTCTTGTATGCATTGTCGGAGATCCCAAAGCTTAACGGTTCCATCATTACTACCTGAGACTAGAATCTTTCCTGTGGAGTCAAAAGCGATTGATTTAACAATCTTTGTATGACCAATGAATCTTACTGGGTTAGAAATATCTGACAGATTCCAAATTCGAATCGAACCATCAAAGCTACCAGATGCTAATAGACTCCCTTCTTTTGGGCTAAAAGCAACATAGGAAATGCCGCTCCGATCACAAGATAAAATAGTGTTGAAGAAAGGCACGCCCAGTACTGCACGTAGGGTTTGATCAATCTCTTGCTGCTCGATTCCCAGGTTCGGTTCCTGTTGACTAAAGAGAAATGCCTGACGAGCAAGCAGAGCGGCGATTTCATCCTGTCTGCGTTGTCGTTGACGGAATGCCTCACCTAGTAATCTTCGCTTGGTTGCTTGTCTGAGGTTTTGTTTCGCTAAATGGATCTCCCGCCACTTCAAGACTGCTGGCGCAAGGACATCGTGAAAGAGTTCGTAACCCTGCTCTGATGTATTAGAAGAGAGCCTAACGGTTCGCACAATACGTTGATCATCGAGTTTCATGAGTAAGGATTGAAGTTCCTCACTGGAACACCCGGTAAGATCAACTAGGTCTAAAACAGGATAGGCAATCTTCGTCCCGCCTGGAGTCACCAGGCTGGTTGAGGGTCTTTAACGTGAGTGAAACAAACTGAGTCAATCAGTTGCCAGCCTTGTATCAAGGCGGTTTTGACCCAGTCCCAGCCAATCCGAAAATAACTGTTACCCCGAAACCAATGGGGGTCGACACGGCGGCGCTGGCCCGATGTGACGACATCAACCCCTTGAGCGGTGACATAGAGGGTGGCCACCGCCAGGATAAAGCAAAGTCGAGAGAGGGCACAGACAGAGCGAATTTCGGACTTTTGTAAGTTCCAGCCGCCTGACTGGTCATCTAAAAAACTCTCCTCAATATCGAAACGCAACCCGTATTCCTCAAAGGTATGCAGGCTGGTGGGTTCATCGCTGAGGATGGCCCAAAACTCGCCGTTGACACTGTTACAGCCCAAGGCAACGTGTACAGGTCCAAACCAGTCTCGTCTGTGCACCTTGACCCTATGAAAGCAACGGGCCTCACCACGCTGGAGATGAATATCCTTGAGTTGTCGCCAGCCTTTACTCGACCGCCAAATCCAGGTGTTGCGCTTAATCCGAATCCGGTAGTGCCAGCCTAAGGTGGTAGTGATCAGCTTCATGGCTTTGAGGTGGACAAAGCCCCGGTCGGCCAGCAGGACCACCTTGACCCCTGCCGGTAATCGTTGGGCTCCCTGACACAGCATTTCCCGGTAGGCTTCATAGGCGACTGAGGCACTGTCATGTTTCAAGACCCGCCAGATGATCGGTAAGGCTCGGCCTCGATACACTACTGACAAGCGCACCAGGCAATATTCTTCCCAGTACAGGGAGGTATCTAAGCTGA
>JBEIGU010000299.1:0-2218 GCA_040381765.1 Leptolyngbya sp.
CGTCACCGCTTCCCGCGCTGCTTCCTTAGCCTCTAGCTGGGGCGATAACCGACCCCAGATAGCTTTGGCCTTATTCCAGGCGTCTTCACCAAATTTCTCCGCCATTTTCCCCGCCGCCTTTTCCCCCAGTTGGGTGAGGGCCGGTAGAAAGGGGGTGAGGAAGGCGGTTAGTAGGGCAATATCCATAGGTTAAGGCTCCGCTGAGCGGTAAGAACAGGTGGGAATCACCATCAGCCACAGGGTACAGACAACCATCCAGGTTACTGAATTCTATGGCAGCTCTCTTCCAGAAAGCTGCTGAATCAGGATCTCCGGCGTGAAAATCTCTAACCTATGATTGGGAAAGTCTTGGGGGTTGCGAGTGACAATCGACTGTAGTTGATTAGCGATCGCCGTTTCATATTGCACGGCATCTTCTAAATCCTGAAAACTTGACTGAAGTGCATGAACAATCACACCCTGGTCTACAGTTGCAATTTGGAAAAAAGTGAGCAATTGAGAGAGGAAACCAAGTGCCCATCCCTTCCCTCTTGCCTTGCGAACTATATAGTACAAGTCGGTGAAAGTCGATGCTGAGATATATCCTTTCACTGTGCCCTGTTCTACAAATGCAAGAACTTGTTCACTGTTCCTTAGGAAAGGCCGGCGCTCAAGGGCGACATCTAAAACGATATTAGTATCAACCAAGATTCTCACAGATTATACTTATCCCTTAGATATTCCCATTTTGCTTGCTCTGGGTCGAAGTCTGTTGGAATCGGTGGAGCTTTCTCAAACAACTCTCTAAATGCCTGGATTGAAGAGCTATGCTTTGGGCCTAGTGACTCTTGAGATTGAGCAGAGTTTGATCCTGCTTCTAAGCTGGAGGAAGGTTGTAGCACAATGACCTCCACATCCCCTGGAGAAAGGGCGATCGGCTCTGTGATAATTAGGTGCCCCTCTCCATCAATTTTACCCTTGACCTTATACGCCTGCATGGTATTTTCCTAACCTAATCTGACACCTACTGTAACGTAGCCTTCCTCAGATCACCCTTGCGGTTTTGATTGACTGACAAAAGTCTATGACCTTCACCCATCTCTCCTCCCTGATTTTCTCCTGATAGAATTAACCTAACCTCAGCTAGCCATGGGCTGAGCTGCCATTCCCCAGATTCAACCCCCGTGAGCCCACCAGAGCCTCTGCCTGACACTACTACCCCCAGGGGCAGTCCGCTGCCGGGGCCAACTGAAGCGGGCCAGACCAGCACTGAAGAGGCCCTGCCGTCAACGGTGCAGCCAGCTACTCGCTCAGTTGACCAGAGGGTGACTGGGGAGGGCAATCAGGTGATTGGTCAAAACGATGGGACAGCGATCGCCAAGGTGGAGGGGGATGTACATATTCATCCACCTGCTCCCCCAAGTGCTGCCCCCCTGGAAACCTACTTTGGGGTGCCCTACCAGCGCAACCGCTTTTTTACCGGGCGGGTAGAGATTCTGAAGCGGTTACAACAGCAACTCCACCAGGATGGAGCGGTTGCCATCAACCAAATCCAGGCTATCCGGGGGCTGGGGGGAATGGGTAAAACCCAAACCGCCGTGGAGTATGCCTATCGTTCCTATGAGGGTGACTCCCGTCCCTACGATTGGGTGTTGTGGGTCAGGGCCGATACCGAGGCGAACCTGATCAGCGACTTTGCCGGGCTGGCCACCCAGTTGCGCTTACCGGCGGCCCACCTGAAGCCAGAGGAGCAAATCCCAGCGGTACAGCAGTGGCTGGCCACCCACGATCGCTGGCTGCTGATTTTTGATAACGCCGATACCCCGGAATGGTTGCAGCCCTTCCTAGCGGGTCGTTACCAGGGGTGTGTGCTCCTGACCTCTCGGGCCGATGTGTTTGACCATGTGGGAATTGCGAACCCCCTCCCCCTCGATGTGCTGACGGATCAAGAGGCGGTTGATTTTTTGTTTCAGCGGGTCGGTCGAGACCCCACTGCACCGGAGCAACAGGCTGCGATCGAATTGGCCACTGACCTGGGCAATCTACCGCTGGCCCTAGAACAGGCCGGGGCCTTTATTTTGCGGCAGAAGCTTTCCTTTCAGACCTATCTAAGTACTTATCGCAAACGCCGTCTACAACAACTAGAAAAGGTCAAACCCCAAACGGGCCAATATCCCGCTTCTGTGTTAACCACCTGGTCTTTAAATCTTCAGGCGGTGGAGACAGCCAATGCCGCTTC
>JBEIGU010000300.1:0-2147 GCA_040381765.1 Leptolyngbya sp.
GCTAAGCCCACCTTTCGATGGATTATGCAAAAGTTTCAGGGTATTCACTGGATTAACCTGGAAGGCCAGCGCCAGATCAGTAACCTGAGCGATGAGCGACGACTGATTATTCGCCTATTTGGACCACCGGTTGAGCGGTATTACTACGCATCTGGCTAATCATTTGTCAACCTGCGGAATGTAGGTAATAACAATCTGGGTAGGTAATAAAAAACCATTGCCTCAGCAAATTTCACCGTTCCCCCTGCCAGTCCTGCTCAATTAAGCGAATCGCCAATAAAAGCTCAGCTAATATCCGTTGCCAGGCATAGTAGAGCCCTCGCCAACCATCAAAGATGCCCCCCTTCACAATCAGGCAGTAGATACCGATGAGAAAGGGAGCGAGAATCTTGGTTTTACGTAGCTGATCCCCCAGACTTAACTCATGGTTGGGGGTGCTGGTCAGTTTTTGCACCTCCAGGGTCATATAACGATTTTGAGACCAGAGCCAATGGCTGAGGGGTTTGCGATCGTCGTGGAGAATCGACCCCTGCAGTTGCCCTACCTTACCTTCAATACGGACCTGATGAGCGTGACCGTCGTTAAGGTAGGTGGCCTTGGCGGTACGGTAAAATACTTTGCGGGGTGGCAGTGCGCTGCCCCGAAGGGGTTGTCCAAAAATACCATACCTTAGGGACACTTGAAAACCGTCAACCAGAGGGTTTTCGGGCAAAAGTCGAATCTCATCCACCAGGGCAGAAGATACCTGGTAGTCTGCATCCAGGGAGAGGGTCCAGGGGGTGGTAATGCGGGTCAAACCAAAGTTACATTGCTCGGCAAAGGAGTCAAAGACCCGTTGGTACACCTGCACCTGGGGATAGCGTTGCACTATGGCCAGGGTGTCGTCGGTGCTAAAGCTGTCGATCACTACAATTTGGCTAGCCCAGGTAAGGCAAGCCAGGGTGCGATCAATATTTGGCGCTTCATTATAGGTGAGGATCAGGGGGGTGATATTCTCTAATTGCATGGGAGAACGAGGATATTTAGCTTGAATTAGAGGAGGTAACAGAGCAAGGTGGAACATTTTATAGGGTCGGGGCCAAGCGCCAGAACTCAGCAGCCAGAGGTCTGGTTACCTTGGTTACCTCTTGACGACTAGCTACTGAATCGGTTCCCTCTGTTCTAAGGGTTCTGGCCAAGCTACAGGTAGCTGGCCAGGGTACTCTGGAAACGGGCAAACCCATAGGTGGCTAACACCTTCTCTCGCAGCAGCTCGGGCTGGTAGAGCAGGGGGTTAGGGTAGGTACCCCGCAAAATCTCCACCAGGGCCGTAGCGATCTGATCAATATCATCCGGGTCCACCAGTGCCCCCAGGTGACCCTGGCAAAGGGCATCGATCGCCCCGTCCTGGTTACCCCCCAGGGTGGGTTTGCCACAGGCCAGGGCTTCCAGATAGACAATGCCAAACCCCTCCCCCTTGCTGGGCATGGCAAACACATCACAGATCCGGTAGTGATCCGCCAGTTCCCCATCGGGGATGAAGCCGGTGAGGGTGACACAATCCTCTAGTTGGTGGGCCTTAATTAGCCCCTGCACCCGGGCCTGGTCTGCCCCCTTGCCCACCAGCAGGTAATGCACCAGGGGAATCCGCTGGCGGATCTGGGGCAGGGCGGCCAGGATTTTGTCGTAGCCCTTGTATTGTTCTCCAGGGGCAAGCCGGGCCACGGTGAGGATAATCGGCTGATCGGCGGTGAGACCGTACCTGGCCAGCAGGTGGGCCGGTTTGGTGCCCGGGGTAAACCGATCGCTGGCAACGGTATTGGGCAACACCACCACCCTGGTGGGGTCAAGGGCTTGCTCCTGCAGCAGGCGATCTCGAGTGTAATGGCTGACCGCCAGGATGCGATCGGCATGGTGCAGGGCCCTTTGCAAGCGAGAATTACTCAGGTTCCAGGCTTCCACCCCGTGGGCCACCACCCAGTAGGGAATGCCCAGCTGCCGCTTGAGTTGATCGGCAACCGGGGCAAAGTTTAAGAGACTTCCATAAAATATGTGATCCTGGGATAATAGGAGAAACATTTAGCCTGGTGAATCCCCGATGACTACAACTCCCCCGATTCAACTGACCGATACGCTCAAGTCTTTGTATATTAAAACTGCCCAAAAGC
>JBEIGU010000301.1:0-2127 GCA_040381765.1 Leptolyngbya sp.
CCTTAGAAGCGAGTGACCATACCAGTTTGCTCAGCAGGCAACGTCTCTGTCGCAACCAAAAGTCCCTGAATCGCTGAAAACCCTGGTTCAGGGGATTAAAAAATTATTGGCTGTCCCTCCCAACCTGCTGAATGTGCGCTACTTAGACAGGCGATCGCCCTGGCCCCTAACCAGGGCTTTCTCACCGACTGGCGCTATGGCTCCCAGGCAGGGTAACTGGCCCTTACGCCCTGTCTCCCCAGGAGAATCGCCCAGCCATCAGGGGTTAGACGGTCAGCTTCAGGTTACTGCCCGGTTGGTTAAACTAAAGGAGGGTCTCTGGGGGGTAGCGACGCTCCTGAGATCTGTCTGACCTCTAACTACCTCAACAACGCGGTACGGCTTACGTATTCATCCGCTATGATCAGTTAAACCAAAGCATGAATGTAGAAGGGAATAGTGAACGTCAGTATAGAGCTACCCTCTGATCTGGAAAATGAACTCTCTGCCGAGGCATCCCAGCTTAAATTGCCTCTAGTAGACTATATTCTTCGCGTTCTCTCCTTTCGTCCTTTTTTGCAAAATCCCCCCCAAACCGGGCTAGATCTCGTTGCTTACTGGGAAACTGCTGGGGTAATCAACTCTCGACCCGATATCGCTGACAGCCAGGAACATGCCCGTAGGTTGCGTAATCAGGCTGGACATCGTGAACAATCCTAGGTAACTAATGTACTTAGTCGATACTGATATCATAATTGACATTCAGCGAGGTTTTGAGCCAGCATTGACTTGGTTTGCATCTCTTTCAGAGCTGCCAAGTGTTCCTGGCTTTGTGGTAATGGAGTTAATCCAGGATGCTCAGAACAAGCAACAGGTGCGTCAGGTTCTACAGCTTGTAGCACCATTACCCATTACCTGGCCCACCGAGACTGACTGTGCTCGCGCCCTATCTGACTTTACGGCTTATCATTTATCCCATAAAATTGGCCTCATCGATGCCTTGATTGCGTCCTGTGCTGTTGGACGCAGTTTTACCCTCTGCACCTTTAATGTGAAGCATTACCAAGTTATCTCAGGCCTGAGCCTGGAGCAACCCTATAGCCGTTAAGCTACCTGTACCCCCAGGAAATGGCCACCGATGAACCCCAGATTGCCCAGAAGCGCGTTCGCGTTAGCGTCCCAAGGGGAATCGCCTGCAGACCCTACTGCAAAGCCAGATTCCCCAACTGGTGATCAACGGCGATCAACACAACCGCCTGGCCGGTAATTTGCACATCGCCATTCCCGGCATCCCCAACAGCGCCATCATCGCCCGGGTTCGCCACCAACTAGCAATCGCCACCGGCTCCGCCTGCAGCTCAGGCATCGAAGCCCCCTCCCACGTCCTCCGCGCCATGGGCCTACCCACCCCCATCCTCGACAGCGCCCTCCGCCTCAGCCTGGGTAAATTCTCGAGCGATAGCGACCTACACCCCACCGCCACCCTCCTCCACCAAGCCGTCCAGACCATCCACAGCCTCTCCACCGAGGTCTCCTAACTGGCTAGACAACGGGGTACACCTTACAACCTTTTCTAGACTTTTGTTTGTCATTTGTCGAGGTTAGACATGAGTTTTAGGAGTATAAGAGGCCCACCGTTTATCGCGTGGTTGAACGGCAAGTTAGATGTTCCGATGTCACTTATTAATCCAGGGCAATATGGACGTTCTGTATTGGGCATCCGCCGCGTTGGGCAGTTTGCCAGTGGAGCAGGCGGGCCGTTTAGCCCGACGACAAAGTGACCCCCAGGTGGCCCCCACCGCCGCCGTCGGCGCCAATGTCTCCAATGCTCCGGCCAGCAGTCGGTCCCAACCTGCCACGACCCCAGTTCAACCCTTCACCAGCCGGGCCCAAACTCCACCATCCGTCACCATCAGCCCTAACCAAGCTACCCCCACCGTGCCCAGCGGCGACATTTCCCCCCTGCAGCCCGACCTGGTTCGCCCCGGCGGTGATCAACCCCCGCCTAACCCCGAGTTGGACGCCATCCCGGCGCTCTGGTAGGAAAGCTCTGGTAGGAAATCTTACGGGTTTATGGCTATGGCACCACCGCAGTTGCGTCCCTACCAGGTGGACCTGATTAACGATCTGTACCGCCAGATTAACCAG
>JBEIGU010000302.1:0-2039 GCA_040381765.1 Leptolyngbya sp.
ATTAATTCGTTTTCCAGACACTGGGCGTCCTTTAATTGGCTTTAATTGACGCTGCCAGTGTCCTTTATTTTTAGAACATTCGTCCTATTTGCTGGTCTGATGCTTGTATCCCTGCTAATCCTTGACCGGCCAAGTTAGTTGTCGTCAACCGGCCAAGTTAATTGTCGTTCAATATACGCTAGTCCCCCAACCGCTAGATACGCCCTTCGCGATCAACCTCTACCGCTCTAATGAGTTCTCCAATATGGCTCAGAGGTTGTTTGAAAAGCCAAAGAGAAGCTCAAACTATACCTATGGAGTAGGATAATCACCGCAAAATTCAGTATTTTAGCTGCCCCCTGGCGGCGAACTATACCTGGGACAGCCCTTTTCAAACAACCTCTCAGGCTGAACGGCTCTGTAAGTTTGGTCTAGATACGCTCAAAGCTATTTTTAGAATGAAATAGCCCTGGACCAAAACGGAATGCTGTGACAACTGGATTTGCGACGATGAAGACCAGTATGTGATGTTTTCCTTTGCCCACAATAGCTGCCACCGCAACCATCGCCGCTATACCCTGTGCGGTGGCCACCATGCCGAAGGCCATGAGGGTCGCTGGCAAGATTGTCAGCAGTGCCGGGAGATGTTTGAAACGGAAATAGAAATGTATGTCTACTACGGCACGAATGAGGACAACTTTGAG
This sequence comes from Leptolyngbya sp., assembly GCA_040381765.1. Lineage (GTDB taxonomy): Bacteria > Cyanobacteriota > Cyanobacteriia > Phormidesmidales > Phormidesmidaceae > Nodosilinea. The sequence continues at coordinate 684 of JBEIGU010000302.1, forward strand.
AAGCTGCCCAACCCGCCCAAGTATGAACCAACCCGCTGTTCGAGGTGTAACCGGGTGATTCGGCTAGGCTATGACAGTTATTCCGGTGGGTCGAAGGGTTATTTGTGTGAAAAATGCACCAATAAGAAGTTTGGGGATTTGGTGCCGCGCTGAGCCGATGAATGATCTGATTTTGGATAAGATAGAGTCGCTGCCCAGTAATTCAGTAGCCATACGGAGATTAACAGGAAAATGCAGCGCAAGCGACATGGTGCGGACTTCAAGACTAAGGTGGCTCTAGAGGCCATCAAGGGGCTAAAAACTGTGAACAAACTATCGAGTGAGTATGGTGTCCATGCCAGCCAGATCAACTAATGGAAGAAGCAGGTGCTCGATGAGCTTCCTGGCTTCTTCTCGTCGCGGCGAGCCCAGGGCCGTAAAGACCAGGAAGAGCTAACAGCACAACTTTATCAACAAATTTCATGATCGGCCGCACGAGACAAGCTTGTCAGCGACCGATCATGAAACAGTCAGCGGATCCCCGCCCCCGGGGGAAGCGGAGGGGGCTACAGGGAGCGCAGGTCCTGGGGTAGGCTCCCTTAACTTAAAAGTTCCGTCACCCGCACCACCATGGGGCCAAGCTCTGAATACTGGTGGACCAGCTCCTCACTAAAGGCGTAGAAGGCCTCCCCCACTTCACTCACCTGTAGCAGGGTACGGGCTTGGTGCAGCACCTCCGTAGCCCGCTCTGGGGGGGGCGGGGTCCTGGCCATCAGCACCTCATCAATCTCGACAATCAGTTGGGAAATGGGGCGCAGCCAGCTAAATTGTTCGTGGTGCAGCACCAGGCGTAGGTATTCCCCCTTATTGGCAATGGGGCCAAAGCTGGCTTCATAACGGTCTTTCTCCGCCTCCATCAAGATTTTGTGGGATTTCAGCAACAGTGGCCGCAGTTCTTGCAGGGCGGCAAAGTCAGGGGTATTGGCAGTCATAAACGCATTACAAATCTTCTTAGGAAGCTTGCCCTTAGGGCCTGACGACAGGCTTTAACTGCCTGGATTTAGTATTATAACTACGGCCACTTGCAAAGGAAGGACGCAAGGCCAACATAACTGCTTAGTATTAGTTTTGACCAGACAACCCTGTCCTCAACGGACTAACAAAGCAAGATCTGACGAAATAAATGGTAGTCGAAAGCACCGATGCCCCTATGCGTAACTTCTCAATAACTGCTGGCAAGCCGGCGGATGTGGAACTGGGAAGGGGGTTGTCAAGAGAGCAAAGATCTGGTCTAACAAAGGAATGAATCTATTACCTGAAGCCCTGAAATCCATGTCGCCATCAGAGCTGCTTTCCGAGATCGAGAGGTTGCTGGAA
>JBEIGU010000303.1:0-1953 GCA_040381765.1 Leptolyngbya sp.
GTATTGTACAGGGTTTGGCGAAATTGCTGAAGTTGGTTGAAAATCATAGGGTCAATCGAATTTCTACTTCATTGACCTTACGGCAGTCAGTGTCACTCATTGACTGCCTTCCTTTACAGAATTAGTCCAAACTCAAGTAATAAATTCCTTGGGTAGATCAACTTTTCTCAAGGAAATCCTTATCTTTAGCGACGGCTGATCAGGAAATGGAGTGGCAAAACCAAGGTTTGTTAAGGATGTTTCGATATTCCTCCGTCTCCGATCAGGAAACGGACGGATAAAACTAACCTTTATCAGGGTTTTTTCGATATTCGTCAGCCCCCGACCAGGAAATGGACCGGTGAAACCAACCTTTACCAGGGATTTTTCGATATTCGCCAGCTCCTGATCAGGAAACGGGCCGGTGCAATCAACGAGTACGCCATGGCGGGGGGTACCCGTCGTCGCGATCGCCGCCGGCCCTCCCGCCAGGATTGACCAGAACCCCTCTGAGTTCAACCTCCCACTCAAAACAGCCCCCCCTGGCCAAGCTAGGGGGGGCTTTTCTATGGTCTATCGCCAACAACAGTCAGAAGAGCAAGCCCACCTAGTACCAGAGCCGTAGATCGGGTAACCCTAATAATCCAGCTCTTCTTCGTACTCAGTCACCTTTTTCTTTTGAGGAATATTCACGGGCGGGGCTTGGTAGGGCACGTCTTCGTCCTCGGCAGACCAAACATCATCCTTGATCTCTCGATAGTCTGCGTCCTTAACCTCAACCTCGTAGGGGGATGGGGTGGGGCTGTTCCAGTTAGGGGTCTCCCCCAGGGTAGCGGCCTGGTAACGTTCGGCGGGTTGGCTGCGCCTGGCGGGTTCTTGCACCAGCTCCGCCTCATCCCAGTCGTCGTCACTCCAGCGCTCCTGCCTGGCGGGGGTGCGGGCTTTAGTAAACTCCGCCGGGGTTTGCACCCCGGAGGGTAGTTGGTTGGCGGTGGAAACCGGCATAATATATTCGCCGTCGCTGGTGCGCTCCCAGGGAGGGCTGCCAATGCCGAGGCGCTCCAGCAACCCTACACTCAACTGGACCAGTTTTTCCTCCGCCCCCTCAAAAACAATTAATCGGTCGGGGCCACTGCTAACCACCTCATCCATGGGGAGTTCGTAGGTGCTAATCACCTGATCGGGAATCTGGGGTAACCCAAAGGAGGCGATCACAATGGTCTCCACTCGCCCATTGGTGACGTCAAACTTAAAGCCCCGGACTCGCCCCAGGGGCTCTCCGGTTTCCGTAATCACTTCGCAGTTAATTAGGGTGCTATAGGGGGCCACGTTCGATTCATCATCCAGGCTGGTGTCGTCGTCCACCAGGATTACATCACCAATTTGTCGGATGCTGGTGAGGGGCATGACCTGTTGGGTGCTGGATACTAACCCCGACATAATATTTTCCCGTAGACCCACCGCCACCACCTGTCGTTGGTCCACATCTACCCAGACCTGGCTGACGATGCCAAGGCGCTGGCCCGCGTTACGGGTGATCACCTGCGTACCTAAGAAGTCAGAGCGGAGACGATATTTGTCTAAGGTCATGTCTGATCCATCTCGAAGGGTCGAGATACTATATCACTTTTCTAACCGTGTCTCTGGCTAGGACTAGGACAGAGAGTAAAACTTGAAGATTATAGCGGATTTCAGTCGGGTAAAGTGCGATGTGAATACCCCCCCCTTGGCAAGGGGGGGTACAGCATGAAACTCATACAGCCAGACACTGGGGGGTAGGATTGAGCAATGGGATGTCTCACTCTATGGAAAACCGTTATATCTTAGTATAGATAACTGGACAGTGGGAAGTTCTCCGAGAAAGTGAGATTTCATCAGGGTTTCAGGCTTCGGACTGCCAACAAAGACGGAAACTACTCAAGTGCCTATGGTAGAAGGGTTTCAGGCTTCTTCAAGCCCCGGATTTTGGGAGAA
>JBEIGU010000304.1:0-1947 GCA_040381765.1 Leptolyngbya sp.
GCACAGAATACTGTCTTTTGTAGCCTCCTGTGGATCTAAGTCTAATTTTTTCTGAATTTGGGCATTTTCAAGCTCTTGATCCATATGGATTTGGATATGTCTGTTTTTGTCTATACCAAATTAGATGCGATTACCCTGTCCCACTTACGGGCTTGTTCCTCGCGATCCCGCTGTAGTTCCGCTAAAATCCGATCAAATTTGCTTTCCGTTTCCGACTTGCTAGCATAGTACTCCGAGACCGTTCGTAAGATAAAGTCCCTCACCAGTGGCTCTTGAGCGATTAGCCTGGGGAGTTCTTCCTGAATAAGGGTGATGACCTCTGATTGCTCCATCCCTAGGCACCGCATCATATCCTGCCATTATAACTAGCAGACTCCGCCCTAGAGAGAGAGTGGGCAGTGGGGAGTAGGGAATAGGGAATAGGGGGGCTGTTAGACAACCCTGCAGGCAGTGAGTGATCTACCACTTCTTCTTTTTTCTACTCCCCCTGATCAGGCTCGACCCCTAGGGCCCGCAGCTGGGCGGCCAGACGTTCCGCCCGCTGCGTTTCTTGGTCGGCCCGCTGCGAGGCTAGCTCAGTCGGCGTCAGCAGCCACTGTCCATCACGGTCATACCAGCGTAACCACTGCCGCTCCATCCCTTGATAGAACCCCTGCCACAGGCTCAGCCCCAACTCGGCTTCCTTCAGCCATATCCCCATGCCATCCGGTTGCAGCGGCTGATATTGGTTCATCATCAGCCCAAAGGCCTGAAACTCATCGGTACAGCGATTAAATACAAAATAGTAGGGAATCCGCAAAATCTGCTCGTAGACCGTCCACTTATTGGGGGGTTGGCTGGCCTCTCGTAGGCTGCGGCCTAAATCCTCCTTTTCGGTTCCCGGTGAGAGCAACTCCACCACTACAAAGGGATTGACCGCTTCCTGCCAGGTGACGTAGCTCAGCCGCAAATCATGCCCTTCGTAGAATCGCGATACCCCCAGGACCCCAAACCAGTCTGGCCGCTTGTACCACTGGGGGTGGGTTGGATCGTAGTAAAGGTTTAGGTCGCTAGCGGTGAATACCCGATCGCTGGGGTAGGTAGGTGGCTGGAAAGTGAGCCGCAGCAATTCCGGTTGGAGAAGATGAAATTCGTCCGGCAAACCGGGTTCCTCCGGGTCTTCGCTGGGGAGGTCGTACATGGTCGGCAGCACTTGCCGGGGGGGTAAGGGGGGCGAGGTTTGAACCATGGCAAAAGAGCCTGTTTGTGATCTACTGAGACTCGATTAAATCAAATCGGGATCCAGCCCCAATACCTTCAACTTAGCCGCCAGCCTCTCAGCCCTTTGCTCAGCCTGACGCCGGGCCTCGTCTAGTTCCCTAGGGCTAAGTAGCTTTGCACTGGTCTGAGGATCATAAAAGGTCATCGCCCCATCGGCTTCTAAGCACAGGTCTAAGCCTAGAGTCTCAGCAGGGATGATGATAGGGTGATCATGAGGTGCTGCGGCGATGGGTAGATAGCTCTCACCCATTAAACGAAACCCTTGCAAAGAGGGTCTTAAGTAATCTGCCGTTGGGTTATACTGAAAATACTCCCTCACGCCCAAATAGGCATACAACCCTTTCTTGAGACCTCGATCTTCGCTGGCGGTCGTTCTTGAGGTGATTTCCAAAATAAAGTCTGGAACCTTGCCCCCTTCCTCCCAGGTTTTATAGGAAGAACGTTTTTTCTTTTCGACACCAAAGATCACAAAGACATCTGGCGAAACGACAGCTCTGGGGTTGCCTTGCTCGTAGTAAATAAATAAATTTCCAGACACATAAACATTAGACCTGTTGCTTTTTAACTGAAAAAACCGCTGAAAGCCCTACTTAGTATAGGTTACAGCCGTCAATCGCCAAAATCTCCTGAAAAGCTTGCTGGAACTGGGTTTCATGGCTTTTTTTGCCTTATATGGCAACAAGTCTA
>JBEIGU010000305.1:0-1916 GCA_040381765.1 Leptolyngbya sp.
CTCTCAGTTTGTTTCACTCACGTTAAAGACCCTCAACCAGCCATGGCATCTCGAAAGCAACATGATAAACGCACCTATCGAATTGAGTTCGAAATACACACGTACCAGTATGCCTCTGACTAAGTTTTGTCAGTCAACCAGCTGCTCAGCTAACAGATCGTGAAAGACATCGACTCGAGAAAAGTTGGGGTAGCAATCGGTCAAAAGGAACTTTTTCTCAACTCTTGACTTACGACTTGAAATCTAGTGCAACAAGCTATTGAGTTTTCAACCGTTAAGAATTTACCGATGTTTCTACTGGGGCGAGCAACCCTGAATCCTGCAAGTTTTGGTTCTTGGCTCGCGCCAGCAGATCGGTTTCAGCAGGCATTCTAAGCTTTGAGGCTAACTTCAGAAACTCAAGCATTTTAATGAAGCTAAACGTGGGGTCTGGAAGATAGACAACCTTTCCAGCACGAATGGTGATGCCATGCCGACTGGATGACTGAAAGACATGGTGAAGATTATGCCAGCCTTCGCCCAGAGTTAGAAATGCCACAAACCCATTGTTTCGACTGTGGTCATCGGTAATAAACGGTCGATCGCCCACAATATGGCTGAGGGAGTTGACGGTTTGCACGGCATGGAACAGCAGGGTCGTGCTGAGAAAAAAAGCCCCGAGATATTCAACACCACCAATGAAATATGAGATCGCCCCAAGTGCCACTAGAGGGATGAAGTGCAAACGGTCAATCACTTTTAACACCCCATCACTCTCAACATCGCTCGGCAGCTTGGCAGGAAAGGACCGGGGGGATAACAGCCAACCTCCTTGAGACCAATAAAATCCTTTAATCCCCTGAAGCGGCGTATAGGGAGAATGGGGATCGAGATCTCGATCGGCATGTTGATGATGGGTCATGTGGTGCGCTTTCCACCAACTTGGTCCCATCTGCCCTGCCGCCGCTGCCACAATACTGCCCACCCATAGAACTGGAGCAGGAGCCTGATAGCTTTTGTGGGTAAGGAGTCGATGGTAAATGCTGGTCGTTGCCAGCGCGCGGATGACATATAACAATGCGATCCAGAAGACAGAGCCCCACGATAAGCCGGTCATTAGGACGAGCAGCGATCCGATATGGCTGACGATAATCTGCGTGGGACCGATTAGATAAGAAACAAATGTGAGTCGAGAATAGTGCCTCATTTTTTCTTCTAATGTACTGAAAGGATGGTTGAAGAATCGGTCTAACGGTGGATCTGAGCCACAACGCCGACCTTGTCGCCGTGCGGCTAGCAGGCGTTGTCGGTTCCAGCGAAGTGTGATTTCGCCCGCTTTCAGTAGTGTTCTCAGGCGCTAACATAAAATTCACAGGCGGGTCGAAATAACTATTGAATAGAGAGAAATTTTCTGTCTAATACCCCTATAGAGGATCTTAGGCAGAAATCTGTCCGCCTAAACACCCCTGGACGGATCTTAGGTGGAAAAATTTCAGCCTAAATACCGAATAGGGGATCTTAGGTGGAAAGTTTCAGTATAAATACCCCCGTGCCCTGGCTGCTCTGTAACTCAAGATTTCTTTAGCAATGGTACGGGTTTGCTCATGGATGGGTCATTCTTGAGTAGGAATCGGGCGCTTGATTAGCTGCCTTGCGGCTCAATATCACCACCACCCCCACGACTACCCTGGGCTCGGCCTTAGTCGCCGGTGCTGTGGGGCTCAGTCCCGGTAGTAGATCTAGCCCTAGGAGCAGTAGTGTTGGAGCGATCGCTGCTCCTTGGGCAATATCCCAGTTAGCCTGGATAATTCACGAAGGATAAATAGATCACAGAAAAAAGAGCCTGAAACGCTTTAGAATCAGACTCTTCAACAAATTAAGTGCTTCTATTTTGCCATGACAGTGTGTAAAACGGATCTGCCGTTTGATTTTCCCCA
>JBEIGU010000306.1:0-1874 GCA_040381765.1 Leptolyngbya sp.
CACCGTCATCCTGGGGGGCGCGACCGGTGTACCCGGGCCACCGGCTCCAGACCCAGCCCCCCAACAGCGGCCCACTGCGGTCAAGACCATTCTGGTGTTAGCCGCCAACCCCAAGGGCAGCCACCCCCTGCGCCTGGGGGAGGAGGTGCGGAAAATCCAGACCGGATTAGAGCGATCGCAACACCGCGATCGCTTCCGCCTAGAGCAACGCTGGGCCGTGACCCCCACCGACGTGCGCCGCGCCCTGCTCGACTACCAGCCCCAGATTGTGCATTTCTCCGGCCATGGCCTTGGCACCGAGGTTGCCGAGGCAGAACCGGCAGCGGCTCGTCAGTTGACTGGGGTAGCAGCCCCCGCCCCCCCGCCCGAGGGCCTGGTGTTTGAGGATGACCTGGGCCAGCCCAAGCTGGTAACCACCGCCGCCCTGGCCGATCTGTTTGCCCTGTTTGCCGACCAGGTGGAATGCGTGGTGTTGAATGCCTGTTACTCCGCCACTCAGGCCGAGGCGATCGCCCAGCAGATTGCCTCCGTGGTGGGCATGAAACGGGCAATCGGCGATCGGGCGGCGATTGAGTTTGCGATCGGCTTTTATGATGCCCTGCTAGCGGGGCGAGATGTGGAGTTTGCCTACAAGGTAGGCTGTAACGCCATTCAACTGGAAGGGCTGGGGGAGGAGCTGACGCCGGTGTTGAAGCGGAAATTAGGGTGAGTAAAGTGGTCAGTGGTCAGTGGTCAGTGGTCAGTGGTCAGTAGTCAGTGGTCAGAAGCCTGAGTAGACTCCAACCTTCCCAGGAGTGTTCAGCAAACCATGCTACATCAGGATTAAACTATTGATTTATTAATTTCTCCTTGCCAAAGCCAGAATTTACGCAAAACTGTGATCACTCTCGGTCCTTAAAGACTTGCCTATCGAGACTGATCTTGAATCTCTACCTTAATCGGCAGATTTAGCCCCTCCAGGGAGGTAGTATTCACCACAATTCCTAGCAATACTGTCACCGCTATAGCCCAGACCCCTAGCAATGTGAATAACCACAGCGGGACAGATGGTCTTGGCCACCTATAGTGAGGTGGTCGGACTGATATCCTAGCATCAAAAGCTTCCTCAAGGGATTCCCTGAGGTAGCTTAAATGCCTACCCTGAAAGGTTTTCTCATCATTCCGTTCATCCCTAAGGATTGTCCTAACTAATTCATCAACGTCCTGCTTGTAGAGTTCTGGCAGGTCAGAAAAATCATTACGGGACATAGCACACACCCTCTAATTTGAAAGTGAGTTTTGGTTTATTTCCCTTTTGTCACTACTATGCATTAGCATCGACCATGGATCTGATGAGCCCGATCATGGAAAAACCTGGGTTCTATCCAGCGAAAGTGACAGAATAGGGCTATAAGTCTGTTCAGAATACCTAGGACGGCACTGTTCAGTAGATTGAGTAACTCGCAACATAAGAGTAGTTTTCTCAGTTGCGAGATATCAAAATACAAAGCCTGCGAAAGCCTTCTAACTGACCTCCGCCTCCTCACACCTAGTTTAAGCCGTAGCACAGCTTCTAACTTTTATTACCTGTTAAAAGTTCAGACCCTTGCTCATCAAATACTGTTATACCAAGCCTGAGTCCCTTACAGGTATACTTTAATCTTAAAGTGCTCCGAGTAAGAAAGCTATATTTTCGTTGCTTGTTTTACAAAATTTTATCGATTCAGTCTTTGACTGGGATATTTAGACATCAAATTTTCCCCTATTCTTGCTTGATAAAGCTATTTACAGTGAATCTAGATGCCTCATAGGGTAGCCAGGGCAATTTACCTGAAGGTACGGAAAAGGTTTTGGTAGCATCAGAACTCAGAAGCCTGCGTACCTCCTGATAACTG
>JBEIGU010000307.1:0-1795 GCA_040381765.1 Leptolyngbya sp.
ATAAACACTAGGTTTTCCGCAGGGATCCCTTGAATGCCTTGCCAGTAGTCGACCCGGGCTTGTTGTACTCTTGGACTCTCCGCCTCCGTGGCGTGGAGTGTTTTTTTTTTGCGGGTAAGACCAAGCTGCTGCAGAATCCGTCCCATCGTTGCCCGGCTAATTGAAATTGAGGTTTCATCGGCTAGCCGTTGGCGGAGTTGGTCCAAAGTCGCATCGTTATCCGCTTCGACCAACGCCTTCACCAGGTTGAGTTGGGCTTCGTTCAACTTTGGTTTAGGTCCGCCAGCATGGGGCTTAGGCAGGATGTCACCGGTTTCTCTCAGTTGCTTCAGCAGCTTTTCGACAAAGCTGGTTGCCACGCCAAAGCGCTTTGCCACCTTGCGAACTGACATTCTCTCGGTGAAGTAAATATGGATAATCTTTTCTCGGAAATCAAGTGAGTAGGCTTTCATCAGGCCCTCCTGAGGAAGACGCGGTAGTGTAGGATCCTTTGCGTCTCATCTACTTCGATCGTACCTCGTTAGCCCAAGAACCGCTATACGATGTTCTCATCTATAGTGATATCGAGGAATCCTACGACAACTTTGTCAATGATCTAGGGGCTATTTTTAAGGGCATTGATATTCAAGACCGAGAAATCTTAACCGACGAGGAACTGGAGAAACTACTAGAATTCACTAAAGAACTCTACTTCCTAAACCATTCTACGCTGCTGGGTTATCGGGATGAGGATATCAAAAATATTCTGCGCTTCTATGCTCAAAAGGAAGCTGAGCCCGACTTCATTCCCGTTAGTGAACGTAGAAAGTGTGATATTTCAATCCTGGCCAGGTATATAAATGACAATGATCTAACCATTAAGGAGCAGCGAAAATATCTAGAATCAGCATGGAATGACGACAAAACATTCTGGAAGGTTCTATTTGACTATAAGTATTTATACTTTAAGCAAAATGTTGACATTGAGATTAACAAATTAAATGACATATACCCTGGTTTGACAATACCTGATCCACCGGTGGTTATTATTGACGAAGTGCCCCTTGAAAAACTGTCGCTATTTGAAATTCGCGATCGCGACCCGGCTATGTATCGAAACCTTAAGGACGCTGTCTTCGAAAAACATACAGATGCAGCCGGTTTTATTACCTGTGCCGCTACTGGACGGAAAAGCCACATGCGGCGAGATTTTCAGATCGATCACATTATCCCTATGGCCGAAGGTGGGCTCACCAAGCTCGATAACCTTCAGGTGCTGTGTCACCCAGCCCACATCGAGAAAAGCCGAAGGGAGACCATAGCCAGACATCGCCGTTAGGGGTGTGCTAGCTCCCTGGCCTACATTCTGCAGGCTGACAGTATATTTCCGGTATCCATCCAAAATATCATTAGAATCTTGGGATTCTCAAGGTAGTCATGGATAACTCAGACCTCCAACGGATTGATGCTTTCTTGGCACGATGGCAGGATTCTGTTGGAAATGAACGGGCCAACTACCAAAGCTTTTTTGGCGACCTCTGCACTGCCCTAGGGGTGGAACCGCCGCCGCCCAAGGGAAGTTCACCAGGCGATCCCTACTGCTTTGATAAAGACATCAGGTTTTTCACGAGCGAAAAGGCGTCTACTAAGTTTGCAGATTTTTACAAAGAAGGCTGTTTCCTGATTGAAGCCAAGCAGGGCAGCATCGATTCCAGCAAGGGCCATGGCAAGCGGGGCACCAAGGCCTATCGAGATAACCTCCAGAAAGCCTTTAATCAGGCCAGAGCCTGCAGGCCATTGTCGGCGAGGGCGACAG
>JBEIGU010000308.1:0-1682 GCA_040381765.1 Leptolyngbya sp.
AAGCACAGAATACTGTCTTTTGTAGCCTCCTGTGGATCTAAGTCTAATTTTTTCTGAATTTGGGCATTTTCAAGCTCTTGACCCATATGGATTTGGATATGTCTGTTTTTGTCTATACCAAATTAGATGCGATTACCCTGTGGCATTGGCAAAGATTAGGGGCGCACTAAAACGATAGATCAGCAGACCTGGGGTGGGGGAAGCCTCCGGATAGCGGCTGGCGGCTACAAAGCGGTCCTGTCCGGGGGCACCGGCCAGCACTGCCGTGCTGGGGATGGAAACCCGTCGCAGCAGATCAATGAGGGAGAGTAGAAAGGCAATCAGGATACCCTTGAGGGGGCCTAACACCAACACGCTCACCAGACAGGCGATCGCCACCCAAAACTCCGATCGCCGCACTCTAAACAGGTGCCGCAGCTCCTCCACCTCAATCAGCTTCAGCACGGCGTTGGCCACAATCCCCGCCAGGGCAGCGCTGGGCAACAGGGCCAACTGGCGGGTAAAAAACAAAAGCACTAGGGCCACCACCCCCGCCCCCACCAAACTGGGTAATTGGGTGCGGGCACCGCTGCTATCCATGGCGGCGGTGCGGGAGGCACTGGAGCCAATGGCGAAACCACCGGTGAGACCAGCGGCCAGGTTGGAGGCGCCGAAGGCAAACATTTCCTGGTCGCCATTAATGGTGTAGCCACCCCGTTGGGCATAGCTACGGGATAGCAATAACCCCTCCGCCAGGGTAATGCCCGCCATGGCCAGGGCCCCCGGCAAGAGTCGCCCCCAGTCGCCTAAGCTGATCTGGGGGAGGGTCAGGCTGGGCAAACCTGCGGGGATCTCCCCCAACACCTTCACCCCCTGCTGATCCAGGTTAAATTGCACCACCAGCAGGGTCATCAGCAGCAGAGCCACCAGGGCCCCGGGCACTTGGGGGGCAAACCGTTTCAGCAGGCGGATAATGATAATACTGCCAACCCCGATCGCCACGGTGTAGGGATTGGCCTCCACCACCTTGAGGATCATCTCAAACACCTCACGAAACCAGCCCTCCGCCTCTACGGAGATGCCCATAATCTTTTTCACCTGGCTGGTCAGCACCTCAATGCCCAGGCCGCTAATAAAACCCGCCAGTACCGCCTTAGAGAGAAAATTGGCCAGAAAGCCCAGGCGAAAGTACCAAAACAGGAAAAAGATCAGGGCGCAGAGCAGGGTGGCCGCAAAGGCTAACGGCAGGTAACGGGGTTCGCTGGGGGCAGCTAGCCCCGCCAGGGTAGAGCCCATCATGGCGGCTAGGGAAGCATCGGGGCTGGCCACCAATTGCCGGGAGGAGCACAGCAGGGCAAAGGCAACCATGGGTAGAATGGCAGAGTAGAGCCCCACGGTGGCGGGCAAGCCGGCTACCTGGGCGTAGCCAATATTCAGGGGAATCATCAGGGCCGCCAGGGTGATGCCAGCCATAATCTCCGTCGGTAGATTACTGCCCTTCAGCCCCCGTAAACCCTGAAAAAACTCAATCTTCATGGTTCCATGCTCGGTGGTACATTTTCCTAAGAGACTTCCATAAAATATGTGATCCTGGGATAATAGGAGAAACATTTAGCCTGGTGAATCCCCGATGACTACAACTCCCCCGATTCAACTGACCGATACGCTCAAGTCTTTGTATATTAAAACTGCCCAAAAGCTCA
>JBEIGU010000309.1:0-1672 GCA_040381765.1 Leptolyngbya sp.
GAAGAAACGGGAAGAACGCCAACAAGTCGCCCCTGTCACCTCTGAAACCGGTCCTGGGGCGGAGGCTGGAGATGGTAATGGCTAGCGGGGCAGTTTAGCTACAGGCAAGGGGAACTCAAGCTTAAAGAGGAGATTCGGCCAAAGGGCCGAATCTCCCAGTTCCAGGGATGTCTCAATTTTTCACCTGGGCCAATTAATTTAACGGGACTACTGATACCCCCCGGGCCATGGTCGGCGATCGTTACCGTCTATGCCTGGGGGCTTTTTTTTTGCTCCTCAGGGAATGGCACCAGACCCAGTAGATTGACCAAGGAGCTAAGGGATAGCCAAAGCGGTATTGCCCTAGTCACCTGCAAGGGGGAAGAGGCGATCTAGAACGCCGGCTCAGTATTAGCTTTGACCGATCAGCCCTATCCTAAGGGTTCTGGTCAAAGCTTTACTTATGGGAAAGTATCTAGTTTATTGGAAAAACCAATGGTAGCCGGGCCACTCTCTCCAATTCCGTTAGAATAGCCAGCCATAATGCTTGAGGCCCAGAGGTGAGGCACCACTAGCAACCCTGGTTATCTAGTGTTACCCTAATCGAGCTTGGTTCAGCCCTCTGTTCAGTCAGGACACTTTCTATGACATCAGTTTTACCCCGCCCCACTGATGACCAACGCCTGGTTAACCTGCCGGAAGCAGTGCGTACCCAGTTACAGGACCGCTTTAAACTAGTGGCTACTCCTGGAGGGCTGTCTACTTCAGGTTCCCTTCCCGTTGGCCAACAGACTGCCCCATCTCCCCGGGCTCAGCCCGGCCGGGCCATTGTCTCCCTGACCCAGGTGGAAAAAATTTACCCCAACGGCAGTAATGCTCTGGTAGAAGCTAACTTAACGGTTAACCAGGGAGACTTTTTGTTTGTGACGGGGCCATCTGGTTCGGGCAAGTCTACCCTGCTAAAGCTGCTCTATGGCCATGAGCGACCTACGGCGGGCAATATTTTGATCGACAACCAACCTATTGACCAATTGCGAGGGAATCGCCTGGCCATGATGCGTCGTCGCATTGGCATTGTCTTCCAGGACTATAAGTTGATCCCCCGCCGTACCGTGGCTGAAAACGTAGCCTTTGTCCTCTGGGCTCAGGGCTTTACCCGCAAGGAGATCCATCGCCGTCTCTGGCCTACCTTGAAAATGGTCGGGCTGCAGACCAAGGCCCAGTGTTTTCCCGATGAACTCTCCGGAGGGGAACAACAACGGGTGAGTATCGCCCGTGCCGTGGTCAATACACCCCCATTACTGTTGGCGGATGAACCCACCGGCAATCTGGATGGGGATAACTCATTGCAGGTGATTAAAATCTTGAAGAAACTTAACTCCATTGGCATTACCGTAATTGTCACCACCCATGATGAGCATCTGGTGAGGGCCTCTAACCACCCGGTAGTCCAAATCAAGCAGGGCCGTATCCATCACTTGCGCTATTAACTAACCCAACCCTGTTACCCATCGGCTACCTTACCTCACTTAGAGGTTGTTTGAAAAGCCAAAGAGAGTCTCAAACTATACCTATGGAGTAGGATAATCACCGCAAAATTCAGTATTTTGGCGACCCCCTGGCGGCGAATTATACCTGAGCCCTTTTCAAACAACCTCTTAACGTAATATTACTCAGGAGTCTCCCTTCCTTC
>JBEIGU010000310.1:0-1484 GCA_040381765.1 Leptolyngbya sp.
GTATTGTACAGGGTTTGGCGAAATTGCTGAAGTTGGTTGAAAATCATAGGGTCAATCGAATTTCTACTTCATTGACCTTACGGCAGTCAGTGTCACTCATTGACTGCCTTCCTTTACAGAATTAGTCCAAACTCAAGTAATCATGCCGGCGCGGTTATACCAGTCTAGATTCTGAAACTCTTCGGGCAACACCCCATCCTCATCCCCGAGGGGAACCGGGATACTGGTGCCGGTGGCGGAGCGCCAACCGTGGACGGCATAGGGCGAGGTTGGGCTATAGGGTAGTTTCTCCTGGGGGGTGTCGTGCTCGTCTCGATAGAACCAATTACTGCCGCTGTGGTTGTAGATCACGTCCAGGATCACGTACAAACCCCGGTCGTGGGCCGCATCCACCAGGTCCCGTAGCTGCTGGCGGGTGCCAAACCGGGGATCAATCTCCAGGAAGTTCTGGATGCCGTAGCCATGGTAGGTTTGCAGGTCAGCCCGTTGTTTCCAGGGGGGGTTGAGCCACAGGGTGGTTACCCCCAGACCTTGCAGGTAGTCGAGTTTAGTCTGGATGCCCCTCAGAGTACCCCCATTAAAGTGATTGCCCGGCGGCCATCCAGTCAGCCCTGTGGGGTGCCCGGTAGGCCTGGGCCTGGTTAGGGTTAAAGCAGGGACCGTGGTCCTCCTGGCCATCACTAAAGCGATCGGGCAGGATTTGATAGAGGATCTGGTCGCGCCAGCTGATCGGACTGGGGAAAACCCGTCCCCTAGGCCGCAGATCCGCCTCCGCCAAGCGCCGGGGGCAATCATGTTCAATCGGTGTTTGCATACCGCCGTCCAGAATTAGGGAGTGTTTGCAGAGTTTGGGGCCCAGGTGGTTAGCCCGGGATGCCCAGGGTTCAAGCCAGAATCACTTTGCTGGTCATCTGACCCTGACCATCGATGTCGTAAACGATGGGCACGGCGGTGCCCAGTTCCACCTTAACGATCTCCTCCTCCGAGAGATTTTCCAGGTGTTTAATAATGGATCGTAGGGAGTTACCGTGGGCAGCAACCAAAACGTCGTCCCCAGCGATCAGGTGCTTTTGGATGCGATCGCAAAAGAAGGGCACCGTCCGCTTGACGGTATCCGCCAGGCTTTCTCCACCGGGCGGGGCAGTGTGGTAGGACCGCCGCCAGAGCTGGACTTGTTCCTCGCCAAACTTGGCCGCCGTCTCCGCCTTATCCAGACCCTGCAGGTCACCGTAGTAGCGTTCATCCAGGGCTGGACAGGGGTAAACCGGTAGCTCCTGGGCCGGGTCACCCTTGTACCGGTCCCACCCATGCCAATCCGCCTCGTCTCCATCATGCTTAAGGATGGGGACCCGACCGTCGCAGATGTCATCCACCTCCGTCAGGATAATAGACCTGTTGCTTTTTAACTGAAAAAACCGCTGAAAGCCCTACTTAGTATAGGTTACAGCCGTCAATCGCCAAAATCTCCTGAAAAGCTTGCTGGA
>JBEIGU010000311.1:0-1478 GCA_040381765.1 Leptolyngbya sp.
CCTCGAACGGATCTCCATGGAAATGGTTTGGCGCGGTCTTTATCATTTCAATCATGCCTACAATAAGGGCCAAGCAACCGACCCGGTTGCCTATTTAGCTGCGCCTGAAAACCGAGACATCGGTGTTATCAAAACTGTCCGTAAACCGCCGAAAAACCTTGACTTCAGTCCCTATATCTACGCCCTTCCAGCCACCTCTTGACAGAAGGTCTCAGAGTCTAACTTGCTACCCATCGCCCAGGGCAGGAGATCAAGCGGCGATCGACTTAAGAAGAAGTTGTAAAAATGACCGGATTAGTCAAGATAATCGCCGAAAATAGTAATCACCTGCCCAGTTCAGCCCCACCCGCCCCATGAGTAACCCCCTGGCCAAGAAAATCCTGATTCTGGCGGCCAACCCCCAGAACTCTACCCCCTGCGTTTAGATCAGGAGGTGCGGGAGATTGACGAGGGGCTGACCCGGGCCAAACAGCCCGATCTCTTTGATCTAGAGCAACGGTGGGCCCTGCGCCCCGGGATGTGCAGCGGGCCGTGGATGCCCCCCATCGCAGCATAATTGGCAATCCAATATTCCGGGATACCCAGGGTGGCATAGTCTTCAAAATCGCCCAGCTAATCCAGTTTGGCTGCCAATACCTGAGCCGCGGTCAGTTGCAAGG
This sequence comes from Leptolyngbya sp., assembly GCA_040381765.1. Lineage (GTDB taxonomy): Bacteria > Cyanobacteriota > Cyanobacteriia > Phormidesmidales > Phormidesmidaceae > Nodosilinea. The sequence goes on from JBEIGU010000311.1 coordinate 660, forward strand.
CTGGAAAGAGGGCCGAAACGATCCGCTGGTCTCCCGTAAACACCACTTCCTCGTAGAGCCCAGCTACCCAGGTTAATACCATCACCTGGGCTACCATTGGATCGACCACCCAATATTCCTGAATTCCCCGCGCCCCGTATTCCGATCGCTTGTAGCGGTAATCCCGCTGTTGGTTTTCAACTCCTGGCGACACCACCTCCACCACCAGGGCGGGGGGCGGCATATCCGCCAGTAAAATGCTGCGCGTGGCCCCCTGGAGTGCCGCTGCCGCGGCCTCCGTCAGCACCATCAAATCAGGCACCCGGGCGGTTGCCCGATAGCCCCCCACGGCGATTTCCGTTTTGATGCGGAAGCGATCGGGGGGCACAAAACGGCTGAGGGCAAACATCAGAATCACCACAATCAAGCCATTGATGTCACTCTCTGAAGGCATTTCCACCAGGGTTCCATTTTCTAATTCGTAGCGCCTATCCCCACCATCGTCGTAGGCCAGGTAGTCCTCCAGGGTTAAATAGGATTGGCTGGCCGTTGGCTGCGCGGCTTGAGTCATGGGAAAGGCTGGCGATCAATGTTGTCACTATTGTAGCGCTGAGTCCCATCCGGCTCCAGGGTTATTGATAGCAGAACGGTCAGGGGTGAAGGGGCTGCCCAGGGTAGGAAATCAGGAGGCGATCTACTTAACCTGGATAATTCACGAAGGATAAATAGATCACAGAAAAAAGAGCCTGAAACGCTTTAGAATCAGACTCTTCAAGAAAATAAGTGCTTTTATTTTGCCATGACAGTGTGTAAAACGGATCTGCCGTTTGATTTTCCCCA
>JBEIGU010000312.1:0-1471 GCA_040381765.1 Leptolyngbya sp.
AAACAGGGGTGAAGCTGACCCAACAAGCAATGGCTGAGTTGGAACAACAGATTCAGCGACTCCCCAATTTGCCAAAGTGGTTTGTGGAAATTACGGGTAAATCAACCTAACTATTGGATCAATCATTTTATGGAGTTCTCTAATACTCTCAGGATTTCAGACAGTTTAATAAGATAGTCTCACTGCAACCGGTTTAATCAATACGACTCTCACAGAAGTCTTGCCCTAGCGAGACTGGAAAATATTCTGCACCATCTGACGATCGCAGCGGCGGCTGGCCTGATCTAGTTCTCCTATTTCACCGCCATCCAGGTGCCAGCCCAGGGCTCCCAGGTTCTGCTCCGCCTGGGCCAGGGTTTTAGCTCCAGGGATGGGCAGGGTGCCCTTGGCGATGCACCAGTTGAGGGCTACCTGGGCGGGGGTTTTGCCCCGCTCGGCGGCGATCGCCCGCAGCGCCGCCAGTAAGGGCTCCACCGCTGGCACCAACTGACGCAATAACCACCCCCGCAGCCCCGCCGGCCAGGGCCCCTGAGGGCCATACTTACCGGTCAAAATCCCCAGGGCTAGGGGGCTATAGGCAATCAATCGGATCCCCAGTTGATCGCAGAGGTCCTTCAGCTCCAGATCGGTGACCGGGTAGGTGGATAGGAGGGAATACTGCACCTGGAGACTGACCAGGGGCACCCCCGCCGCCGCCAACCGCTGGTGGGCCAGCCGCAACCGCCGGGGGCCAAAGTTAGACAACCCCACCCCCCGCACCTGCCCCTGCTGGTAGAGCTGGATTAACCCCTCCAGAAAGGCACCCTCCTGCCAGGGGGCATAGTTGGCGGTTGACCAATGCATCTGCACCAGATCAATGGGCCGGCCCAGACGCTGGGCAGAGGCCGCCGCCGCCCGCACCACCGCCGCCGGGGTCAAACGCCAGGGATAGACCGCCAACTTCGTGGCCAGGCAAATCTGACCCTGATTCTCCCCCAGGTAGGCCTGGGCAAAGGCCCCCAGCAGGGCTTCACTGCGACCGTTGAGCCGCCCCGTACCGTAGGAGTCACCGCTGTCAAACAGGGTTACCCCCTGGGCCACACAGCGGTCAAACACCCGCTGTAATTCCCCATCCATGGCGGGATCGTAACCCCACAGCAGACGATTGCCCCAGGCCCAGGTGCCACAGCCCATGGGGGGTAGGGCAGCAGGGGCAAGGGGTTGCCCTGTTAACTTGATAGCGGTATCGGCCATGGAGGATTTGCCGGGATTGACCCCACTGGTGACGGTTAACTAAAAACTGGAGAACTGGGGCGCCGGGCCACCAGATCGATCTCCACCAAAGCCCCCCTTATTGAACGACAATTAACTTGGCCGGTTGACGACAACTAACTTGGCCGGTCAAGGATTAGCAGGGATACAAGCATCAGACCAGCAAATAGGACGAATGTTCTAAAAATAAAGGACACTGGCAGCGTCAATTAACGCCAAT
>JBEIGU010000313.1:0-1220 GCA_040381765.1 Leptolyngbya sp.
AAAGTACTGCTATGCAAGGCTTTTAGCGAAAAAATAAGTCTTTAGAGTTCTTTTTGCAGGACTTAAGGCTTGTAAGCATTGGTATGATGGGGTTTTAAGCTTCTCGAGCTTTAAAGTCGCATGGTCAGACCGGAAGAGCCAATTATCACTAGCCCATTCACCCCTTGGATCGTTATCTGGATTACTATACCGTCCTAAATCTTTTTCTTTTCCTCGCAAAAGAGTCTCGGCAGATTTACAATAAATTAATACATATTCATGATCAACAGACAAACTATTTTTCGCTCGGCTGTCAACATTTTGTCGTCTTTTCCAAACTAGGCTACCTATGAAGTATTCCTCGCCAAAAACCTCATCCATCAGTATTTGGAGATGATGGGCTTCATTATCATCAATAAAGACAAAAATCACCCCATCATCCCGCAAAAGCTCTCGCAGCAACTTCAGGCGCGGCATCATCATACACAGCCATTTGTCATGACGGGCTAAATCTTCCTTATCAACCGGGCTATTGGCATAGATACACTTCACCTTGCCTGCATAGGTCGGTAGCAGGGCCTTTAGTGCTAGCAGGTTATCTCCATAGATGATCAGGTTGTCGTGGAGGCTAATTTTGTCCGTCAGGCTGGCAGCAGGATTGGGCACCAAATGATGGTACTTAAGGGTTAGATGGTGATTTTGGACGTAGGACTTGCCCTTAAAGTGAACCGTTGCCATAGCCAGATAGAGGGTCTCCAGGCTTTTAGGCTACAGGTAAATTTTGCCATTTGAGCCTATCAGGTGGTATTTCTTCAGATCATTTCCGAGAGTGATCAGAATCTTGTGTAAATTCTGATGCTGGCAACGAGAAATCAATGGTTTCAGCCTGATCTAACCGGGTTTCCTGAACACTCCGCTACCACTGCCAACCCCTACCCCGCAAACACCTACTTGTTATCAGCAAACGCCTACTTGTTATCAGCAAACGTGAACCCGTTTTCAGTAAACGCCTTCTCGTTAGCTGCTAACGCCTTCTGGTTGGCAACTAACCCAAACTGTCGCAAGCCTGGTAGAAATTAGCTTTCAGCCCTTCAGCCCTGGCCCACCGTCAGTTTTTGCCCCCAGGTGAAAATGATACAGGCTTCGGGGCTCCAATCCGAGAAGATACTTAGCTACCCTTGAGATCGATGCCAGAGATGAACTGGTGGCAGGGTCTGGGCGAAGGGCGATCGCCGCACCCA
>JBEIGU010000314.1:0-1115 GCA_040381765.1 Leptolyngbya sp.
TAGTCACTCGAACCCAACGGCAGCTTAGGTTCGAGGATATTTACAGCCAATCCCTTTGGTTTAACCCCGATGAGGGGTTGAGCAAGTTTTTCATGCTATCCAGTTGGGCAACGCTGGATAACAGTTAGTCCAAACTAGAGTGGTGAACTACGGGCTCAGGCCCTTTGCCCATCCTACCTCTGACCTCCTTTCAAAGGGCTGCATAATTTAACCGCTGATGCCGCGCCATACTAGTACTAGGCTCGCTGCTTGGCCTGATCACACCAGCTGGCTAGATCCCCCAGGTCCTTAAGCCCTGGCAGATCCCCCTGTAGGGTGGTCAACTCCTGCCGGCCCAACCGCTGCACCTGGGTGAGTAATGGCGGGTCCCAATTCTCCAGGGGTTCACCCAGGTGCTCCACTAGGGCAGCCAGCATGGCCCCTTGCTGCTGCTGCCATTGCTCCCACCAGTCCTGCAGATCCACCAGGGATTGAAAGTCCAACAGGGCCTCGGCCAACTCCTCCAGGGGCCCCAGGCCCAGGTCCGCCAGGCGATCTCTCCAGACCTCGGGTAAATCCCCCAGACGGCGCCCCAATAGACGCCGCACCAGGGCTAAACTTTCCCGCTGGCGACCTTCCTCCAGGCCTTCCTGCCGACCTTCCGCTAGACCTTCCGCTAGACCTTCCTGCCGACCTTGTTCAAGACCGTCCCGTTGACCATCTTCGTAAAACTCCTGGAATACCCGGGTTTGTTTCAGGGCACTGAGACCTAGCATGGCGGTGATCTCCTCTCGACTCTGTTGGGGGAATTTGTAAACCAATATCGTCTCCACTAATTCTATTATTCGATCTAAATCAAGAATTGGCGGGGGGGTAGCGGTGGCCTGGCTGATCAATTGGCGGGCTCGCTCCGGTGCCTGGCCAGGGGGCGTCACCATGAGTTGAACCAGACCTAGACTAACGGAGGGGTGATCGGGCAACTGGTCGAGGTAGACCCGCTGGCAGTGGTCACTGGTAAGCAGGACACCATAGGCGATGGCATCGTCGGGCTCCAGGCTGGCCCGGGGAAAGATCACCGCTGATCGCCAATGGTTGACCTGGGGATGTTTCTGCAGAAACAAAAAGATCTCCGAAAA